>JBEKLS010000112.1:0-14756 GCA_050010075.1 Binatus sp. (SeqCode) | reverse complement strand
GGGCAAAGTCCCATTCCTTCACGACCGGTCAGACGCCCGTGATGAAGTACAACCGCGGACTGATGATGGCGATCCTTCACGACCGCATCAACGTTGCGAAGGCCGTCAATGTCGAGCTGATTTCTCTCGGGCAGGCGCCTGAGGCGTACCAGGCGTTCGATTCGGGCGTGCCCAAGAAATTCGTCATCGACCCGCATCATAGCGTGCGGAACTGAGGCCATCGAACTTATCGCGTATCCAATTGCAGAAGATGCTGCGCCGACGTCCCAAGTAGCGCGAGCGGACGTAAGTCCGCTCGCGTTGCAAATAATTTCGCTTTGCGGCTAACTCCCTCGTTAGCCGTGAGCTCGCCTGGAGGTTTGCCGATGAAGCACCTCAACTCGCGACAATCGGGTCAGATTCTATGGATCGCCATGGTCATCCTGTCCGCCGCGCCGGTACACGGATACACGACGCCGTGGATGCATGCGCCTGAGTTCGACGGTGGATGGGGCCTTCTCGATCTCTCCAGCTGGTCAGATCCAAATGAGTGTGCAGCGGCAGACTGCGTTGACTGGTGGATGGGGCGGTCTGCGACAGACCCTGCACAATGACGGCATCGACTTCACCGGCTTGTACATGATGGAGTCAGCGGGAAATCCGACTGGTGGCAACCTGCACAAACTGCGCTATACACACGATCTTGGACTCGCAATCTACCTGGACCTGGATAAACTCCTGGGTCTGAAGCACACCTATTTCCTGGCCACGGCTTCGCAACGTGTAGGCAACAATCTGTCCGGCGACATCCCTAACTTCTTCCAGGTGCAGCAGGAGTAAGGGCATCCGACGATGCGCCTGGACAATCTGGCGATCGAGGAGCAACTGCTGGACGGGCGGCTCGACGTGGTTGCCGGCCGCATCATGATGACCACTGATTTCGCCTACTCGGATGTATCCTGCTATTCGCAAAACCTGGGGCTATGCGACTTCCGCATGGGATGCTCTACAACGCTTCAATCTCGAGCCATCCATACGCGGACTGGGGAATTCGCGCGCGTTACGATCTGACGCCCGAGATCTACTCGATGACCGGTGCGCATAACACCTATGCTGACTTCCGGAGTATCAAGTGGCATGGTGCCGATTTCAGCATCCGGCACAATTCAGGAGTCGCACCTTTCCAGGAATTTGGCTACTCACCCGAGTACCTGCAAGACAGAGACTATCCTGGAACTATCAAGGTCGGTGGCTTCTATGACTCGGAACCGCTGCGGCAATTCGTGTCGCACCGAATTACCGGAACCTGGATGGTATACGGCCTGGCGGAGCAACGACTCTACACTCCGGAACTGGGAACGAAGCGCGGGCTGACGGGATTACTTGGATTCGCCTATGCGCCGCCCGACGTGGACACGCTGGAATATTTTGGCAATGCGGGTCTGCTGTATCAGGGTCTGATTCCTGCGCGCAGTCAGGACGCGCTGGGCCTGTTCGCAATCTTCGGCGAGTTCTCCAGCGACCTGCGCGAAGCGCAACGGATGAACCATCAACCGACGATGACGAACGAGACGGTCTTAGAGTTGAACTACATGTACAACGCGACGCCGTGGCTTCACATGCAGCCGGACGTCCAGGGAGTAATCCGTCCCGATGGCACGGGCCTGGTAAGCGATGCCCTGGTGCTCGCGCTTCAGGTCGGAATCGATCTTTGACCAATTGCTATGCGATCGGGCTTCTGTCCGCCAAGAGTCCCGGCCACGCATACGTTGGAAGAGCACTCGCTCGTCACGCTTTTCTGCGTTCTGTTTATGGAATAGGCCGCGGTCCCGGCAGGGGGGCAACACCGCAGATGGCTTTTGCGCAAGGCAGAAGAGGCGAACCTGGAAGGATAAGCTCATTCCCTTGAGTTGATGCCGAGCCGCCGGTCGCGCACTTGCCAGTGAAAGAATCGTCGTCGGGGTAGGGTGTCGTGTAGCCGTCGGTGAGAGTTTCCAGGAAGGCCACTATCTGGTCCTCCTCATGATCCGTCAAGCCGAGGTTACCGAAAGTCATATCGATGTTGTTTGGGACCTCGGGCATCGGCCAGCAATTCACCTTTTCGGTCGTTCCCACTGGACAGTGACCCGACGTCACGTGGTACCCGTACGTGTCACGCGTGTTGTAGAAATGGACAAGTTGCTTCAGGCTCTTGATGTACCCATTGTGAAAGAACTCTTTCTGGAAATACGGAATCGGCTTGCCGTTCTTGTCGGCGTGGCCGGCTTCGGTGGTAGGGCACTGCGGCGGCGTCATGGCCACATCACGCGCGGTTGACGTCTGCATTTGGCCGTCGGAAGTAGGCGCATATTTGAGCCATTGCGAGTTCGGGTTCGGTGCGGAGCCATAGCCGCTTCTGAGAAAATTGCCCAATCCCAGATCTCTGTAGCCGAAGCCATATGGATTTGGAATGAACCCGAAGCGATCCGGCTTGGTCTCGTAGAACAGTGCTATCCTCGGATTGAGCGGCAACCCGAGGTTGGCATAGCCGAAGCAGGTGAAAAGAGGCTGCGTGTCGGCACCAGCTCCGGTGTCGGTCTGACCGGCCTTCAGAGTCGTGGATAGTCCGTCGAGGTGGCAGGAGTTGCAGTTGGCTCTGCCGTTGAAAAGCTTATAACCGGCCATTTCGTCCGCGGACATGGTGTATTTGCCCGAAAGGAAGGAATCGAATTTCGACGAGAAGGCGCTGACGGATGGTGAGTCCTCGAACGCCGAAATGGACTGGCCCCAGTGATCATAGATGTTGTTTGCCTTAGTCCGATCTCCCGGACTTAGCGCAATCGGCGTGGTGCTGCCGCCCAACACCTTCGCGCCGCCAGGGGACGCGCAGATCTTGTCGGTGTCGGGCGGCCACTGGATATCGAACGATCCTGAACCCCACACCCGCTCGAAGAGCAGCCGGTATGCCGATTCGGACAGCCGGAACGCGATGCACGCCGTGTCGGGAAACCCCTGTTCGAGCAAATCGACCGGGGGAGACTGCGCCTGCTCGGCGTCAGCACTCTGCAGCAGGTATCCAGTCGAGCGCGCATCCCAGAAGTTGCCGCCGAAGAACGAGGCTTGTGCCTGGTTGTATTGGAGTTCGGGGAATTTGGGTGAATAGGTATAGCGCTGCGCTGTCCGCTTTTCAGCCCGAAAGCGAACCGTTCCGGGATAAGCGATCGTCGTCAGATTGACCGACGGTATAGGACCGCTGAAACCCGCGTACGGCATGTGGCAGGAGCTACAAGCTTCATTCCTGAACGGAGACATGTTCAGGTCGTAGTTCATCAATTTGCCCAGTGTTCGTACGGCCTGATAGCCCGCGCTCTGAAGTACCGGAGGATTACCTCTCAAAGCAGGCGGCGGTAATGCTCTCCACTGCGCGAGCGTCTGATCGAAGATACGCCGGGTTTCTCGCTCAACTCTTGCCGTTTCCGGTTCCCTATCGCGCGGGAGAATGCCGGGCGGATACGGATCGTAAAGAGGCTCGGGCGATTCGGCGGTCGGCGATGGCGATGTTTCCGCCTTTGCCAGGCGCGCACCGCTCTCCTCGCGCTCCGGCGCTGGTCGTGCGGGGTAAGCAAGGAGTCGCTCGCCTTGTCCAGGCATTGTGAACTGCTCGACTGGGCTCGTTACACCGTCACTCCCGCCATCGCTGCCCACCGACGTCACCCGGTAGTAGTAGGTCGTCCGCGGCTCCAGCCCACTTATGCGCACGCGGAAAATCGTCTCTGGATGGGCCCGGTTGAGCCGGATGTGGGATTCCGCCCTGTGCCCCGGATCTTCGGGAGCCCTCCCGTAGTAAACGAGACCGAAGTGATCGTCTGATCCTCCGGGGTTCCTCATCGTCCATCTGATGATGGCCAGATCGTCGTGAGCCGACTCGAGCTCTGGTCCCTCAATGATCTCGACCCGAGTGGCCTTCTTTAGCGGAGGAAGGACCTGGGCTTTGGTCGGGATAGTGAACAGAAGGCTGCCAACTGTCGTCGCGATCGCGAGTCTGAAAAGCATTCTGCTCATAGTCCGCCCTGCGATTGAGGTGCGATTTGGAGAGACGCCCCCGAGACTCGATTCAGTAGCGTCAAAGTCGGCGATCAGGTCGTGATTACGCGCACACAGGTGCCGGCTCTGTCACTCGAAAACAGAAGGTTAATCGACAGCCCAAGCCATTTTCCGCATCAGATAGACATCCGGTAACCATAGAATTCGTGGTCCTCGTTGTATCCCCCTGGCCGGCACCGAGATGAGCGAAATCGCGAACGAACCCGATGGCTTCGATCCACTTGACCATTTTGAAACCCAGTTCGTTCTCACAGCGCAGCCGCAGGGGCGCGCCGTGGAGCACGCTGACTGGGGCGCCGTTCATCTCGTAAGCCAGGATCGTCAGCTGGTGGCGCATGTTCTGGATCTTGTGAGCGTCATAGTAGCCGCCGCCCGCGGCACCTTCGGCGAATGAATAGAAGACCGCGTAGCGGGCCTCGGGTCTGGGCTTCACGATTTCCAGGATATCACGCATGGGAACTCCGCCCCACTTAGCGATACTCGATCAGCCCTGAATGCAAAAGTGCTCGGTGATCTGCACCTGCTTGGGCATCGCCTTGAGCTCCGCAAAGGAGAACACCCTCGGATTCTCGACCAGCCGGCCCGAAAATGGTACTGAAGCGGGCACGTAAAACAATGACTCAGATCGGAAAAAACCCAATAAAACTGGCGGAGAGGGAGGGATTCGAACCCTCGGTACCGGTTACCCAGTACGCCAGATTAGCAATGTTACTGCAGTCCGCGAACGCCG
The DNA here is from genome assembly GCA_050010075.1 of Binatus sp. (SeqCode). Taxonomy (GTDB): domain Bacteria; phylum Desulfobacterota; class Binatia; order Binatales; family Binataceae; genus Binatus. Next base: position 9,964 of record JBEKLS010000112.1, on the reverse strand, counting down.
AGGCCTTCGCAAGACTCTGTAAGACACTGTGAGAGCGGCCTGCCCAATGGCAATAGTTCGAAGAGTGTCCGACCGTGTCTCGGCCGTACTCATCCGGTCTGGGAAATTTCCCCCACCCTGTCCCCACCCGAGGCGCTCCGGAGCATCTGAAAGAACCATCAGACTACATCAGCAGACGCCGCGGCGCCGGCCTCATCGCGCGACATGCGGGTCACGAGAAAGTTCCGCACTGAAGGCTCGAGAAAGCTGGGGAGCACTAATGTTCGCAGTTTAATCGCCATTTGCATTTTTGTCGTTTGGCTTTTTCACTCCCGCACCGTCGTCTCGTCGGGCGAGCTTGGCCGCCTGGTCGAGTGCCCCTATCAAGTCATCGCTGAAGCGACCGGGCAGAGAATTTTAGGAAATATCGTCTTCATGTATGATGCTATTTTACGACCGGGCTGGATGAAGGCTGGCATTGACTCTTGCCAGGTGGCGCTGATGGCCTGCAGTCCCCAGATGCATAAGGCGGTAAACCTCAACCTTCACCAAGTCGTTGATGAGAAACCACACCAGCGCATAGCCCCACACCAGGGACGCATATTTCCATCCGAGTGGGGTCATGCCCCATCCGTAGACTGCGGCGAGCGTTCCGATGATTTGGGTGGTTTCGCAGGCAACGACCAGGCGCCAATTGGGCCACGGCCGCTTCCAGAAAGTTCCGGCGCTCCGGGTTATGTAGATGGTGAGATGCCCGGCGACGAGCAGCTTAAGGAACATCAGGCTTTGAACGACGGGACGGGGCAAGTGAAGATAGCTCTCGGCTATCCAGAAAAGGCCGAATGCCGAGATAACTCCCAACACACCGAGAACCGAGCTCACCGTGAGCACGCGTTCCATGTCCCAGCGTACCGGGCGCGGAGCTACGATGGTGTTGTCGTAGGCGATCATCATGATCGGGAAGTCATTGAGGACCGCGATAAGCACGATCATGACTGCGGTTACCGGGTAGAAGTTGAAGACCACGATCGCGAGCGTCATGAAGAGCAGGACACGAATGGTTTCGGAAATCCGGTAGATTGCGTAGCTGTTCATGCGCTCGAAGATCTTGCGCGCTTCCGCGATGGCGGCGGTGATTACCGAGAGACCGGTCGCCGTGAGCACCAGGTCTGAGGCTGCACGAGCTGCGTCAGTGGCGCCGCTCACCGCGATTCCGCAATCCGCCTGTTTGAGTGCGGGCGCGTCGTTGACGCCGTCGCCGGTCATTCCAACGATATGTCCCTTCGCCTGAAGGGCTCTGACGATCTTAAATTTGTGCTCTGGAAAAACCTCCGCGTAGCCGTCAGCCGCGTCTATCTTCGCGCTGTCTTCAGAATTGCCATCGGGAAAAAGATTGCTGGCAACCGCGATATTCGGTCCAAGCTTGAGTTCGCGCGACACCTCGCGGGCAATGGCAAGATTGTCGCCGGTTACCATGCGCACCTGTAGGCCCATTTTTCGCGCGGTCACGATGGTCGATGCTGAGTCGTCGCGCGGAGGATCGGACAACGACAGTAGTCCAAGGAACTCCCACTTGCCGGCGGCATTTGTGCGCGCGACGCCGAGGGTGCGATAGCCCTTGCTCGCCAGATCGTTGACCTGATCTTGAGCTTTTTTGCGCGCGTCTGCGTCGGGGTGCACAAGGTCGAGGATCACCTGCGGCGCCCCCTTCGAGACCTTGAAAGTGGCGTTATCGTGTTTGACTTCGGCTTCGGTTCGCTTACTGACCGGGTCGAAAGGTGTGAAGTGAGTAATCTGATAGGTCTTCAACGCCGATTTATCGCTGAGACCTTTGATGACGGCCTCGTCGATGCCATCGCCACCCTCGGTTCGCGACGCCAACGCTCCGCCAAGGATCAAATCCTGCGCGTTGCTGGCCTTGAAAACCACAGGACTCCCCAGCTTGAGTTCGTTCTTCGTGAGCGTGCCCGTCTTGTCCGAGCAGAGAATGTCCATGCCGGCCATCTCTTCGATCGCCGCAAGGCGGGATACAATGGCCTTCATTCTGGCAAGCACCGATGCGCCAACGGCCATCGTGACGGAGAGCACCGCCGGCAAGGCCACTGGTATTGCAGCTACTGTGAGAATCAATGCGAACAGAAGAGTCTCGACCAACGGGTCGCCGCGATACAGCGCTACAGCGAGGATCAATGCGACCAGGCCGAGCGTGATCAAAATCAGGAAATTACCAATCTTGAGGACCGCCTTCTGAAAATGGGAGACGGTCTTAACGCTCTCAACCAGGCGCGCGGTGCGGCCGAAGAGCGTGTTCATTCCGGTAGCAACGACCAGCCCATTCATCTGGCCCATTCGCACGATCGATCCTGAATAGGCCACGTCGTTCTTCTTCTTGTCCACCGGCAGTGATTCGCCGGTCAGCGCGGACTGATCGATGCTGAGATAGTCGCCGTCGACCAGCTTTAGATCGGCGGGGATGACGTTGCCGAGCTTGACCATGACGATGTCCCCGCTCACCAGCGTCTTTGCCTCCACATCACTCCACTTGCCGTCGCGCAGCACTCGCGAATGCAACGCGAGATTCTTTTTCAGTGCCTCGATTTCGTTATCGGCCTTGAATTCCTCCCAAAAGCCGACGACCGCGTTAAGCGCCAGCATGAAGAAGATGATGACGAAGTCTTCCCAATGCCGAACGACCGCGGAAAGTATCGCGGCAATTTCAATCATCCAGGGGATAGGTCCCCACAGGAAGGTCAGGAACCGCTTCAGTGGGCTGATGTGCTTTTCTTCGATGGCATTCGGGCCGTCCTTCTTGAGCCGGGTCGCCGCTTCCTCCCGAGTCAGCCCATGCTCGATGGTTGAATGGAACTTCGTGAGCGCATCCTGGATCGTCCCGGTATTGGCAGGTATCTGCACGCCCTTGGACGCATCTGTCTCGGCTCCATTTGTTTTGGGAGCATCGGCCTTGGACAGATCAACTTTGGTCGCGTCTTCGGAAAGTGAGGCCTCTGCCTTTTGCCAGTCGCCGATTTCGCTCCCGGGTCCGCCGTGGCGCGCCTGGAATATCTCGTAGGCGCGCTTGCGAATCTCGGTTACCTTGGACTTCGATCCATTGGTTTTGTCGGCGCCTGCTTTGGCACCGTTCTGTGCGGAGTCGTTCGGATCGACGAGGGCCTTCGCTCCTTCTCCGGAATCTCTCTGGCTAGCCATTTTCCAGCTCCTGTCAAACTTCTCCTACACGGCGCCGTCGCTAGCTCATTTTGCGACAGCGCTTGGAAGCGGCTGCTGCGGTTGAGTGCGAGGCCGCCAGGCCAAGTCATCGGTCATTACATAGGTAACCAGGGCTACAAGCATCAAAGACACTGCGACCCACAAACGCCAGTCACGATGCGCATGTTTCCAGTAAGGACGATGGAAGCCATGATTAATACCGTCGCTGTCCGGACCGTCGTAACTTTGATGACTGTGTTTTGTCTTACTCACTAGCCTCCAGCCTTGGCGGCTCCCCTGCGAATGATCTAGAGACCGCGTTGGTACTGCTTGACGTCTGCCACTTCCAATTGCGGATTTCTGGTAAATCCTGACCGTGCTCGTCGATGTAATGCTTGTGCTCGATGAGCTTGTCCTGCATTTTCTGCTTCAGATAGGAGCCTCTGGCACCCAAATGCGGTAGGCGATCTACCACGTCCTGCACTAAGTGAAATCGGTCCAAGTCGTTCTGAACCCTCATGTCGAAGGCGGTCGTGATTGTTCCCTCTTCCTTGTAGCCCCGGACGTGTAGGTTGTGGTTGGTCCGGCGGTAGGTAAGCCGGTGCACCAGCCATGGGTATCCATGAAAGCCAAAGATGATGTGCTTATCCTTGGTGAAGAGCGAATCGTAATCTGTTTCGCTCAGCCCGTGCGGATGCTCGCTCGCAGACTGGAGCTTCATGAGATCGACTACATTGATCACCCGAATTTTCAGATCGGGCAGATGTTCGCGAAGGATCGAAACGGCGGCCAGGATCTCGAGCGTGGGCGTGTCTCCACAACAGGCCATCACCACATCCGGCTCGGAGCCCTGGTCGTTGCTGGCCCACTGCCAGATTCCTATTCCTTCCGTGCAATGTACGACCGCCGCTTCCATCGTCAGCCATTGGGGGAGTGCATGCTTGCCCGCAACCACCACGTTGACGTAATGCCGGCTGCGCAGACAGTGATCGAAGACCGATAGCAGACAGTTGGCGTCGGGCGGCAGGTAGACGCGAACGACATCAGCTTTCTTGTTGATAACGTGGTCGAGGAAACCAGGGTCCTGGTGCGTAAAGCCGTTGTGATCCTGCTGCCAGACGTGAGAGGCGAGCAGATAGTTCAGCGACGCGATCTTGCGGCGCCAGGGCAGTTCCAGCGTAACCTTAAGCCACTTGGCGTGCTGGCTGAACATCGAATCGACGATTCGAATGAAAGCTTCGTAGCTGTTGAAAAGGCCGTGCCGCCCAGTCAGCAGATAGCCTTCGAGCCAACCCTCGCATTGGTGCTCGCTGAGCATCGAATCCAGCACGCGTCCTGCGGGCGCGAGGAATTCATCATTGTTAACCTCGCGCGCGTCCCACTGACGGTTAGTGACCTCAAAGATCGCACCGAGAAGATTCGAGAGCGTCTCATCGGGACCGAAGACGCGAAAGTTACGTTGCTCCTGATTCAGCCTGGTCACATCACGCAGGAACTTGCCCAGCACGAGTGTATCCTCGGCGTCGACGGCGCCGGGGGACGGGACATTCACCGCGTGCTCGTGAAAATCCGGCATCCGCAGGTCGCGCAACAGAATTCCACCGTTAGCGTGCGGATTGGCGCCCATCCGCCGATCGCCCTTGGGCGCCAGCTCGGCCAATTCCTGCATGAGACGGCCACGTTCGTCGAAAAGTTCCTCGGCCTTATAGCTCTTCATCCAGCTTTCAAGCAGCTTGACGTGGTCCGGATGTTCGGGATCAACGAGAAGTGGCACTTGGTGCGACCGGAAGGTGCCCTCGATTTGTAAGCCGTCGACGACTTTCGGTCCCGTCCAGCCCTTGGGTGACCTGAGAACGATCATCGGCCAGCGCCGCCGAGTGTTGTCGTTCTTGTTGCGCGCGTTGCTTTGGATTTGCCGAATGTCTTCTATGACCTGTTGCATCGTAGCGGCCATGAGTTGATGCATCTTCTCCGGCTCGTCACCTTCAACAAAGTACGGAGTCCAGCCGCAGCCTCGTAGAAAATGCTCCAGTTCCTCATGCTCTATGCGGGCCAGTACGGTCGGGTTGCTGATCTTGTAGCCATTGAGATGCAGGATCGGCAGCACGGCTCCGTCGGAAATCGGGTTCAGCAGCTTGTTCGACTGCCACGCGGTCGCCAATGGACCTGTTTCAGCCTCCCCGTCGCCGATGACGCAGGCGACAATCAGGCCAGGATTGTCGAACGCCGCTCCGAAGGCATGGCTCAGCGAGTACCCTAGCTCGCCACCTTCGTGAATCGAGCCCGGGGTTGTCGGCGCAACGTGGCTGGAGATCCCGCCAGGAAACGAGAATTGCTTGAACAGCTTCTTCAGTCCTGCTTCGTCCTGGCTGATATTCGGATAGATCTCACTATAGGTGCCTTCAAGGTAAGTATTGCCCACCAGCGCCGGGCCGCCATGACCGGGACCGGCAATGTAGAACATATCCAGGTCGTATTTCTTGATGACCCGGTTCAGATGCACATAGATGAAGTTCTGACCCGGCGTCGTGCCCCAGTGTCCGACCACTAGCGGCTTCACGTGCGACAGTTTCAGTGGCTCCTTAAGCAGCGGATTGTCGTAGAGATAGATCTGGCCGACCGAGATGTAGTTGGCGGCGCGCCAGTAAGCGTCCATCTTGTGAAGGAGTTCCGGGGAGAGAGTTTCCGTATTCATGACTAAATTCCTTTCTGTTACTGGGTCCATAACCAACCCCCGCGAAAGCCAGCGCGATGCAAGCCGCTTACGATGTAAGGGCAGTCTCGCATCAATCGCCACAATAAGTCGGTACGATAGTTTTCGATCATCAAGACAATCGGCCCTTGATTGAGACCGTAATGCCATGGTGATACCCAGCCACAAGGATTGCTGGATTCTATAGGGTAGGTTGGGTTGAAAGTCGCTTTGAACCCGTAAGGGTTGTGCGCAGTCAATTTAACTTCGTTGATGAAGTAGTCGATCGTTGGCAGCACAATCTCAGGCGCGAACGGCAGCGACGCGACCACCGCCCAGGGCGCGATGCTGCCGTCGTCGGGGCCATACGGAACACCCCGTCCCGCGTAGTCGAAGAATTGCCGCTGGATGCCGCCCACCTTGATTGTCTCGGCGCCCGGGCCATCGCTCGCGGTAATTCCCCAGCAATCGCGGCCATAGCCTGCGAATTTGAGCGGATTGTCTACAGCGTACTGTTGTTGGACACAGGTCGCTCGACTGCTGTTCTCGAAATAGTCGATGCCCTTGACGCGCATGAAGGCATCCTGAATGCCGCGAAAGTCAATCCAGATATGCGAGAGCTGGTGTGTGAACAACGGCCCCGCGTAAAGGTATTCATATCCGTAACGGTACTCCCACCGATAAGTCGAAATCCACGCCGTATAGGAACTTTCGGGCAGCGGATGAGTGGGTGAGCCCATACCAAGGACGTACAGCAGCATCGCCTCGTCGTAGCCTGACCATCGGTACTTGAGAAATCCGCTGTCGGGCTTCCAGCCATGCGTAACCGTGGCGCCACCGTTTTGCGCCCACTGCCAGTCCGCGCGGCGATAGAGCTGGTCAGCGAGGCTGCGGATTTCACGCTCGTCGGAGGCATCCGAGTCGAAATAAACTCCAGCAGTCAACGCGCCTGCCAGCAGAAAAGCGCTATCTATCGTTGAAAGCTCGCATTGCCAGGCGCGTCGGCCGGTTCGCATGTTCAGAAAATGGTAATAAAAGCCCTTGTGGCCGGTGGCGTCGGGTTCGGGACCCTGCCGGCTGTTCCAGAAAAAACGCAACGTGGTCAGCGTTCGTTCTACCGCCGCAGCGCGCTTCATGAATCCGCGCTCGACAGCCACCGGATAAGCCGCGATCGCGAAGCCGGTCGCGGCAATACTGGCAGGCCAATCCGGTGCGGTCTTGTCGATCACCAGCCCGTTGTCAGGATTCGTTTCGTGTAGAAAGTAGCTGAACGATTGGTGCTGAAGCCTTTCCAGCTCTGCTTCGCCGATTCCTTGCTTGCTGCTCGTGGACTGACTTCCACGCAATGTCGGTGAGCTCATCGACGGCCACCAATTTGAGGTCGGGGTGGCGTAGCAGCCCGAGAAAGCAGGCGGCTCGTGTGGCCAAAGCCATCGATCGCAATCTCGGCTGACACTTTTGCAAGTCCTGCAGATTTGAGAGCGGCCGGAAACTCGACTGAGGTTAGCGACACCTTGAGCTATGAATGCTCGGCGCAGATACCAAAAACGCCTTCGAGTATCACCTTAGCAGATTCGGTGTTCGGCTCATCTCATGATCCGTATTACGCGTTCCCTAGATAACCGCTCAGCTTATGTTCCGATGGCTCCGTTCAGAAAATTGAGCGTACACGTGTCTGCGATATTTCGGCGGCCCTCTCGAGCCGATCGAACGCGACCGCTCGAAATCGATACCCGCCGGCTCAGACGCGGGATGCTTGATTGGCGCGACCGCGAGCTCGCGGGCGAAGCTTCGCGGATGATTCGCTGCCCTCCCATGCTCGCTGTCAAACAAGTAAGCGAACGAGCCGCGATGTCTCGTTGCGAAAAAATTACGAGCCGTCCATAGCCAAGGTCTGCTGAGAAATCAGGATTATGTTCTTACGAAATACGACTCAGGGTTAACGTTCCTGGTTCTGCAACTTCTGGTCGATCTCGCGCAGATTTGCGAGCTTCTGATCGGTCGGAACCGGGGCGTGCGGGTCCTGCTGCGCCGCCAGCTGCTTTTGGTGCTCGAAAGGAAGCTCGCCGTCGATCTTGCGCAGCGCTTCTTGCGCCAGCCGCCGTACCGTCGGACTCTGATCTTCTATCACGACCCTTTTGAGGAGCGGCGTCGCTCTCTCATATCCCATCTCGCCCAGCGCGAATACCGCAGTGCCGCGGCCGCGCTCGTCTTCGGGCTCCGCCAGAAATTGCATAACAGCCGGTGCACCTCGCCCGTCGCCAATTCGCCCCAGTTCCGCAACCAGATGAAGTCTTGCGATTTGCTCCGTCGATCGCAGAAACAGCATCGACGACATCGGCGCTACTGCCTCATTAGCGTCGCGCGAAGCCAGGAGGTCGATGGCCTTAAGCTTCACGCGCAAATCCGGGTCGGCCATCGATTGAATGAGGATCTGATTAACTTCGGGATCCTGCAGATCACGCAGTTTTGTCAACTCGCTCACGCGCACGTTCGGATCCGCGTCTTTTAGTCCCAGCTTTACGTCTTTGATGATCTTAAACGGCGTCTCTTGTGACGCTTTACTTGCGATATCGTCTACGCCGGCACGTACCTGACCTTGGTGCGATGAAGGATCGCTGCTGAGGGCGCTGCCAAGGCCCTGGCCTCCGTATTGCGCGAACGCTATCGCAGGAAAAACGAGCACGGCCGACGCAACGAAGGCAAAGAGCCCGGTGGTTTTACTCATCTGCGCGTTACTCGCCACGAGGATACGTGTTCATTTTTGGTGAGGTGCCAACACTCCCGTCGGATTCGACTGCGAGGAGCCAAGGCATAAGAGATTGCGGTCGCGGCTCGCCTGGAAACCCTTTGCCTAGAGCGAAGTGCGGTGCTCACGATCGTATGAACCGATATGGTTCGAATTAAGGAACTGGAGCCCGGGCTCTCGCTCGATGAGAGTCTTGAGTGCCTGGCGAGCCCGATGGAGCCGCACTTTGACCGTGTTCGCGGTGATCGCAAGGGAGCGTGCAGTCTCGTCGGTGTCCAACTCCTCGATATCGCGCAGCAGAACGACCGAGCGGTAGATTTCGGGAAGTCTCGCGATGCAGCGCCGCACTATCTGACATGAGTCGCGCCGTTCCAGAATCGTCTGGCTCGCATCGGTCCAATTCACCGGCTCGTCGATCCACGCGCCGTCTTGGTCAAAGCGCGGCAGCAAATTTTCAATCGGCTGCTCGGCCCGGCGTCTCTTGGACCGCAATTGCACCAGCGCCGCGTTTACAACGATCCGATGAAGCCAGGTCGAGAACATCGCGGCGCCGTTGAATCTGTCGAGCGCGCGGAAGGCGGAAGCGAACGCTTCCTGAACAGCGTCCTCCGCGTCGTGCTCGTTGTTAAGAAATCTGCGGGCGGTCGCCAGCATACGGCCGCCGTATCGTTGAACCACCAGCCCGAAGGCGTCCTCGTCGCCGGTGCGCAGCTGCGCGAGCAACTGTGCTTCTTCGATCGCGGCGGTTGACTTGGGCAGTTGCCGTGAATCATCTGCCAGGAGCGCGCGTACCAATCCCGCGCATTCTCCGAGAACGCAGCCCTGCCCAAGCAGATCGCGTACCAGGGCTACGCCCTCACTGTCGGCGAAGGTCACGGCCGATAGATCGAGTTCGAGGTTGTCTCCGCCGGCAAGATGCTGATCGCATACGCCGGCCAATTCGGCCGATGAGAGCTTGGTTATCCGGCCCTCGACGATGACGCGTGTCGCGCCATGGTCGCGGGGAACTACGGTGATTCTGATCATGACCTCGGTTAGAGCAAGGCACGGGCCACGACCAAGATCGCAATGATTCCGGGGATTCAGGCACTCCGAAGACCGCGAGCCGCGACGCTGGCCCGCGATATCTCGCGGATCTACGAAACCCCTTGTGTACTCCGCTGAACGCCGAGCTTTTTCATTCGGCTGCGAAGCGTGCTGGGATTGAGGTTCAGCAAGGCCGCTGCGCCGTCAGATCCTTCAATTCGCCAGTTGGTTTGCAACAGAACTTCGAGAATGTGATTGCGCTCGACCTGATCGATGCTTAGCGGCGAAGGAACCTCGGAATGCTTTTCCTC
>JBEKLS010000111.1:0-14770 GCA_050010075.1 Binatus sp. (SeqCode) | reverse complement strand
CAGCTCAACGCACGCGCGAATCAGGTTGCACATTATCTACGGGCTCGGGGAGTGGGGCCCGAAGTGCCGGTCGCCATTTGCATGGAGCGGTGCCTCGAGATGGTCGTCGCGCTGCTCGGCATTCTGAAGGCGGGCGCCGCTTACGTGCCGATCGATCCGGCCTACCCGAAGGAACGTCTGGCATTCACGCTCGAAGACGCTCGGGCGCGAGTGGTCTTAACGATGGCGTCGCTGCGCGAGCGGATGCCCGAGCAAGGGGTGCGCCTGATATCTCTCGATGCCGATTGGGATTCAATTGCCGGCGAGAGTGATGAGAATCCGCCGCGCATCGCGACGGCCGGCAACCTCGCCTACATCATCTACACCTCTGGTTCGACCGGGCAGCCCAAGGGCGTGATGGTCGAGCATCGAGGTCTTAGCAATACCATTCAGTGGCTATCGCAAACGCTGGCCATCACCGCGAATGACAGTACTCTTCTAAAGACTCCTATCACCTTCGACGCTTCGGGACGCGAAATTTTTCCGACTTTGCTGGCTGGAGCATGTTTGAAAATTGCGGAGCCCGACGCTCACCGCGATCCCCGCTACATAGCTGAAAAGATTCGTGACGATGGTATTTCGATTCTTCATTGCGTTCCTTCGCTTCTGCGCCTGCTGGTCGCAGAGCCTGCCTTCAAGGACGCCGTCGCGTTGCGCGCCATAATGAGCGGCGGCGAAGCGTTGACGCCCGATGTAGTCGCCGATTTTAGTCGGCGCTCAAAGGCCAAACTCTACAATGTCTATGGGCCGACCGAGACAGTTATTGATTCGGCATACTGGCTATGCGACGGGAGAATAGGTACGTCGACAGTGCCGATAGGACAGCCCATACCGAATGCTCGAATCTACATTCTGGACGCTAAGCTTCGTCCAGTGCGAATTGGAATTGCGGGAGAGCTATACATAGGTGGTGCAAGTCTTGCGCGTGGTTATCTAAGCCTGCCGGAGTTAACCGCCGAGAAATTTATTCCTGATCCTTTCAGCAGCGAGCCCGGTAAGCGGATGTACCGGACTGGCGATCTCGCGCGATATCTGCCGGACGGAAATATCCAGTATCTCGGCCGCGGAGATTACCAGGTCAAAATCCGCGGCTTCAGGATTGAGCTGGGAGAGATTGAAGCAGCCCTGGCGCAGCATCCATCGATAGTTCAGGCCGTTGTCACAGTTGACGAAAGTCCGCTGGGAGAAAGGCGATTGGCCGCGTATGTGGTCGTTCAGCCGGGCTGCACTCTTACCGTCATCGAGCTGCGCACATTTCTGAAGGACAGACTGCCTGAGCACATGGTCCCCGCGTTTTTCGTCATGCTCGATAGCTTTCCGCTGAGTTCGAATGGCAAGGTCGATCGGCGCGCGCTGCCATCGCTCGCTGAGACACGGGCCGAGTCGGAGAAGGTATTCACGGGATTCCGCACTCCCACAGAAGAAATGCTCGTCGACATTTGGTCGCAAGTCCTCGGCGTCGAGCGCGTGAGTATCCACGATGATTTCTTCGACCTGGGCGGGCATTCGCTGCTGGCCACTCAAGTTGTATCCCGAATCCGCGAAACATTTCAGGTCGAGATGCCGCTGCGCCGCTTGTTCGAAACTCCAACGGTAGCCGGTCTGGCCGAGGGGCTCGAGCTATCGCGTAGAGACTGTCAAAGCTTTCAACTGACACCTATTCTACCCGTTCCTCGAGATGGAGATTTGCCGCTTTCCTTCGCGCAACAGCGGCTATGGTTTATCGATCAACTTGATCCGGGAAATTCGGTTTACAATTTCCCGGTTGCGGTTCGCCTGAAGGGACCGCTCAACCTGAAGGCGCTCGAGCAGAGTCTAAACGAAATCGTGAGGCGTCACGAAGCCCTGCGAACAACATTTTCTATGGTCGATGGACAACCCACTCAGGTGATCGCGCCAGAACTGATTGTCACGTTGTCGATTGTAGATCTGAGCGAGCTGCCCGAAGTTCAGCGAGAGAACGAAGTTCATAGGTTGATCGTCAAAGAAGCACGTCGCCCGTTCGATCTGGCCCGGGGTCCTTTGGTACGAGCGAGCGTGCTGCAGCTTTCTCCCGAAGAGCAGGTTGGCCTTCTCACGATGCATCATATCGTGACCGACGGCTGGTCGGCCGGAATCCTGATTCGCGAAATTGCAACTCTTTACCAGGCGTACTGCGCCGGCATCCCTTCGCCACTGGCCGAGCTGCCGATCCAGTACGCCGATTTTGCCCACTGGCAGCGGGAATGGCTGCAGGGCGCGGTGCTTCAAAGGCAGCTCGATTATTGGAAGCATCAGCTCGAAGGCGCGCCGCCGTTGCTGGAACTGCCCGAGGACCATCCGAGGCCGGCGGTACAGACTTTTCGCGGCGGCCACCAATCATTGCTGTTACCGAAAGCCCTGGGCAGCGCACTGAGCGCGCTAAGCCGGAATGAAGCGGCGACTCTATTCATGACACTGCTGGCGGCGTTCAAGGTTTTGTTGCGCTGCTATACCAGTCAGGACGATTTGGTTGTAGGAACCCCGGTCGCCAACCGCAACCGGCTCGAGATTGAAGGGCTGATCGGATTCTTCGTCAACGCGCTGGTGTTGCGCACCGACCTGTCAGGCGATCCCACTTTCCGCGAGGTCGTGCGGCGCGTGCGAAAGATTTGCGTGGACGCCTACGGCCATCAGGATCTGCCGTTTGAGAGGCTGGTCGAGGAATTGCACATCGAGCGCGATCTCAGCCGCAATCCGGTGTTCCAGGTGATGTTCGTACTTCAGAACGACTCGAATCGCAGTGCGGAACTGCCGGGGCTGAGCCTCACTCCCGTAATTGCCGATGGAGGCACGACTCACTTCGATTTGACTCTTCACCTCGTCGAGTCCGAGAAAGGTCTACTCGCAACCGCAGCCTATAACACTGACCTCTTCGATGCGGTCACGATAAGTCGTCTGTTGACGCATTTCCAGACCTTGCTCGAGGCGGTAGTCAAGGATCCCGATCAACACCTATCCCAGCTCTCGCTGTTGACCGACGCCGAGCGTCGCCAGGTCTTGATGGAATGGAATGACGTCGGCGGTAACTATGTTCCGGCACTATCCATCAATCAGCTCTTTGAAGCTCAGGTTGAGCGGACACCCGACGCCATCGCGATAGTGTTCGAAGATTTACAGGTTACCTATCGTGAGCTGAACGCTCGGGCCAATCAGCTCGCTCATTGTCTACGTGGATGTGGTGTAGGACCGGAGGTTTCGGTCGGCGTATACCTGCATCGCTCACCGGAAGTGGTCATTAGTCTGCTCGGCATCCTGAAGGCGGGGGGCGTCTACCTGCCTTTGGATCCTGCCTATCCGAAGCAACGCATTGGTTTCATGCTGGAAGACTCCGGGGCTTCAATTCTCCTGACCCAGCAGCCTTTGCTGCAAGAACCGCCCGAACATCATGCGCGAGTAATATGTCTGGACTCAGACTCGGAATCCGTTTCGCAACATAGCGCAGAGAACCCAGCCAGTTCGATCGATCCTGAAAATCTCGCTTATGTGATCTATACCTCGGGATCCACTGGTCAGCCGAAAGGGGTTCTCGTCTCGCATGGATCGATCGCAGAACACTGCCGCGATGCCGAAAAATATTATGAACTGAAGCCTACCGATCGGGTGCTGCAGTTGGCGTCAATGAGTTTCGATCTGTCCCTTGAACAGATATTGCCTACCCTCATAGCCGGCGCTCGTCTGGTTGTAGTGGGAGAGGTTTGGCGAGCGGAGGAATTTCACAAGAAAGCGGCCGACTGCGGACTGACTGTTGTGGACCTTCCGACAGGATACTGGCAGGAACTGGTCCTTGAGTGGGCGGCTGGACCGGAAACGGATTTGAACACGCAGTACCGGCTGTTCCTCATTGGCGGGGACGCTATGTCGGTAGAGGCTCTCGATCTTTGGCAGCAAACGCCGTTGAGATCCGTTCCTCTAGTCAATGCTTACGGACCCACCGAAGCTACTATAACTGCGACTGCGTTCGAGACTGCATTGCGATCCGCCGAAGACTCGCGGCTTCATCGAGTCCCCATAGGTCGTCCCCTGGCCAATCGTGAAATCTACATTCTCGACAAACATTGCAACCCAGTCCCAATTGGAGTGCCGGGTGAACTTCATATCGGCGGCAGGAGCCTGGCGCGAGGATATCTAAACCGGCCAGACCTGACCGCCGAGAAGTTCATACCGAATCCGTTCAGCAACACAGCCGGTGCGCGAATGTATAAGACCGGCGACCTCGCGCGCCATTTGCCCGATGGCAACATCGAGTATCTCGGTCGTACTGACCATCAGGTCAAGATTCGCGGGTTCAGAATCGAACTGGGAGAAATCGAAGCGACCCTCGCGCAACATCCTTCAGTACATCAAGTGCTCGTGTCTACTCATGAGGACATTCGCGGAGAAAAGCGCCTGGTGGCTTATGTGATCTGTCACCAAGAGCAGACCCTCGCTGCCAACGACCTGCGCAATTTTCTTAAAGACAAGATTCCGGAATACATGGTGCCCTCGGTCTTTATGATGCTTGATTCCTTTCCGATGTTACCGAATGGAAAGGTGAATCGCGGTGCTCTGCCAAAGCCGGATCAAACGCGACCCGAAATGGGTAAGACATATCTGGCGCCACGAAACGAACTGGAAAGCCAGCTCACCGCTCTGTGGGAAGAAGTTCTAAACGTTCGACCAATCGGAGTGACCGACAATTTCTTTGAGCTCGGTGGGCACTCTCTAATGGCGGTGCGTTTATTTGCCCTGATCGACAAGCAGTTGGGTAAGAGACTTCCGTTGGCGGCTCTATTTCGAGGAGCAACAGTCGAAGGTCTGGCTGACATCGTCCGCCAGAATTCCTTTTCAGGAACACCTTCCTCGCTGGTGCCTATCCAGCCGGGCGGCAACAAGCGGCCACTCTTTCTCGTGCATCCTGCCGGAGGACACGTATTTCCATTTATGGGCCTAGCGCAGTCTCTAGGTCCTGATCAACCTTGTTACGGGCTGCAGGCCAGGGGCGTGGAAGACGGTCAGGAGCCGCACACCCGGATCGAGGATATGGCTGCGTGTTACGTTGAAGCTATTCGTTCCGTGCAGGCGGAAGGCCCCTACTTGCTAGGCGGCTGGTCGATGGGGGGTGAGATAGCCTTCGAGATGGCTCAACAACTTCATGCCGAGGGCGAGAGAGTAGCGTTGCTGGCCTTACTGGATGCTCGCGTTCCGACTCCCGACGAGAAGCCTGGCGACGAAGACTTCGAAGCGACGCTCATGGCCGACGTAGTCCGCTATTTCGGTCTGCCACCGGATTCCAGCGAGTCCCTTGCAACTCTTCCACCCGACGAACTGCTCGCGCGCATGCTGGAGCAGGGGAAAAAGGCCGGTTTAATTCCCGAGGACATCGAAGCATCCAAGGCTCATCGCCTGATCGAGCTCTGCAAATCAGATTTTCGAGCTAGTCGAAGTTACGTACTACATAAATACCCGGGCCGAGTAACTCTGTTTAGAGCTAGCGAAGATCTCTCGGGCAATCGACTCGACCCGGCCTTAGGATGGAACGATTGGGCCGAGGAAGGAGTGGACATTCAGATCGTTCCGGGCAATCACGCGACCATGGTCTATAAACCAAATGTCGAGACTCTGGCGGAGAAGCTTGCGGCATGCATCGAGCGCGCGCGGCGGGATTGCGAACGCCTGGCGGATATATTCGAACCATCGAAGGATTTGATGGAGGACTCTCAGTGAACAACGACGATAGTGAAAATACAAAATACAAAGTCGTGATGAATGACGAAGATCAGTATTCGATTTGGGCTGGCGACCGAGCCAATCCTGCTGGCTGGCGCGACGCACCCAAGACGGGATCCAGGGAAGAATGCCTCGCTTACATCAAAGAAGTGTGGACCGATATGAGACCACTCAGCCTGCGAAAAAAGATGGCGACCTCGGCAGGTAAACCCGAGCATTCAGGTGTCCATCTGAACGGCAATCATCTGATAGCGAGTGAGAAGAAATCCTGAAATCTTCCTCTTCATTGGATTCATGGATTGCGGGCCGCAAGCCGAACCCGGATGCGCGCCTGCGTCTGTTCTGCTTCCCGTATGCCGGCGGTGCCGCATCGGTATTTCGCAACTGGTCGGACGGCTTGCCTGCCGATGTTGAGGTGTGTCCGATTCAGTTTCCGGGACGCGGAACTCGATTGACGGAGCCGCCGTTCAGCCAGCTTTCGCTGCTGGTTGAGGCGTTGACCGAAACCTTGCTTCCGCTGCTCGACAAACCTTTCGCCTTATTTGGACACAGCCTTGGATCATTGGTGATTTTCGAACTCGCGCGTCGGCTCCGGGCAAATCATCAAGTGCGTCCCGTCCGCTTGTTTGTATCAGCAGGTCCTGCGCCCCAGATTCCTCATCGAGGTCATCCAATCCATAGCTTGCCGGAAAAAGAATTCGCGGCGGAACTACATCGCCTGAACGGAACCCCGGCAGAGCTTCTGAATCACGACGAACTCATGGAGATCGTTTTTCCGTCACTGCGCGCCGACTTTGCTCTATACGAAAGCTACCAATATTCGTCGGGACCTCCGCTCAACTGCCCGATTTCCACTTTCGGCGGTTTGAATGATCAGAAAGTGAGTCATAGCGATCTCGAAGCATGGCGCGAACAGACCAGCCTGTCCTTCTCGATCCGGATGTTTCCCGGCGACCACTTCTTTTTGAAGACGACTCAGCCTCTGCTTCTTCGGGCTCTCGCGCAGGAGCTGCGGTAAAAGACGAAGACCTGGTTCCCTAGATAACAGGAAAGGGCCCGGATTGAGCGCAAGTCGCGAACAGCCTTGTCGATCAGAAGGGGTTTGCTTTGCTACATCGCAGGGGTATACGCTCACCTTGCCTCCCGAGAGTTTGTCTAGACCTTTCATTCTCTGCCCGAGGAAGAGTTGCAGTTCCACGCGGTATTCGTACTGAGCGCCTGCGCCTGTGCAAGGTTCGGTACGCTTGAACCGCGCGGCCGACGCGCATCGTCGTCTATGTTTAGGAGCCACAAATTTCCAGGATAAGTACTCCATCGCTCCAAGTTTGGATTCTGATTACTTCGGTGACGCTGTTCGCGGCGGTTTCGACTCGACGGGTTGCCGTGGCCAGAGCAGACGTGGTGACACCGAGAACAGAGTCGAGTGCGGGCGGTTCGATGGATGCGTGGCTCGTTACGCGCGGTTTGATCGGCAACGGGATGATAGGCGATCGATCCGGCACTGACATATTGACACCGCCAGCCGGCACCGAAGTTGACGAAACCCGGCAAACGGCGAACCTCACCGGCGAGGTCTTGAACCAGGTCAAGTCGTGGAACGAAACGGTAGCCGACGACACGATTCATATCGAAGTGACCACGCTATCGCCTTCTCAGTTCGAAGTTGCCTTCTGGTTATTTCCGAATGATCGGAAGGGTTGCACCATGTATCGATGGACGCTGTACGATCATGGCCGCGCGTTGCAGAGTACGTTCTGGCGCAACGACGCGTCGGTGCTCCGGCTGGCCGGTGCTGCGGATCTGCCGCCTGACCTGTATCCGGACGCGGTTCCCTGGGCGGCGTTTCTGCGTGTTCTCGACGCACCGCGCGAAGGTGCCGAAGGCATGATCGATCAGCAGATCACGCCGTACAGCTATGTTGGTCAGCAGGTTTGGGTCGCGGGCTCCGAGCAGATCAGCGTGCCAGCCGGCACCTTCTCAGCGCTAAAGGTGTCCGCGAAAGTCGATATCACGACGATAATGCCGAACTGGCCGCGCTTTGTGCTGCAAGTCATCAAGCCCGTGATTCCGAAAAACACGCTCTATTTCGAAGCGGCGCCGCCCTATCGACTGCTCAAGCAGGAGGGCACCACCTTTGTCGGCGGTCCCGAGGTCACGACCGAGCTCATCCGTTTTTACACTGCAGAAGCGCAGCCGGTTTCCCCGCTTGCTGCAGCACCCGCGGATCCGCTGGTCGCCAAACCGTAGCGGTAATAATCAGCTTCCTACCAGCCGGCGCACGCTGTTTCTTGCCCCCATCCGCTCCCCCATGGGGCTGAAAAATAAATTGCGGATTTTCGGATCGCCGGGATCCTGGCTTCACCCGGCTTTAGCTCGCGGGATCGCTGCGCTATTTCGCTTTTCCCCGACTTCGCGACGCGGCTTCAATCGTCCAGCTGAGCCACCGCCATTGCATCAGATCGATCCGCCTGTCAATACATAAGAGCGTAGTTAGTTCCCAACAATTCGAATAACGACAAATAGTGTTCCGGGGAGACCTGAATGGACCCGACGCAGACGTGCTTTTCCCCCGGTCGCCACAACTTTGAAAGGCAGCGGACGTTTTGAATCGGATGATGAATTTACAATCTCCAGAATACAAATCCGGAAGATTTTAATGGTCGAAAACTTTGTTGCTCCGGAAGAGGAGCGCGTCGGAAAAGCGACCCACCCCGATGCCTACACCGACCTGATTCGCAGGCTCAGCCACCAATCGGTGGTGAAGCATTTCGACGCTTACGCCGACATTGAATGGGACAATCCTGAGTTCCGCATCGATCACGACGACCCGCGATGGGAACTCGAACCGGACGACGTGCTCGGTGCGACCGAATGGTACCGCACGCAGCCGGCGGGAGTCCGGTCGCGGATCGGTCTCAGCATGCTGGCGAATTTCATGAAGAGTGGCGTGATCTTCGAGTACGTGCTCAAGCGCGGTTTGCTCGAGTTCGCAATCGGACTGCCGACCGGGGCGCCGGAATTCCGCTACTGCTATCACGAGACAATAGAAGAGGCGCAGCACTCGCTGATGTTTCAGGAGTTCATCAACCGGACCGGCTTCAAGATTACGGCGTTGAACGGGCTCGAACGCAGGGGCGCCGACTTCGTGGTCAAGTACGCGCGCAAGTTTCCGGAACTGTTTTTCATTTTCGTGCTGGCCGGCGAGGATCCGATCGACTACGTGCAACGCCAGAGCCTGCGCAAGGACCGGGAGAGCCTTCATCCCCTGTTTCGACGAATCATGCAGATCCACGTGACGGAAGAGGCGCGCCATATGAGTTTTGCGCGTCACACCCTGCGCGCGCGGGTTCCCAAGCTGAGCAATGCGCGCAGGGGACGGCTGGGACTGTGCGTGCCGATCATCCTGGGCGTGATGGGAAAGATAATGATGGAGGCGTCGCCGTCGGTAGCGCGCGAATTTAACATCCCGCGCGAAGTCGTGGACGCCGCTTATCGCAAGAACCCGATTCACCGGGAGCGCGTTTACGAGGCTTCGACCAAACTATTTGGCTTGTGCGAAGAGTTGGGCCTCGTGAACCAATGGTCGCTGCGTTTGTGGAAAAAGATGCGAATCTTGCCTGAAGGCCAGAGCTCATCCCCGCTCAATGAGAAGGGCCAAGCTCGAATCGAATCACGTTAAACCGGCATTCAGGCAACCTTGGCTACCCGATCGCCACGGGCGTCGTCGCTGACTACCTGACCGTCGCGCAAACGGATCAGGCGATGAGCACGCTCCATAACCTGCGGATCGTGGGTTGAAAAGAGGAAGGTCGTACCCGTCGTCCGATTGAGCTGTTCCATCACATCGAGGAGTGCGATCGCAGAGGCGGAATCCAGATTCGCCGTGGGCTCATCCGCGAGGATGAGCGCAGGTTCCGTGACCATGGCGCGTGCGACGGCGACTCGCTGCTGCTGACCGCCGGATAATTCTGCGGGACGACGATCTTCCAGGCCGGCGAGGCCGATCTCCGAAAACAGTTTCTCGACCTTCTCTCTGCGCTCGCGCGCGGGCATGCCCTGGAGCAGCAGGGTAAACTCCGCGTTTTCCAAAGCGGTAAGAACAGGTAGCAAGTTGTAGGTCTGGAATACGAAACCGATGCGTTGCAGACGCAGATGCGCCAGCTCGCTCGAAGACAAGGTCTGAAGGTTTTGCCCAGCCACCCAAATCTCGCCAGTGTCGGCCCGATCAAGTCCGCCGATTATGTTCAGCAGACTGGTTTTGCCTGAACCCGAGGGCCCGGCTGTAGCCGCGAACTCTCCCGCACCGATGCTCAAGGAAATTCCGCGCAGAGCGGGGACCTCGATTGGTCCAGTGCGATAAGTCTTGCGCACGTCGCTCAGTTTAACCGCCCATTCGTCCATATCGTCCTCTTTGCTAAAGCACCTTCAGGGCATCCGGCAGGTCTGTCTGCGCTGCCTTGAAAGCAGGATAGAAGGAAATAATCGTTGCCATCGCGAATACGATGCTGACGGACCACACGATTCGGCTCACACTAAGACGTGAGTAGAGAATCGGATCGAAAACCAGCGCGGGTGGGAGCCCGGTCTTGAACACCCAGCGCAGATCCAGTCCTGCCGTCGCGAAATAGTGCTGGACGCTCAGGCCCAGCACCAACCCCAAAGCCAGGCTAATGGCGGTGAGAGCGAGAGATTCACCGACAACCATAACCGCGAGCTGCCCAGGCTTAAGACCGAGAGCTTTGCTGACGCCAAATTCATACCGGCGCTCGAGCACACGCATCAGGATCGTGTTGAGTATTCCCAGCCCGACCATCGCGAGGATTACGCCGTTCATGATGTAGTTGAAGGCGTGGTCCAGGCCTAGAATCTGGGCAAGCATCGGAAGCGATTCGCGCCACGTCAGCACTTCAACCGGTGCTCCCGTCAGCTGCTCCCGCAAAACTTTAGCCACCTGGGTCGAGTCACCTTCCTGTACCAGTAGCAGCGTAACCTGAGTCACCTGGTCGCCGGTCACTCCCAGCAGTGCCTGAGCCGCTGACAGGGGCAGGTAGATCATGTTGGCGTCAATCGCCTGAAGGCCGGTGCGGAAGATACCACTTACTCTCAATAGAGTGCTTTGCATCTCATTCCCGGCGCCTGTCGTTGCTGTGCCGGAAGGTTGCAGCGATTGAGTCATCAGCACTGCTTTGGAACCTATCTTCAGCTCGAGCTTGCGCGCCAGTTCGTCGCCGATGACGACTCCGGAGAGCTTGTCGTCACTCTTTAGATAAGTACCTTCAACCATCCGCTGCGGGATCAATGACACCGCGCGTTCGTCTTCCGGGATTACTCCAACGATTCTGACACCGGCGGAACTGGCCGAAGAACTCAAAAGGCCGGTAGCGAGAAGCCTTGGGCTAACTCCTCGCACAACCTGCTTGATCTTTCCGGTGCTCAAAAATCCCTCTACTTTGGATACCACTTGAGCGGGCAGCAAAAGTTCATCGGAGCTGGATTCTTGATACCCCTTCGCCTGGATGACGACGTGCCCCGGTCCGAAACGCACCCCGTCAGCGATTGTTTGCTCGTGGCCGCCATCGAGCAGACCCAAAGAGATCAGCAGCAACGCCAGACCCAAACCTAGCGCGAGCGCGGTCAAGGCTGTGCCTCGAGGATTTCGCCAGAGGTTGCGCCAGCTTATTTTCGCTAGAAGGAAAAGACTCGTCACGGTTAAACCTTGCGCATCGCTTCGGTCGGCCTTAGGTGAGAGGCGCGCCATGCGGGGTATAGGGCGGACACGAGCGCTGTTACGGCCAGGCCGGCTGCGGCTTGGCTATAGGCATGAAAATCCTGGCGGCCGTACCATAGATGGCCTACTACCACTCCCGCGACGGAGACCACTTCGCCCGTGGCGCCACCTAAATCCAGACCGTGCGCCTGCAAATACCATAGAAGCGGAACGCCAAGCGCCGCTCCGACAACCAGGCTCGCGACCGCCAACCCGGCGGCCTCCGTCAGAATCAGACCGACGACCTGCATGGGAGTCATCCCGACCGCCATGAGCATGCCGAATTCACGGGTGCGCTCGAACACCGCCATGAGCATCGTGTTCATGACGCCGATGACCGCAACCAGAAAGAAAATAAAAAAGAGAACGACCGTGACGCCGTGATTGAACTGAACGTAGTTCGCCAATTCCGGCGCGAGCTCGGGCCATGCCATCACCCGCACCGGAAGAGTCTTACCCAGACTGACCTCAAGTGCGGCGGCTACGGCGGTAGCTGCTGCTATTTGATTCAGTTTGATCCCGACTTCGTGGATTCGCGCGGGCGCGAGATGAAGCAGGTCCTGCAGGGAAGACAAAGACATTAGAACCAAGCCTTGATCCACTGAATCAAGGCCGGTGTGAAGAATTCCCACGACGGTGTACACGTCATTGCCCATCGAACCGTCGGCCGCCTGCGTGAGCAAAACGATCTCTGCGCCTAATTTGATGCCAATCGTGCTAGCGAGCTTGTCTCCTATCACGACTCCCTTGGGCACTTGCGCAGTTAGGTATTTCCCTTGTGTTATCTGAGTATTGAGCGTCGTGATCTTGGGTTCCATGTCAGGAGCGACACCCATGAGCGCCACTCCGGCGGATCGATCGGCTGCACTTAGCAAGCCATACCCGTAGACTCGCGGAGCCACCGCACTAACGCGCCGATCTGCGGATATCGTGGCAAGTAGTGCACTGACGTCGGTCCCCTGCCTTCCGCCGAGAGTTTTCTGAAGCGACCGATTGGGATAATAGTCGGGAGCGTGTACCTGAATCTGCGACATGACCAGACAGGTACCGTTCTGGATCATCTGCCATCTCAAGCCCGCCATCAGGCACGCAACGAACAGCAACATCGCATAGCCGAACGCGATGGCGGCCATCGTAATGAAAGTGCGCCGGCGATTTCGCCAGAGATTGCGCCATGCGAGCTGTAGAAGCTTTATACTCATCGCTTGAGACTGGGCAGAGAGAAGGTGCCTTCGCTGATCGGAACGTCGAACGCGATATCTTCGTAGTCAATCGTAGTTTGCGCGCCGGGCTTGTCTGCCGATTGCATGACCAGGTGCGTCGGAATGACCTTGCCGCTTTCTGTCTTGTAGTCAGAAAAGGTCAGCTCACGAGCCAGCTTCCCATCTTCATCATAATAACCCTGCCAGGTAGGGACCGAGTCAGCCTGGCGAAACTGCAAAACGATTTTTCCCCAGACCACAGCCGCATCCGGCTTGGGCGTCAGCGTGTATTCGTAGACTGCGACGTCGCCGCGCTTTCCCTCGAAGGAAGTCTTGATAGTGTAGTCGCGCGTAAGGAAGGGCTCCTTAACCAGGTCATCGATAGTGAAGTCGCTTCCCATCCACGAGGTCATCGCCATCGAAGCCGGGATATTGACCGTTCGATTTGTTTTCGGCAGGTAGTATCGAATGTCGCTGCCTTCCTTCAGGATGGCGGTGCCGGCTTCGTCTTGAGGACTAATGATGCGAATGAGGACCTTGTCGCCGAGCGACCAGATCTTCATAGACAGATCTCGTTGTCCATCCTCATTAGAAATTTGCATCTTCACGGTAGCGATGCTCGACTTGCTACTGAAAAGCCCGGCTACCCGATCCACGGTCGCTTGCGCCGGTTGATCTTCGGCGGCGTGGGATAGTTGAGTCGAGTTTAGCAGTGCCAATCCTAAAACGAGGCCTATACATCTCTTCTGCCAATGCGTAATCGTCATTGCATTATCCAATCCTATACGTAGGAGTAAATCCCCTTTCGACTTCGATTGCTTCTTCAGCCAGTGGAGCACCCATAGCCAGTCCCATAGGTATTCGCACCGCAAAATTGAAAACAGTTACGGCCAGCGACAATGCGAATAAGTCGGCCTTGGAAGCAAACCGGGCAAAGGCCACTGTAAAAACCAGTTGAGTCGTTCCGACTCCGCCTGGCGAAAGAGCCGAATTCCCGATAGCGACGATGAAAGGCGTCAACGCCAGTGTCTGCGCCAATGAGATGCCGATATGAAAGCTGACAAACTGGCCATAAAGCGCAAAGCCCGCTGCGAGTACGATCACAGATCTGATGCCCAGGAGTTTGATGCATTGCGACGGCTGCGCCATCCGGAAACTCGCCATCGATGGCCGCTCGTAGATCCATCGAAGCCAGTTGCCGAAAGATAGGCGCTTTCCCCAGAGAAGAAAAAACGACGCGATAAGACAGCCGGCACTCAGCGCTGCAGCCGCGTAGAAGAGACCGAGCCGGATCGGGGAACTCGGAACGAGGGCGATGGCCAGGAGCGCCAGTGCGGCCAGCAACATAGCGTCGAGATAGGCCTGGAAGAGCAGGGTGCATCCTGCCATTAGCCACGGTGCGCGCTTGCGCGCATGCAGAAAGAGAACAAATGCGCCGCTTGCCACGTAGGAGTTCACGATCTGTAGAAAATACACTGCGGCCATAGTCGGGAGCAGTTCGACGGCGCCAGTTGGACCGTGAAAATAACTGAACAAGCGTGAATACAGGAATGCCTCGCCGAGAAACCAGCACAAGAAACCGCCGGCGCTGGCAAGGACAAAAATCCAGAGATTGGCATGGCTGGCGGCAGCAGCCACCTGACTCCAGGAAACGCCGCGCGCGGCATAGCATACGATCGCCACCGCAATCGCGTAGCCAATCAGGTTTTGGGCCAAAGATTTGCGCGAAACCGAAGCTCGGAGCTTATGTATAGTCGAGTGCGCCGACCAACTCGCCCCGGCGGGTTGTTCGACCGTGGCGCCAACCGGGAGTGTAATAGGGCCTTTGCTTGAAGGTACTCGCAAGACGACATTCAAATTGCAGCGACGGTGATCTAAAGAGACGAAACGCGGCGACGGTCGACGCGACGCTGTTGGCGTCGAACGGCATGCCACCTTCTAACGGGTACAGTGCCAGACTAAGGTTGTATCGTGGTCCGCAGCAAGGACGAGTCACGCGCTGACTGCATTTTGAGTGCCTTGGAGAACTCTAGCG
>JBEKLS010000110.1:0-16851 GCA_050010075.1 Binatus sp. (SeqCode) | reverse complement strand
TACAGTCGCCCGTCCGGTTCGCGAGCACCACGTCTGCGTCATGCGGCACCACCTCGCCGACGCCAACGTAATCGCCGGCGTACTTGATATTCTGCGATACCCACTCGTACAGAGCCTTGGCCTGATCGCGCGGCGTGCGGGCGCCACGCGTCAGGTCGTCCGCCAGCTTCCTGACCTTATCCGTCGGCTGTGCCTTGGGTCGCGCGCGCGCGTCGTAGGCGGCCGCCAGCGCGCCGTAATCTTTGAAGGTACCGGCGACGATCAGCGGCCCGTAGTCTAGCGGAGAGACCGATCCGTTCTCCGGCGTCGCCATTTGCAGATTTTTGTACGACCATGACCAGTTGCGCCGCCCGTCGCTCGACGGCGCCTCGCCTCCCTCGACCCCCCGCGAATAGACGTGTAGTCCGAGCGTGCTTGGCGAGCTCAGGCTTATCTGCACGTCGTCGTAAACCTGGAACTTTGAAAACATCTGAAGCATCGAAAAGTTTCCGGGAAAAGTCGCTTCCTTCTGCGTCAGTTTGTACGAAAGCACCACCGAGTCGCCCACGGCGACGTCCGGAAAAGCCACCGTCCTGGTCCTGATGTCGGAGAACATCGGCGCCGCGTTACCGTTGCCAGTATTGGCCTGGTCCTGGAAATTGGTAGCCGGAACGTCGATTTTGTGCCCGTCCTGCTTGAGCGTGTAGGCTGACAGAATTTGGATCGTCTCCAGCCGGTCGCTGAAACTAACAGATTGCTGCTGCGCTTCGGCGATTCCTTGCTCGCTCAGTACCTTCAGCGCCCACGCCTGCGTCTCGACGTGAGTGCCGTCGGGGTTAACGTCGTAACGCGCGTGATACCATGAGTACTTGGTGTAGCCGGCGAAGTCCTGCTTCGCGTCGGCGGCGCGCGCGGGAATCGAATTGAGCAGCGCGCCAGCCGCCGCGACTACGATTAACAGAATGGTCGAACCGATGGTCCTGTAACGCATTGTCCCCCTGCGGCTTCACTCCTGATGATAGAGCCGGGTCCATTATAAGGGGCAATTCATTCGCTCAGGCAACTGATTAAATTGGTCGAGCTATCCGATCACGACCACCCGGCCGGCGTCATCGCGCCTGCGAATGAATATTAGCGCCGAAACCGGGCGCGAGCTGCGACACGGCCGCGTCGGGGCGCATGCTGGAGCGATTGACCTCGCGAGTCGCCGCGTCAGTCGGCGTGGCGACGCATGCGATGTTGGAGATCGCGCCGTCGCCGTCACGCATCGGCAGAATCGTCATCGTGACTCCGATTTCCACGCCGTCGCTACGCACCTGCAGCGTCGGGAATCGCGCG
Organism: Binatus sp. (SeqCode); assembly: GCA_050010075.1. Classification (GTDB taxonomy): domain Bacteria; phylum Desulfobacterota; class Binatia; order Binatales; family Binataceae; genus Binatus. The sequence continues at coordinate 15,534 of JBEKLS010000110.1, read as the reverse complement.
ACCGGCTCGCCGCTGAAAGCCTGCTCATGCATCCGCCGGATTTCGTCCCGAATCGCCGCCGGCAGCAGGATCTCGCTGGTGCGGCCGACGATCTCGATATCGGCGTATCCATATAACCGCCTTGCCGCCGCGTTGATCGCCGTGATCGTCCCGGCCGCGTCGATACTGTAAATTCCGTCGGGAATCGAGTTGACGATCATCGCCATCAACTCGTGCAAATCCTCGCGTCGCCTGCTCTCGATCGCCGCTCCGGTCACCGACACCAGCTCGTTGAAGCCGTCGGGCTTGAGCAGATAATGATACAACCCATGCTTGAGGGCGCCCGCCACGACTTCTTCGCCGCCGTTGCCGGTCAGCATAATAACCTGCGCCCGCGGCCATCGCTCGCGCACGCGCTGCAGCACCGACAATCCGTCACTCCAGCCGAGCCAGTAATCGGTTATCACGATATCGCAGCATCCGCGTTTGAGATGCTCATTCAGCAGAGGCGGATCGTCAGCCGAGAGTATTTGTGCGCCGGGAAAGGCCCGCTGCAGGCGCGCCTGAATAACCATCCGGTCGGTACGATTGTCTTCGACCAGCAAAAAAACCATTCGCGAAAAATCTTCGCGCGAGCGAACAGATTGCACGCAAAAGAGCGGAGCAATCCCTATGCCGACGCGATGTGTCGCGATCGCGGAAAAATAAGCGCGCAGCAGCCACTATGGTGTGCCGCATGTGATGCACTCGCGTCCCGCAATGTAACTAGCGCTCGACGATTGCAACTGGATGTAGTTCTCGATTCCGATCTGCTTGATCAGGTCGAACTGGACCTCGATAAAATCGACGCTCTTCTCTTCCTCGTGCATGATCTCCTCGAGCAGGTCGCGCGTCACGTAATCCTTGACCGACTCGCAATGCGCTATTGCCGCGCGAAGATCGACCAGCGCCTTCATCTCCAGCTTGAGGTCGCATTCAAGCGCTTCCTTGACGTTCTCGCCAATCAGCAGCCGGTCCAAATCCTGGAGGTTGGGGAGACCTTCGAGGAACAGGATTCGCTCGATCACGCGGTCCGCATGCTTCATCTCGGTGATCGATTCGTCGCGCTCGTACTTGCCGAGCTTCGACACGCCCCAATGCTCGAGTTGTTTCGCGTGCAGAAAATACTGATTGATCGCGGTGAGCTCGTTGCGCAGCACTGTGTTGAGGAACTGAAGTACTTTCGGATTGCCCTTCACGGAGCCTCCTTCCCGTCAGACGCGGTTATGAGCGATTCCAGTCTAGGGGCAAATCGATGCGAGCGAAACGGTGCGCCTAAAGTTCGGCGCCGCAAGCATCCGGGGAGGTTGCGCCGAGTTCGCGCGAATCGGACTTCGCGTCGAGCATCTCACGCACCAGCGGCACGCATTTTCCGCACTTGGGCTTTACCCCGAGCGCGCGATAGACCGACGCCACCGAGCACGACGTATTGCAATGAGAACGGGCCTCGCGGTCGGTGATGGCGTTGCAGATACAGAGGTACATTGGGGGGTGGATCCTCTCTTGATTGTGAGAATGATTATCAATTCCACCCGCGATCCGCAAGCGCTTCGTTCCGTTCAGCCCAATTGTCCACGAATTTAATGGGGTTTTTCAGCCATTGTACCAAAGTACTATTCCCTGTTGATTCCAAACTTGTCAGTATCCCTGCCCGTCAGGGACGTGCGCCTCAGGATTAGCGGTTCGACGCTCGACCAGAAGCAGAAGGAAAATAATGAAGTTACTGACCAAGCCGAAAGGCCGAGCACTGCCGTTGATTCTCGCAGCCGCAGTCCTGTTATCCACCTCGCCGATGCTCACCGGATGCTCGCGCGGCGAAGACCAGCCCGCGTCCGCTCCGTCCGCTGAGCCGAGCGTCGCTCCAGCCGCGCCACCGGCCGCTCCCCCGTCTCCCGCAGCTGAAGTCGAACCGGGTCCTCCTCCGGGCGCGGCAACGGCCGATGAGTTGGAGCAACTGGTCTCGCCGATTGCGCTGTATCCTGATCCGCTGGTAGCGCAAATCCTCGCCGGCTCGACCTACCCGATGGAGGTGGTTGAAGCCGACAGATGGCTCAAGCAGAACCCGAATCTGACCGGCGACGCGCTGGCTCAGCAGGTGAATCAGCAGCCGTGGGATCCCAGTATCAAGTCGCTCACGCAGTTCCCGAGCGTACTGGACACAATGAACAACAGCCTGTCGTGGACCTCGAGCCTCGGCGAGGCGTACTACAACCAACCCGCCGACGTGATGAACGCGATCCAGGTGATGCGCAATCGGGCGCTGGCCGCCGGCACGCTGAAGAGCACGCCCCAGCAGACGGTGCAGGTACAGCCAGCGCCGCCGGCGGCTGAAGGTGGCGGCGGCCAACCCTCGGTCACTCAGACCGTTATTGTTCAGCCGGCGCAGCCGAATACGGTTTACGTGCCGCAGTACAACCCCACCAGCGCATATGGCGCGCCAGTCGCCGCTCCGGCGGGATACTCCGGCAGCGATCTGCTGCTGACGGGAGTGCTGTCGTTCGGCGCCGGTATTCTGCTGGGGTCGCTGATCAACGACGGCCACAACAACTGGAATTGCGGCTGGTATGGCGGCGGCGGCAGCTCGGTCAAGTACAACAACAACGTCTACGTCACCAACAACAACGTCTACCCGGGACGGCCTCCCGGCTACCGACCACCCTACAACGGCGGTGGTGGCTATCCGGGAGGAGGCTATCCGGGCAGGCCGGGATATCCAGCAAATCCGGGTGGCAGGCCACCCTACAATGGTGGCGGTAATGGCAGGCCGCCCTACAACGGCAATCCTGGCGGTCGTCCGCCTTATAATGGCGGCGGTAATCCGGGCGGCAGACCGCCCTACAATGGCGGTGGAAATAACCCCAATCAGAGACCGGCAACACTTCCGGCGACGCGGCCCTACGACAAGAAGACTGCGCGGCCTGAGAATCCGAATTTCGAAAAGCCGAATTTCCCCAAGCCCAGCACACTTCCTAACAATGGTGGAGGCAAACCGAACAAGGGCGAAGGACAGAAAAATCGGCCGGGCAATCAACCCGGGAATCCTGCGAAGCCGGTGAATCCTGGCAACGCAACCCGGCCCGTATCGCCGAAGCCTGCGGATCGATCAGCGGATCCTGCGCGCGGCTACGCGAAAGACAAGAGCAGCACGGGCGGCCGCAACGGCGCGTTGGGTGGATATGAACCCGGCGGCAACACGCGAGCCTCGAGCGAGCGCGGGCAGGCCAGCTTCAAGGGCAACAATGGCGGCGGCGGACGCGGCAACGGTGGCGGCGGTGGCGGGAATCGCGGTGGTGGAGGCGGCGGAAATCGTGGCGGCGGCGGCGGAGGGAATCGAGGCGGTGGCGGCGGCGGAAAAGGCCGCGGGAAAAATAAGTAGATGAGGAATTCCAATGACGCCGAATAAAACTCCCAAGGAATTCTTCGTCCTCAACTTTCGCGGCGCGGCGCTGATCTTTGCGGCGCTCCTGATGGCGGCTGCTGTCTTTCCGCGTTACTCGTTCGCACAAGAGAGCGCGACTGCTCAGCAGGTGTTCCCGACGCCGGGTGCGGCGCTCACCGCGCTGGTGGCAGCTACCAAATCCGACGACATGAAAGCGCTGAGTTCAATACTCGGGCCCGATTCCGGCGACGTTCTATCGTCGGGAGATCCGGTTGCCGACAACAATGCGCGCGACGGCTTCGTGAGCCGCTACAACGAGATGCATCGGCTGGCTTACGACGAAAACGGCCGAGTGATTATCTACATCGGCGCCGGCAACTGGCCGCTTCCTATTCCGCTGGTGAAGAAGGACAGCGGATGGGTGTTCGACACTGCCGCTGGCAAGGACGAGCTGCTCTTCCGGCGGATAGGCCATAACGAGTTGTTCACTATCGACGTGCTCAATGACCTCGCGGATGCGCAAACGGAATACGCCAGCGACGCTCGCGACGGCGAAAGCGCCGGTCAGTTCGCGCAGAAAATCCTGAGTGACCCGGGCAAGCAAAACGGTCTCTACTGGGAAGCTCCCGACGGGCAGGCCGAGAGTCCGATCGGACCGCTGGTCGCAAAGGCATCGGCGGAAGGCTACAAGCGCGGCGAAAACGGAAGTCCCGTTCCGTTTCACGGGTACTACTACAAAGTGCTTACAAGGCAGGGTAGGAATGCGCCCGGCGGCGCAATGAACTACCTCGTCAAAGACAAGATGACCAAAGGTTTCGCGTTCGTGGCGTGGCCCGCCGAGTACAGGTCTTCGGGTGTGATGACCTTCATGATCAATCAGGACGGCGTCATCGTACAGAAAGACCTGGGCGCCGACACCACCAAGCTGGCGAGCGACATGACCGAGTACAATCCGGACAAGACCTGGCAGGAACTCGACTCAGAAGCAGGCGACTAGGTCAGATTCAACTGGCTGTCTTGCTCGGCCCGCGCGCGAGGCGGCGCATGGCTATCGACAGTAGTCCGTCGAACGCTCGATCGGGCAGCAGCCAGTGGAAAAACGCCATCAGCTTGGCGTCGCGCCCGACCAGGTAGCGCGTGCGCGGCCGCGGCGCGGTGAGCGCATGCTCGACGACCGTCGCCACGGCCTCGGCATCAACAGCCACGAGTTCCTGCGACGCGATCAGACCCCGCATCAATTCGACCTCTTTGCCGTAGTACTGCAGACCCTCCGGCGGCAGGCTGCCGAGTGCGTCCTCGACGGCGCTGCGTGCCTTCTCGAACATCGCGGTTTTGACGGCGCCGGGTTCGACGATCGAAACGTGGATTCCCCACGGCTTCAGCTCGGCGCGCAGCGAATCCGAAAGCGCCTCGAGCGCGAATTTCGACGCGCAATATGGACCGACGAATGGAGTAGCTACCTTGCCGCCGACTGACGAGATATTAACGATTCGGCCGCGGCTGGCGCGCAGCATCGGCATGAAGGCCTTAATTACAGCCAGCGGCCCGATGAGATTGACTTCCATCTGGCGGCGCAGCTCTGACGGCGCAAGGTACTCGACTACGCCGCCGATGCCGATACCGGCGTTGTTTACGATCCCGACGAGCGGCGCGTTGCTCAATGCCAGCTTCACGGTCGCGGCAGACTCGGTAACAGTGCGCGCGTCGGTCACGTCGAGTATCACGGGAGTAAGCTTCGCCGACGCGGCCCTGGCCAGCGCGTCGCCATCGGCAGCCTTCCGCACGCCGGCAAAGACCCGGAATCCGCGCCGATCGAGATAGAGCGCGCATTCTCGGCCGATGCCGCTGGAAGCCCCGGTGATAACTACCCCGCCGCCGGCAGCAGCGGATCCATTCCCGTCGATGGCCATAGAAAATCTTCTCCTGAGATCAACGCTAACAGCGCTGAGGATCTCAGAAAAAAAACAGGGAGTCATCGCTCCTGATCGCCTCACCCCAGGAAGGGGCGAGGGAATCAGAAATGCGGAGACAACCCAGGAGGCAGATTGCGAAGTAGTGCTAGTGCGCCTTCTTCTGCACGGCCGGCTTCTTGGCTTTTGGCGGACGGCCTCGCCGACGCTTCTCGACGCCCGTCGCTTCGAGCTCGTCTTCATCGGGACCGAACGCGCTATCGACCTGGACGTCGTCGTCGCCGGTCGGAACTCGTTCGACGTGCTCTTCAGACTCGTCGGGGATGTTCAGCTCTTCGGGACCTGACCAGCGTCCGCCGAACGGCTTGGCCAGTCCGGCTTGACCGCTGCGAGCTTCGCTGTTCGCCTCGTTCTGGCAGTCGACGCAATACTGCGCGAACGGAATTACCTGAAGGCGCGCCAGCGGGATTTCGTCACCGCATCGCGCGCAGGTTCCGTAAACGCCCGCGCCGAGTCTTGCGATTGCCGCGTCGATCGCGCCGAGGCGTTCCTGCGCGCGGTCGAACAGTGCGGCGTGCGTCTCGACTTCCGAGAGCGATCGCGCCACGTCCATTTCATCTGCCGGCGGCTGTCCGCCGTTGCGAGCCTGTTCCCGCATCAATTCCTTCACCCGGGCGAGCGTGTCGGCGCGCTCTTTGGCGAGCAGCCGTTTGAGCGCGTCGATCCGCCGTCCGCCGGTGTTCACTGCGGCTTCCATCTTAGTCTTCTGCCTCTTGCCAGTCTTCGTTGGTCGGGTTTTGGTTCGAGTTTTCATACTTTAGGACCGTTGGCGAAAATCGATCCGGTTTTTAATATCAGCATTGATCGTGCCTCGCGCCACTGTCGAAAAAACAACCGGACATAATAGTCTTGCCAAGCACAATTCGAGTCCAGTAGTTCCATATACGGAAAATGCTTCAAAATGGTTGCTAGTTCGGGAATCTCCGCGTCCGGACGCGGCAGTGTAATCGGTTCCGTCGGGTGCTGCGAGAGCCTTTCAAAATGATTTGAACAGGGCTGAGGCGAGATCGAACTGCACAGGCGACAATCGCAGTGATGCCGCATAATTGAGCAGCACGCGGCCTTGTCAGCATCGTAAACTCTCTGAATTCCTTATTGATTTCCCACTTTAGTGCGCTCACGGCGAGTTGGCACAGACCATGCTGGCCAAGCAGAAGCGCAATATGGTGCAGGGAGGAGGTCCAGGTAGTATGCCCACATCGGTTTCAGAGCAGGTTCTTCAGTACGGACCTTCAAGTCAGAGCCGCGTCATCGACGAAGTGGCAGGGCCGGATCCTTGGCTAAGTGCCCGTTTCGAGCCGGATTTCCTGGTTCCCGTCCAGTTTTTCGACCTGACCCGGCGTCGCTCGATGCTCGACGGCGAGACCCGGCTGGTCTTCGCGGTGCTGGAAGACGCGGTCCGATGCTACGTGAAGACGGTGAACTCGTCCCGGCGGTGCGATCGCGAGCAATTCGACGAGGTGCAGCGATGGTTCCACGCGGAGGCGGGAATCCGCAGCCCGTTCTCCTTTGAATATGTATGCGACGTGCTTGGGATCGAGCCGGCGGCGTTGCGGTCGCGGCTGGGATTGCTGAGCGTCAACGATCTGCCGACCAAGCAGATGCGATCGGTCGGGCGCAGGCAGGTGGTGCGCGCCGGACGCTCGTCGCGCAAACGATCGAACGGCGTCGATGTAGGATCGGCGGCTCGAGCGGCAGGGATGAGGGAAGGCGCGGGCGCTTGATCGGACTGAAATTTCTGAAAAGCTGAAACAGGGTCGCGGCCTGATTTTTTCCTGATGCCCCGGCGCTGAGGTTATCGTGGTGCGCGGCCGCGGTGGTGTGTGGCTGCGACGACGATGAGCAATCCGCTGGGAAGATTCGAATTTCGCGTCTGGGGAAATCACCTTAGTCCGTTTCGCGACCGGCTGACCGCGATCGCGACGGCATCCGAGCCGCGCGAAGGCGGCGAAACCTACATTCTGTCGCGCCCGACCGACTCCGCCAACGTGAAGATTCGCGCCGGCCTCGTCGATATCAAGATGATGACCGAGCAGATCGGGCGGCTCGAGCGATGGCGTCCCGTGCTGAAGGGCGAGTTTCCGCTCGACTCGCGCACGATCGTCGAGCAGGTTTTCCCCAACCTGGGCGTCGCAGTCCCGCATATCGCGCAACCTTCGTACACGCACGGCGAGTTCATCCGCGACCTGGTGCGGCCGCATCGCGACCTCGCGATTGTCGATGTCGTAAAGGTGCGACGGCAGTTCAAGTCGGAGAGGTTCACCGCGGAATTCGCCGAAGTCGGAGTCGCAGGCGGCGCGACTTCCGAAACAGTCGCAATCGAATCGGACGATCCCGCCGCGGTGCTGCGAGCGATCGCAAAGCTTGGCCTCAACTCTCACGTGAACATAAGCTATGTTCGTCATCTGAAGCTGATGACGGGGATGACGCCGCGCGCCGGCGCGTCGGCCAGCTAGCGCGAAGGATCGGCGGGGTTGCGGCTGTGCGACCGTTCGCACGTGGGCACTGAAAAGGGATGGCAAAGGAAATCGAGCGCAAATTCCTGGTTCACCCGCGCAAATGGAGCGACCTCGGGTCCGGCCTCGTCATCCGCCAGGCGTATCTGTGCAGCTCGAAGCAATCGTCGGTGCGGGTGCGCACTTACGGCGACCACGCCTTCGTGACCATCAAGGGGCCGACCTCGGATATCACGCGCGACGAGTACGAGTACGAGATTCCGGCCGCCGACGCGAACGAAATCATGCTCAACCTGTGCCAGAATCCGCCGATCGAAAAGACCCGCTATCGAATCGTGTTCAAAGGCCACACCTGGGAGGTGGATGAATTCACGGGCGCGAACAGCGGGCTGACGATTGCCGAAGTGGAGCTGAAAAATTCCAGGGAGCAGGTCGAACTTCCCGACTGGATCGATCGCGAAGTGAGCGGTGACCCGCGCTACTTCAATTCGAACCTGTCGATCAAACCTTTTTCGACCTGGAAATGATTAACCAACGAATGCTGATGTGAGGAGGAGTGACATTTGTGAAAGTCGCTGACCTGATGACGCGCGAGATACGCGCATGCACAATCCATGAATCGGTAAACGCAGCGGCCCGGATAATGTGGGAGCACGATTGCGGGTGCGCGCCAGTGGTCGACGGCCACGGCAAGCTCGCGGGAATCGTGACCGACCGCGACATCTGCATGGCCGCATACACGCAAGGCATCCCGCTCGACGCGATCCCGGTCGAGCGCGTGATGTCGCCGAGGGTGATTTCATGTTCGCGCAGCGACAATCTGGAGACGGCGCATGGCCTGATGCGAATGCATGAGATTCACCGTCTCCCGGTGGTCGATTCGCGCGGCCGCCCGGTTGGAATTCTGTCGCTGAGCGATGTCGTAAATCACAAGCGTGGCGAACTCGCCGAGCAGGTGGTCGAACTAGCGGCGACATTCTCGGCGATTCATAAACGTCGCGAACCGGTGGCCGCCGTTTCAACCAACGGAAATGGCGCGCAGCCGCACGACTCGATCAAAACGCCGAAGAAAGCGCCACCGCGCAGAAAGAGGCCTGCCGCCGAGCTGCCGTAGCGACGAGTCGTTATTGCTGCCATTGATGTGCTACCGAAAGCTGCGCCTGAAGGCGGCACTCTGGTAGAGTGGAGCAATGGCTGAAGGGCAGCAGCCGCGAATTACTACCGCAGGCACACGCGCCGCCGCCGTTTACGTACTGATGATCGGCGCGCTGGTGCTGCTGTACCTGTGGATTCGATCGTACGGCGAGACGCTGGGCGCGCCTGCGCCCGCCGGGAGCAACATCTTCGGCTCGGCGGCGTCGCGCGCGACTCAGCAGGACCTGCTGCACGTGCTGCTCGCGCTGGTGGTGGTGATCGCGACCGCGCGTGCGATGGGCTGGGTCTTCCGTACCTTCGGCCAGCCACCAGTAGTCGGTGAAATCATCGCGGGCATCGTGCTCGGTCCGTCGCTGCTCGGACGCCTGACGCCGGGCGCCGAAGGATACCTGTTTCCGGCCACGGTCGGGCCGTTTCTCAACATCATCGCGCAGGTCGGCGTCATTCTTTATATGTTCCTGGTCGGGCTCGAGCTCGATCCCGCACTGCTGCGCAAACGCGGTCACGCGACGGTCGCTATCTCTCACGCGAGCATCGTCGCGCCGTTCCTGCTCGGAGCACTGATCGCGCTTTATCTCTATCCGAAGTTGTCGACCAGCGACGTGCCGTTCACCTGCTTCTCGCTGTTCCTTGGCGTCTCGATGTCGGTGACGGCGTTCCCGGTGCTGGCTAGGATATTGACCGACCGCCGGATCCACAAAACCCGGATGGGCGCGATCGCGTTGACCTGCGCCGCGGTGGATGACGTAACCGCATGGTGCATGCTGGCGTTCGTCGTCAGCGTGGCGCGGGCGCAGGCAACGGGCGCGGTGGCGACGATCGCGATGGCGCTGGGGTTCATTCTGCTGATGCTCGTCGTGGTGCGGCCCACGATGGTTCGCCTGTCGTTGCTGTATGGAAATCGCGGGCGGCTGACGCAGGGCGTGATGGCGTCGATATTTATCGCGCTGCTGATTTCCGCCTCGGCTACCGAATTGATCGGCATCCACGCCGTGTTCGGCGCGTTCGCGCTCGGCGCGGTGATTCCGCATGACAGCGGGATGGCGCGCGAGTTGACCGACCGCCTCGAAGATATCGTGATCGTGCTGCTGCTGCCGGCATTTTTCGCGTACACCGGCCTGCGCACGCAGATTGGACTGGTCAGCGGCTACGAGCAATGGATGATGTGCGCGCTGATCGTCGCGGTCGCGTCGATCGGCAAATTTGGCGGCAGCGCACTCGCGGCACGAATCACGGGACTGGATTGGCGCGACGCGTCGGCGCTGGGCGTGCTGATGAACACGCGCGGCCTGATGGAACTGATCGTGCTGAATATCGGCCTCGAGATGAACGTGATCTCGCCGACGCTGTTCGCGATGCTGGTGATCATGGCGCTGGTCACCACATTTTCGACGACGCCGATTCTACATCTGATCACGCGCCGGAAAGCCGCGGAGCTTGAGCCGTTTCCCGAGCTCGGCACGTTTTCGCCCGAGCCTGTCGTCGCGCCGCAAGCTCCGGCGCGCACGCCGCATCCTGCCCCGCGCCCGTCGCAGCCGCCGCCGCGGCCGATACTGGTCGGCACCGAGCACAGCGCAATCCTGGTGCCGGTGTCGAATCCTGAAGGCGTAGCAGTGCTGGTCGAGCTCGCGCTGGCGGCGACGCCGCATGACGCACCGCCGCCGCGGGTGCTCGCGCTGGTGAAAACTCCGCCGGGCGGCGTGCGATCGGGACTGCGCGAGGCCGACCAGCGCGTACCGCCCCGCTCTCCCGCGCTGTCGGCTGCGCTGGATCTCGCGCTCGAGCGCGGCAGTGTGATTACGCCGCAAGCGGTGTGGACTACGAATCCCGCGGCGGACATTCTGGCGTTCGCCAATGAGCCGCAAATCGGCTGGCTGCTGCTCGGATCGCATCGCGCGGTCTTTGGATCGGACTTCATGGGCGGCGTGGTGCGCGAAATTCTCGACAAGGCGCGAGCGTTGCCGGTGCACGTGGCGGTTGTGATTCACGGCGGCGGACGGCCGCTCGACCGCGTCTTTGCGGTGGTGGATCGCGGCACACATGGGCGGGCGGCGCTCGACCTGGCGCTGCGAGTCGCGCTGCGCAAGCGTTCAGGCCTGCACGCGGTGCTGGTGCCGGAGGATGGCAGCGCGGAGGACCCCGAATTGCTCGAACTGATTCGCGACGCGGGCCGCGCGCTGGGCCGCAGGCTGCATACCGACGTGCTGAGCGCGCCGACGGCAGCGCAACTCGCACGTCAGACGCCGGGCGGACTGGTAATAGTCGCGACCAACCTCGCGGACCGGTTCGGCCTCTCGCCCGAAGATTTCAGCGACGCCAAACGATGCGTCGTGGTGGTGCAAGGCTCAGAAAACGCGCCGGCGAAACTCCGCGCCCGCCCGCCTGAACATCATCGAAACGTCAAGCCGTAGCTATCTTCCATTTCACTTCGTCAAAGCACCGGGAGAGTTCTGAGGCTCAGGGGGATCAACCAAAAATGGCAAAGTTTTCGTGTGCAGCTCTTCTCATAGTACTGTGCGCAGCGATGGCGGGACCTTGTCGCGCCGACGATCTTTCGCGGATCATCAGCCAATGTGGGAAGCCTGACCATGACGACTCGTCTCTGCACGACAATCCGCGCCCGCCCCTGATTACGCGAGTTGTGGATTACGACAAAGCCCATCTCCGGATTGCGTTCCTCCTCGATAGCCCCCCGGGGGTTCCTCCGAGCAAGCCTTACAACTGGCGGCTCATCGGGTTCCTGAACCTCGATCATTGGCATCCGGTTGAGGAAGGAGGAGATGACGCCCTGCCTAAGGCTGAAGCGGCGGACAGACTAAGGCAGATCTGCAAGCCGGGATTTGTGCCGCCGTCGCCGACCATGACGACGAGGTGAGCGCCAGGCCGTCAGGAAGGCACCGCTGCAGGTTTGCGAAGCCGAGCAGATCCGGGAATCTTGCCGCTTCATTTTTGTGTCATCCCGAGCGTAGCCGAGGGACCCCGGATCTTTCTCGGTGTCGAGGCACCTCACACCCTCCAAGGCCTGCGAAGCCGCTTTGCTCCGACTCCGAGGTTGCACATCTGTCAGCTTGAACCGCAGAACCCTCACCTGGCCGGCCACTACGCGGCCGGCCGCCTCTCCCGTAAAAGAACCGGCGAGGTAGGATCCGGATCAAGAGCGACGCGGCTTCGCGAGCCTTCAGCGGAGTTGAAGTAGCTCGACATCGAGAAAGATCCGGGGTCCCTCGGCTACGCTCGGGATGACACAAAGACGGAGCGACACAAAGACGAGTGACGCAGAGTCGGAGTGACACAAGGACGGAACGACGCGAGAGTCGGCTGCGCCGGTATCGCGAATCTTGCGAGCCGCTAGCGGCTAATCCTTGTCCCGACCGAAGGCGGACAGTCGCACCTACCCTGGCGGGGTTTCGCGGGCTAGCACTTCGTCGGAGACTTGCTCGACGCCGAGCCAGTTGTAGAAGAGGCCACCGAGGAAGGCGCCTGCTATCGGCGCGACCCAGAACAGCCATAGCTGCCCGAGTGCCCATCCGCCGACGAATAGCGCGGGGCCGGTGCTGCGCGCGGGGTTAACCGAGGTGTTATCTACCGGGATGCTGATTAGATGGATCAGAGTCAGCACAAGGCCTATCGGAATTGGTGCGAAGCCGACGGCTACGCGCTTGTCGGTCGAGCCGAGGATCACGATTAGAAACATGAAGGTCAGCACGAATTCGGCGACGAACGCTGATGCGAGGGTGTAGCCGCCCGGCGAATGCGCGCCGTAGCCGTTGGCGGCGAAACCGTTGCTTAGGTCAAAGCCCGCGGCGCCGCTGGCGATTATATAGAGTACGGTCGAGGCGAGGATCCCGCCAATCACCTGCGCGATGATGTAGGGAAGTACGTCTCTCCCCTGGAAGCGCTTGCCAGCCCACAATCCAATCGTGACGGCGGGATTGATATGGCATCCCGAGATCGATCCGATCGTAAACGCCATCGTCAGGAGAGTGAGACCGAACGCAAAGGCAACGCCGAGAAAACCGATTCCGACCTTGGGAAAGCCGGCCGCGAAAATGGCGCTGCCGCATCCGCCGAATACCAGCCAGAAGGTGCCGATCAACTCCGCCGCAAACCGCCTCGACATGCTCATGGGTCACCTCCGAAGTTCGAGAAGCTTAGCCGGTCCAAGCGGTATCGCGGCGCGGAGTCAAATGCAAACCGGCTGAGGTTTGATCATCCCGCTTTGTCCCGCAGATAAGACATCGGCGGAACATGCCGCGCAGATCTGCGATCCTTCAACGCTTGCGCCGGGCTATTTCTTTATTGCTTCGACGTCGATTGAAATCGCGACCTCGTCGCCAACCACCACGCCGCCGGTCTCGAGCGCCTTGTTCCAGCTGAGGCCGAAATCACTGCGGTTGATCTTCGTCGTCGCCGACGCGCCCGCGTGCAGGCCGCCCATCACTTTGACCGGTGCGCCAGACGATTCGACGTCAAGCACGACCGGCTTGGTGACGCCGTGCAGGGTGAGATCGCCCGTCACCTTGAACTTGCCCGGCCCGGCGGCCTCGACCTTGGTCGATTTGAACGTAATCGTCGGGTACTTGGCGACGTCGAGAAAGTCGGGGCTCTTCAGATGAGTGTCGCGCCGCTCGACCCGCGTATCGACCGACGACGCGTCGATGGTTGCGTCGATCGTGGCCGAGGCCGGGTCGTTGCCGTTGATGGTGATCGTGCCGGTGGTCTTCTGGAATTGCCCCTTCACGTTCGAGATCATCATGTGCCGCACGGTGAACTCGACGTTGGTGTGCGCAGGATCGATTTGCCACGTGTCGGCGTGCGCGAGGACCGGCAGCGCGATCAGCATTGCGATTGCGATCGCTGTTTGCGATATGCGGGACTTCATAAACGGGCTCCTTCGGTTGGGCGGTTAGCGAGCATTGAACATGCGCAGTGAGTGGCTGGCAAGGAGCGGACTACGAGGGCTCCGCGTCCATGCCCACCGACTTGAGACGGGTCAGCAGCACGATCCCGCTGAGCATCGTGACCGCGCCGCAAATGACGACTGCCTTCATCGGGCCCAGGTGCGTGCCCAGGTAGCCGACCTCGAGCGCGCCGATTGGGGTCAGCCCGACCGAGGTGAGCTGGTAGGTGCTCATCACGCGCCCGCGCAAGTCGTCGTTGACGAACATCTGAACGAGGGTGTTGTTGCTCGCGCGGAAGTTGGTCAGACCCGCGCCAATCACAAATTGCGCGGCCAGCGAGAGCGCAAACGATCGCGACGTACCGAACACCACGATTCCAATCGCCGAGAGAAAAAGTCCGACCAGGAGATTGTTCCTCATCCCCCGCGTCGAGACGCGCGAGGCGAGCGTCGCCGCGCCGACGACTGAGCCGAGCCCCTGGATCGCGGCGAGAAAGCCGTAGGTACGCGCGTCGCCGTGCAGCACGTTCCGCGCGAACAGCGGAACCAGCACGAGGTACTGGTAGCCGAAGCCGTTGGTAACAGCCGCCAGCACCATCTGATAGAAGAGCGGGCGATTGGTCCATACGTAGGCGAGGCCCTCGCGCAGTTGATGGAGCATGCGCGCGCCGGCGCCGGCGATGACGCGGGCGGGAATTTCCATCTGGGTCAGGCTCCAGATGACGGCGAGGAAGCTCACGCCGTTCAGGAAAAAACACGTGCCGATGCCGAGCCAGGCGATCAGCAATCCGGCGGCGGCGGGACCCAGCATGCGCGCGCTGTTGAACATCATCGAGTTGAGCGCGATCGCGTTGGCGAGGTCGTCGTAGCCGACCATCTCGACCACGAACGATTGCCGGCCCGGCATGTCGAACGATCCGACGGTGCCGTTGAAGGCGGCCAGCAGAATTACGTAGCCGACGCGCACCGTGCCGGTCCACGTCAGCGCGGCGAGCGTGAACGCGCTCAGCATCAGCAGGATTTGAGTGGTGATTATCAGGCGGCGGCGATCGAGGCGATCGACAATCACACCGGCAAACAAGCCCACCAGCAGGATCGGCGTGAACTGCGCAAACGTCACGACGCCGAGCATCGTGGCGGAGTTCGTCAGCTTCAGCACCAGCCACGCCTGCGCGGCGCTTTGCATCCAGGTGCCGGCGAGCGAGGTGAGCTGCCCGAAGAAGTAGAGACGGTAGTTGCGATGGCGCAGCGCGCGAAACGCTCCGCGGCGGTCGCTTGCAGGTGGACTGGGAGGCTGGACCGGGTCGGGCTGGCCGGTCTCCAGCGCGGGCGCGGCGTCAATCTCAGGCACGGCGCACCGACTTGTTGTTGAACGCCGCAATCCGCTCGCGCATGTCAGGACCGACGCCAGGGTTTCGATAAACCTCATGCGCAAGGCCGGCGCCGAGCGGCATGCCATCGGTCTCAATCAGCAGGCGCTTGTTGGCGCGATGACTGAACCATGAATTCGCGAGAATGGCATCGGCGAGTGCGCCCACCTCCCCGTCGAACACGTCGTCGGCCACGCAATAGTTTGCGAGACCCATCGCGGCGGCCTCGGCGCCGGAGTAGGTGCGGCAGGTCAGCATCATCTCGCGCGCTTTGGCAGGGCCGACC
>JBEKLS010000109.1:0-14844 GCA_050010075.1 Binatus sp. (SeqCode) | reverse complement strand
TCATCGCGTCGTCTCCTGGCCACGCCGATCGTCCATCAGGAGCGCCTTCCAATGACCGTAGAACGCCCGTGCACCCTCTTCCGAATACAAGTGGTTCAGGGTACCCGGGTATTCCTTTGAACGATGCGCGTGCCCAAGGCCCATTTGCACATTCAGGCGCGTGCGACGCGCCATGAAGCCCTGGCTCACCCCTCGGTGGCAGAGAGCGACATTCTCGCTGTCGTCTTGTTCTAGAATCCCGGAAGCTGTGAACGAGAACGTCAGGTCACGCACGATGGCATCCTTCAGTTCCTGCGGCGCATCGCGATCGACGAAGCAGTAGTTCAACACTTCGGTCTCGTTCGGGCCGCGCGGCTGCCATACTCTCAGGTACGACGGCGGCTGATTCAGCGACAAATTCGGAAAGATCGTGAGGACCATTCCAGCCATGTGGTCCGTCCGAAGCTCACCGAGCCGGGCACGCATCTTTCGATAGCCTTCCTCTGAGTTCTTTGCGAACAGGCTCGATCGAAATTGAACGCCTTCGGGACTTTCCGCGTCCCCCGAGTACGTCATGAAACCAGCCGTGCAGTGCCCATGCTCCGGCGACGCGAATTGGTAGCCGGTTTCGCCCGGGGCGATCACGTACTCGAACGACGGCGTGGGAAGTCCGGGGCGATTCGTAGCGGCGATCGCCGAATAGTGCGATACCGCCGCATGATGGTAGTCGCTGCCATGCTGCTCGGCCTGCCATTTCCAATTGGCTGGTACACGCCATCGCTGCGGGCCGATCAGCTCCACTCCTGCGGGCGTTCGATCGACGCAGATATCCAGGTACCAGGCCGCGTCACCGAGCGATGCGGCGAGCGTCGCGGCGCCGGCGTCCCAGTTCCCGAAGATCAATCCCTTGTAGAGCTCGACGCGCGGCACCCGCACTGCGCTCCATTCCTCTTTGCACAGCTCTCCCCGGTACCCATCGCGCTCGTGCGGCATCGACACGAGTTTCCCTTCAGAGTCGTAGCACCATCCATGGTAGGAGCATCGAAAGGAGCGCGTGTTGCCGAGATCCGCTTTGCAAAGCAGGTTCCCGCGATGGCGACATTGGTTCAGAAACGCGACCACAGCGCCGTCACGGCCACGGCTCACGATCACTGAATCCTCGCCCATTGTGGTGACAAGGAAGTCGCCGAACTCCGGAATCTGACCCTCATGGCCCAGGAAAAGCCAGGACCGGCCAAAGATGCGCTCTTGCTCCAGCTCGTAGATCGCCGGATCAGAATAGATCCGCGCATCGAGTAGCCCCCGTTCAGCGTCGAAGAGCGACGCGATTTCTTCGATGTCCAAGGTCCTGCTCGTCGATCGCTCAACAACCTCTTTCATCGCATGTGCTCCCCTGCTCCCATTGGCTTGGGGATCAAACTAGTCGAGCAAACGGCCAGGAATCGTTCGAAATATAGGCGTGACGTTCGAATTCGTGCGGAAAAAATTGCCGCGGGAAGCGAGAGGCTACTGGACCGATCTTCTAAATGATCGCGGAGACACTCCGGTAGCGAGGTGGAAGACGGCGGAGAAATGCGCCTGGCTGGAGAATCCGCAAGCCAATGCTATATCCGTGATCAGCTGGTCGGTTCGGGACAGCAAACTCTTTGCGCGTTCAATCCTTCGTTGCATGAGATAGCGATGCGGCGACAACCCCGTAGCCTCGCGAAAGGCCCTAGCGAAATGCCATCGGCTGAGATCGACCGACGCGGCGAGTTCGTCAAGCGACGTGCCGGATTCAATACCAGCTTCGATCTTTTCGCACGCGATGCGGAGAAGACGCGGGGAAAGCCCGCCCCGAGCGATCGGCGCAGGGCAAGCGTTCGCGTAGTTACGGAAGAGATAAAGCGCTACCGAATCCGCTACCGTGTCGACGAAAAGTGAGCCGTGCTCCTTCGGCTCGCGGAGCTCATCTTCAAGCGCGAGCATCATATGCGAAAGAAATGGATCCGAGTGGGACATCCGAAAGGGGATTTTTTCCGCTACCCGCTGTCCAAGCGGACCGTCCAGCAAGCTCGCAAAGCGGCTGGGCGCAAGATGGAGCGATGAGCCATCGACTTCGCCAATCTGCGCGGCGGTCTGCCAGAAGATTCGGGTACGCGGCGGCAGAACGATAATTTCACCTGGACTGGAACGCTCGTCGCGCCATTTGCCCCCAACCCACGCCTGCACGTCGCGAGATCCCCCGATGTGGAACATGATAACGAGGTCGTCGAATGTCAGATCGCAGGCCTCAACCAACCCGTGCCATCGGTAGAGCTCCAACCCACGCCATCCGCGACCTTTGCTTAAGAGCGCAGGCTCAAGGTGTGTCGGCCGCCTAATCGGTTCAGACGTTTTTGACGACTCAGCTTGCATGGAGTATGGGGCTCATCAGATTGAGGACGGCCGCCTCGAAGAACTCGACTGAGGTTTCAAGATATGAACCGAAGCTGTCGTCATTGTCAAATAAAGGCAACGGCGGCCATTAATGCCATCCATTTGAGGACTCACTTCGAGGCGATTGATGGTCGCCAGACGCGGGACGAGTTCCCCAGGTCATTCCAGCAGAGTCCTGAAACCGGCAGTACACTCACATGTTTGCGCACGTGAGTGCCTAGCGCACTCTTGCAGAAATCTACCGGTTCGATGGCTCGATATATTCTCTCGACATTCTCACTTTCGAACTCGGTACCAAGTGTTGCACCAAGTTCCGCAAAGAGTTCGTAAAACTCGGGCACGGTGCGAATCATCAGGGCAAGCAGATTCGGCAGCCGCGCGACGAATACGAAACTATTCCAGAGACATCGACCGTACGCATGCATTCTGCGCGCGACTTCGACGGGAGGTTTTTCGATGAACCGGTGCACGTGAAACAACGTCTCGCCCGCGCAGCGAAAGGGACTTGCCGGTTCAATCCAGCCGTATTCGGGTTCGGGAGTCGTCGGGGCGACGCCCAGCACCACTATCTGATCCGGGCGCTCGTCGATTACGTCGAAGGCAACCTTGACCTGGCGCATGAACAACCGATCGTCGCTGACGGAGCGATCGCACGGAAACAACGCAACGTGTGCGTTTGGATCGACCAGACCAAGACGCATCAGAGCGTACAGAATCGCGGGTGCCGTTCCCCTGTTCACCGGTTGAACGACGAGCCTCGCCAGTAATGCGTCAAATAGTAAAGGCACGTAGAAGCGTTCGTCGCTTCGGTTGAGTGTGTAGAAGATCTGATCCTTGGGGACAGCCATCTCGACGCGTCTGCGCGTCTGTTCGACTAACGACTGGCTTTCCGCGGTACGACAGAATTGCCTGGAGGTTTTCTCTCCTGCGCTGCTGCGGTCGAGATCAGGCGCCGGTTTCTGTTCGCCGCCGGCCAAAATAATAGCCCAACAATTTTGCTTTTTTGTTTCCATCGCGTTTTCTCCCGGGACGCGCCGCAGCTTCGGCTGCCCCCGCGCTTATGAACCTTAAGGGCAATGGCACTTGCGAAAAGTCTAACTTTTCGAAGTTGCGAGAGGTCGATGTTTTACGGAGTTAGTGGCTGGCGTCTGAAGCTGGCGGCAGAATGCGGCGAATGAACGACTGCTGGTGCTCGGGCCAGATTCTGACTAAATCAAGACGTTGGCAGAGCTTGAGAACGCTCAGGGTCGGAGCCAACGACAGCAAAACTTCGCGAAATCGCAAGGCTGACGGGCGAACGAGCTTCGCGCCGCCGCCGCCAACTTCGAGCACGCTGCTGCGAGCGACCTGCATGCATCGCGTCGCGAGCGCAGAAGATTTGTCGGCACTCCACGACGCGAGCGGTCGTACAATGCGGGTGCAGGAAAGAAACAGCAACGCCGCGACTGTTATTCGCAGCACTTGCGATGCCCTTCCCGTCCGTACTCTCAACATGCCGGCCTCTGCAATTCGACGAGACGAATTAAAGTTCCGTTTAATTCAAACTGGACGGGATCGCGTAGATCCGCGGCTATTGACCCGGCGTCGCCTGGCCATTTGGGACTTTCTGCTGATCGGCGGGTGAATAGTTGGCTTGGCCGCCCCGTCCGGGCGCAGCGTAATTTGGGGCGCCGGCGAGAGGCACGAGAACCGACCCCATTGGGACAAAGCGGCTCCGCTTGGCTTGACGAATCAACGCGATGGTCAGTTTTTGCTGCGCCCTGGCGAGCCGGCGGTACGCAATTCCGTTGGAAAGCGTAGCCAATCCTAAAAAGACCAGCGCCGCGATCAACCCGCCTTTCCACCAACGCGATTCGCGTCGCCGGGCCTCTCGTCGCGCGTCGTTGTGGTGTCGATCACCTGTACTTTCGATGCTATCTTCCGGCATTTTTGTTGAACCTTTTTTCGGGATTCCAAAACAATCTGCGAACAAACGACGCTCGCGCTAACTGGTCGAAGTTTTTCGCGGGCGAATGAGCGTGTGCGCGCGCAGCGAATGTACGCCTTGATCACAAAGACGAAACCGCGGCGCGTTGGTTACAATGCTGGCCGCCAACGTGAGCTCGACCTATTGCACTTGTGGCATGAGTTGCGCAGTTTGATGCGATGATTTTCCGCAGATGGGCAGTCCGCGACCGCGGCCCGCGGCGCGAAAACTTATCCGCGTGACGCTCTGGGCTTACTGCGTGGTCTTCGTCGCCGCGTTTATCGGCGGCGCCGTCAATTCGGTCTCGGGCGGAGGCACGCTGATCACATTTCCGGCGCTGATCTGGACCGGAATGAACCCGGTGGTCGCCAACGCGACGAACACGGTTGCGCTGTGGCCGGGTTCGCTCGCGAGTCTGATCGGCTTCCGCCGCGAATTCAGCGCGGTAAGCCGGCGTTCGCTGATGCTCGCGGTGCCGTCGCTCGTGGGCGGAATCGTCGGCGCGTACTTACTCATCAACACGCCCACCGACTGGTTCGCGGCCGCGGTTCCATACCTGATTCTTGGCGCGACGATTCTGTTCGCCGCGCAGGAGGTCATCACGCGCGCGGCGCTGCGAAATTCGATGGATGAAATCATCGATGCGGCGGGCGGCGATCCGATCGACCGCGGTGGATGGGGCACCGCGTTTTTCTTTCAGTTCCTGGTGTCGATCTATGGCGGCTACTTCGGCGCCGGAATCGGTATCCTGATGCTGGCGGAGTTCGGTTTGCTCGGCTTCACCGATATCCATCACATGCTCGCGCTGCGCAACTACCTGGCGCTTTGCATCAACGGAGTCGCGGCGATTTATTTCGTGTTGCGCGGCGCGGTGAGTTGGCCCCAGGCGATCCTGATGACGGTCGCGCAGGTCTGCGGCGGATACGGCGGCGCGCTCATCGCGCGACGGCTCTCGCGCAGAATGGTGCGATGGATCGTGGTGGGTATCGGATTGAGCATGGCCGCGTCGTTGTTCATCGCGCACAAATGAATGTGCTACCACAGTTATAGGCCGCGCAGGTTTAGTCCCGCCAGGCCATCTATCGTTTTCCATTCAAACGGCGCGGCTTCGCTCATCGGATATAAGGGAGTTTTTATATGCCGAACGAAACGAGGACAGTCATCATAACCGGTGCTTCGCAGGGCATCGGCGCGGCCATAGTGAAAACTTTTCTCGAGCGGGGCTACTCTGTGGTCGCGACGTCCCGGGACATGACCAAATCGGGCGCATTCGCGCCTTCGGATAAGCTGGCGCTAGTCGACGGCGACATCGGTGCGAGCGCTACAGCTGCAACAATCGCCCAGGTTGCGATGAGCAAATTCGGCTCGATCGATGCGCTCGTCAATAACGCGGGTATCTTTATCGTCAAGCCCTTTATCGAGTACACACCCGAGGACTTCAAAACTCTCGCTTCGATCAACCTGGAAGGCTTTATCTACATCAGCCAACTCGCGATCAAACAGATGCTGGCGCAAAAAACTGGCGGAAGCATCGTCAGCATAACGGGCTCGCTGGCCGATCATCCGATAGCTGGAGTGAACGCTTCGGTGGCGATGATCACGAAAGGCGGAGTTCAGACCATCACGCGAAGTCTCGCGATGGAATATGCAAAGGATGGCATTCGTGTAAACGCGGTCGCGCCAGGAGTCGTCGACACTCCGCTGCATAAGAACGATTCTCAGGAGGCTTTAAAGTCCCAGTCACCGATGGGACGCATCTCGCATGTCCAGGATATAGCCGATGCTGTGCTGTATCTCACCGAGGCTCGTCAGGTAACTGGCGAGGTGCTCCACGTCGATGGCGGTGCGCATGTGGGCAAATGGTAACCGGCGAAGGCTCCATCGACCGTTAAAATTTGAAAGGAGAAGCTTGATGCCAAGCCCACGCTCTCACAAATACATGTTCATCGCGGTCGCGTTCGCGCTCGCGCTCGTGAACGTCGATTTGTTTAGCGCCAAGGCGCAAACGCCATCGGCAGCTCAGCCTGCGAAGATCCGAGAGGTCGACTTCACCTATCACACGGAAATTACCGGAATAGCTGCGAAGGCCCATCGGGTCGAGGCCTGGATTCCGCTGCCGCGAGAAGACCGATTCCAGCAGGTGAGCGATCTTAAGATCGACAGTCCGGCGCACGTCGAGGTCGTAAATCAGCCCACCGGCGGCAATCGCGTGGTGCATCTGGTCGCGAAAGTGCCGCCGTCGGGTTCGATACCGGTTACAATCCATTTCAATGTGCGGCGCCTCGAGGAATCGGCGGATCTGGAAAAGGCGCAGGCGAATATTCCGGAGCCCACTGGCGGGGCGTTTGACAGCTACCTGGCGCCGGATCGCCTGGTTCCGATCGACGGACAGATAAAGCTGGTGAGCGCCAAGGTGGGCGATCCCGACCGCTCTCCCTACGAACAGGCTCGGGCCATCTACAACTACGTGATTGCGAACATGACGTACGACAAGAGCGGCAATGGATGGGGACGCGGCGACGCCATCTATGCGTGCAACGTCAAAAAGGGCAACTGCACCGACTTCCATTCACTGTTCATCGCGATTGCGCGATCGCGGGGCATTCCAGCGCGATTTACGATTGGCTTTCCGCTGGGCGCATCGAGCGCGGGCGAAATCCCGGGTTATCATTGCTGGGCGGAATTTTACACCGGCGGCCAATGGGTTCCGGTGGACGCGTCGGAAGCGTGGAAGCATCCACAACTGCGCAATTATTATTTCGGCCATTTCGACGCCGACCGCGTTGCGTTCACGATGGGCCGCGACCTCGAGCTGAAGCCGCAGCAGAGCGGGGAACCGGTTAATTTCCTGATTTATCCGTACGTTGAGGTAGACGGCAAGCCGCTGCCGAAAGAGCAGATTAAAAATAAATTCGAGTATACGGCGGCTGCTGGCCGGTGATTCGAAGACGGATTGGCGATCGACGCGTCACCAAGGACCTGCAATCGCGCTACAAACAGATGCACGACAGGATTGGCACTGCGCGCGGCTGGCAAAGAATTTTGAGATAGCCTGCTCTGGAAACTATTCGCCATTTTCACCAACCAGGAAACTCGTGTAGCTTTTTAATCAGCAGTCCGTTGCCGGCGTGAAGGGTCGAAGTCATGGCCGATCAAGCGCAACGCGATATTCCGCAATAGGCTGATTTCATACCAGCACTGGTTACCGGATAGAGGCATCCGCCAGATTGCCACGTTATTTGAGGAGGAACGTGCTCATGCAAACAACTCACTACCGAGCTGCCGATGTTAACGGTCTGAAGATTTCTTATCGCGAAACAGGTCGGACCGACGCTCCGACATTGCTTTTGCTGCATGGGTTTCCGACTGCGGGGCACATGTTCCGCGATTTGATTCCTCTTCTCGCCGACAGGTTTCATCTTGTCGCGCCCGACCTGCCGGGCTTTGGTCAGTCGGACCTGCCTTCCCGCGACACGTTCAAATACAGCTTCGAAAATCTGGCCGGCGTAATCGATCGCTTTACCGAAGTGGTCGGGTTGAAACGTTTCGCGGTCTACATCTTCGATTACGGCGCTCCCGTGGGCTTGAGGATTGCGTTGAAGCACCCGCAACGTATATCCGCGATCGTTTCGCAGAACGGCAACGCCTACGTGGAAGGGTTGAGCGACGGCTGGAATCCCATTCGGGCCTACTGGGAAAACCCATCGCAAGCGAACCGCGACGCACTGCGCGGTTTCCTCAAGCCTGAGACGACCATTTCGCAATACACGCACGGCGTCTCTGATGCGACGACGGTTTCGCCCGATGGATACTCGCTCGACAATTTCTACCTGGCCCGGCCGGGCGCGCATGAGCCACAACTCGATTTGTTCGGTGACTACAAGACTAACGTTGCGCTTTATCCGACCTTTCAGAAGTATTTTCGAGACCACAAGCCGCCACTACTGGCGGTGTGGGGAAAGAACGACCCATTCTTCCTGCCGCCAGGCGCGGAGGGCTTCAGGCGGGATATTCCCGGCGCAGTCGTGCGCTTCTTCGATACCGGGCACTTCGCGCTGGAGACGCACGCCGCCGAGATTGCGGCGGCGATCCGCGATTTTCTTCCCGGCTGATCTCGCAACTCGTTGCGCCCACACCTCGTGCGAGCCGATTGGCCGTCCGTAACGCGGAAGGCCATGAAACCAATTGGAGTGTAGTCAGATGAACACTCTTCCTTTAATCGTCTTCGACGTGAATGAGACGCTACTCGATCTCACGACCATGGAACCGACGTTCGAGCGTATCTTCGGCGATAAAGGCGCCATGCGCTTTTGGTTCGCCAACCTCATTATGTATTCCGCAGCCCTGACGGTAGCCGGATGCTACGTGCCGTTCACGGATATCGGTTCGGCCGTGATGAAGATGCTGGCCGATATTCGCGGCATAAAGATCCAGGACGCGGATAGGAAGGAATTGTTCGAAAAATTCTCGACGATGCCTCCCTACCCGGAAGTGCCGGGGGCACTTCGGAAGCTCCGCGCGGCAGGATTCCGGCTTTTCACGTTGACAGACAATTTGCCGGAGGTGCAGACGCGTCAGCTCGAACACGGTGGGATCGTCGATCTCTTCGAGCGGCGTTTCAGTGCGGACGGCGTCAAGCATCACAAGCCCTCGCCGCAGGCCTACGGCTATGTCGCGAGAGAGCTCGGAGTCGAGCCGCCTCAGCTCTGTCTTATCGCTTGCCATACATGGGACACGCTCGGCGCCGTCGCCGCGGGCTGGAAGGCTGCTTTGATCAAACGAGTGGGCAACGACGTCCTGGGAGTCGGCCCGCAGCCGCAGATCGTCGGTGCGAACTTGAACGACGTCGCCGATCAATTGATCGCGCAGCATGTGGGGAGAGCCAATGCGTGAGGATGTGAATGTTGTACTGGCGCATGGTGCCTGGGCTGACGGATCGAGTTGGGCCAAAGTCATCGGGCCGCTGGCTGCCCAAGGCGTCAAGGTGCTCGCAGCTCCATTGCCCCTGACTTCGTTTGCTGAGGATACTGCCGCGGTCGAGCGTACGCTGGAGCGAGCTTCGGGGCCGGTCGTGCTTGCGGGTCACGCTTATGCTGGGGCCGTGATCGCGGCTGCACGGAGCGAGAAGGTGAAGGCGCTGGTTTACGTCGCCGCCCTTGCTCCTGACGAGGGTGAGACTGTCGCCGATGTCTTCTACCGCAACAAGCCTCATCCGCTGGCTCCGAAGTTGGCGCCGGACAATCATGGACTCATCTATCTTCCGCACGAGGCCTTTGCCGCGGCATTCGCGCAGAATGCGTCCGCGGATGAATTGGCGCTGCTCGCCGCGACTCAGCGGCCGATTTCGCCCGCATGCATCACGGTGCCGGTGAACCGTCCACTCTGGAAAGACCGCCCAAGCTGGTTTCTGATAGCGGAGCAGGACCACATGATTGTCCACGACACGCAGCGCTTTATGGCGGAGCGGATGCACGCCCGAGTGCGCTCGCATCCCGTCGACCACGCACCGATCATTACTGCGCCTGGCCTGGTCGTCGACATCATACGCGAGGCCATTGGGGAAACGATCAGCGGCTGATCGCCTTCGTTTTGCATACGCCACGAGCACCCTGTAAAGCTCGGACAAACCCTGGTCACTATTATGGAGATGGGCCGATGGCTGACGCGGAAAAATACGAAATTCTGGTTCTAGGAAGCGGAGAGGCCGGTAAGTGGACCGCGTGGACGTTGGCCGATGAGGGTCGTCGCACTGCGATGGTCGAGCGGAAATGGCTCGGTGGTTCGTGCCCGAATATCGCGTGCCTGCCGAGCAAGAACGTGATCTACTCCGCTCGAATAGCATCGCTGGCGCGCCGCGGCGCTGAATTCGGACTGGAGATGGATAAGCTTCGAATCAACATGCCCGGCGTCCAGCAGCGCAAACGCAAGATGGTCGAAGAGGAACATCAGTTCCACGCCAAGCGTACCGCCGACGCCGGAATAGAATTGATTATGGGTGAAGGCCGCTTCGTCGCTCCGAAGACGATTGAAGTCGCGCTCAACGATGGCGGAACTCGACGGATTGTCAGCGAACGTGTGTTCCTCGACCTGGGTTCGCACTCGACGATGCCTGATGTTCCCGGGCTCGCCGCGACGGATCCCATGACCCATATCGAGGCGCTCGATCTCGATCGTCTGCCGCGGCATCTCATAGTGATTGGCGGCGGCTATATAGGCCTTGAACTCGCGCAGGCGGTGCGGCGCTTCGGATCGGAGGTGACCGTGATCGAACGAGGCGCGCAGCTTGCCGACCGGGAAGATCCGGACGTCGGCGCCGCTCTCCTTGATTTGTTTCACGACGAAGGAATCAAGGTGTTGCTCGGCACTCAGGTCGCCCGGGTTGAGGGACATTCAGGGAAGGAAGTTCGGGTCTACGCAAAAGACGCCCACGGTGATCGGATCGTCGAAGGCACCGATCTTCTCGTGTCCGTCGGTCGCACGCCGAATACGAAAGGAATCGGACTGGAGCAAGTCGGCGTCGAGCTCGACGCGCATGGCTATATCAAGGTCAACCATCGACTGGAGACGACCGCATCCGACGTGTGGGCGATGGGCGATTGCGCGGGCAGTCCGCA
The DNA here is from genome assembly GCA_050010075.1 of Binatus sp. (SeqCode). Taxonomy (GTDB): domain Bacteria; phylum Desulfobacterota; class Binatia; order Binatales; family Binataceae; genus Binatus. The sequence goes on along the minus strand of JBEKLS010000109.1, from coordinate 3,867 downwards.
ATTCACACACGTCGCGTACCACGACTTCCGCGTCGTGCGTGACAACTTGAAGGGTGGCAATCGAAGCACGAAGGATCGCATCGTGCCGTTCTGCATGTTCACTGATCCGGAACTGGCGCGCGTCGGCCGCAACGAGATCGAAGCGAAACGCGATGGAATCGAATATCGCGTCGCGAAACTACCGATGGCGAACGTACTCCGCACCCACACGATTGCCGAGCCGCGCGGCTTTATGAAGATGCTCATCGGCAAAGAGAGCGATGAAATCGTCGGCTTCACCGCGTTTGGGATCGAGGCAAGCGAGCTGATGGCGGCAGTTCAGACCGCAATGGTCGGACAGCTGCCGTTCACCGCGTTGCGCGATGCGATCTTCGCGCACCCGACAATGTCCGAGGCGTTGGTCTATCTCCTAGGACAAGTCGAAAGCATCAAGAGATAGCCTGGGGTGATTTTTAGAAGCGCATTTGCGGCATGTGTCGTCAGCGCGCTGGTCTTAGTCTGGGCGCACCGCTTTGTGCCGATCTCAGACTATCCCGATTGGATCTACCAGGGTTCCATCGCGGCAGAGCTCGTTCGAGGAAATGCTCCCTCCGCTTACTCATTCACACCCTATCCAGTTCCTTACTCGGTGACGGTCATACTCATGGGCCTGCTGGATTTCATTTGTTGGCCCGAAGTGTCGGGAAAGATCGTCCTGAGCCTTTGCATCGTCGCTTTGGCTATGTCCTCGACCTACCTGTTGAACTCTCTGCGACGCGATCCTGGCAATCCGCTCCTACTGGTTCCCCTGCTCTACCTGACCAATACCTACTTCTTCTGGGGAGAGCTGAATTATATTCTTGGCCTGGCACTCTTCTTCTTCTATTGCGGCTACATATTTCGTCGGACCTATAGGAACGAGCTAATCAATTGGTGGTTTGTCAGCGCCGTATTCATCGCTTTATTTTTTTGTCACATCGTACCGTTCGCAATCGCTGTTCTCCTTACAGTGACATTATTCATTAGCGAGTCGCACATCGCGTTCCTGTATCCCTTCATATTGTGCTTGGCGCCATCGATCGGGCTGACAATCTGGTACACGGTTGAACGTTTAAGGGTGAAGCTGAGTGGACCTCTCTGGACGTTTTGGACAATGCACCAAATTGCAGGACGCGTGATTGCCGCGTTCTCTCCCTTCCCCGCCTTTCTACCATGGCTTGGAATTCAAGCTCCCGGCATGAAGTTGTTCGCGTTACTCAATCTGCTAGTGACGATACTTATGATCTGCGTTGTGCCGCTTTGCGTGTTGGTAGCGTTAAGTGGCCGCTGGAAGAATCGCGGAATACTCGCATGCGCAATTGTTTGTGGAGTCGCTGTTGTAGTCGCCGGTTACGCATTTGCGGGGATGAACAGTCCGGGAGAAAGGTTTCTTTATCCCGCCGTCTGGATAGGACTGTGCTGGTTGATAGGCAATGGACTACCTGTGAACGACACGCTGGTCAGTCGAGGGCTGACAGCAGTGCTTATAGTCCTATTGGCTTGCCAAATTGCCTTTCTTCAAATCAACGTAAGCGCGGTGTCGAACGAACTCGAGGCGCTCTACTCGAAGTTGCGCGCGGCTGGCTCGCAGACTGAGTTTTGCGCGATCTATGAGACCTATCGAAAGCAGAGTGGGGATTTGCCGCACAGGACAGGCCTGGATGTTCTGCTCACCAATCACGCAAGCGCCCCGCGACTGCCCTACTACATCTACCTGGAGAGGAACGTGCAGGCGCCGATTTTTCAGATCACAATTCTTAACTACACGGGCCCGGGAGATAATGAAGATCTCTGCAAGTCCCCGTGATGCGCCGAACGCTGATGAGCGCTAGGACGCCTTGCCCTCCAGCGTAGGATCACGAACCAGTATTCCTTCCGCGTAAAGCTTGCGAATCTGGTCCGCGGGCATCTTAAGTAGCTCCTGCAGAACTCGCTCATTGTCCTCGCCAAGCCGCGCAGAACGTACCTCAGTCTTATCCGGCCACGCCGAGAACTTTACCGGCACGGCGGGAATCGCGACCGTGCCTAACTGCGGATCTTTTACCCAGCGAACCGTCTTGCGCTCGTTCAAATGCGGATGCTTCACGGCTTCGTTGACCGTAAGCACGGGTGCGCACGGCACCCGTTCAGCATCGAGCGCGGCGATCGCGTCGTCGCGGGTAGGAAATTTCGAAAGCCAGCCCTCGATCACGTCGCGCAGCTGTTCCTTATTATCGCGCCGGCCGCGCGCGTCCTTGAAGCGCGGGTCGGTTGCCAACTCCGGCATCCCCATCGCTCGTACGAACTGCGGCCATTGATGCGGCGTCGATGTGATCTGAACATATTGGTCACCGCGAAAATGAAAAATGCCGGTGGTGCCGCCATCGGGATGCAATGAGCCGCTTCGAGTCGGTCGAAACTTGTCGCCGCGCAGCGAGACTATCGGCACCGTCTTCTCATGCATATGGAAATAGGTATCGAGCAGCGACGCGTCGAGATACTGACCTTCGCCCGTCCGCTCGCGATGCAACAGCGCAAAGCCGACAGCCATCGCGGCAGCCACGCCGGTGGAAACGTCGCCGATCGCCATCGTAGTAAGCGCGGGCGGACCATCGACCTGCCCTATACCATCGGTAACCCCAGCATAGGCCTGTCCGATGAAATCGTAGCCGGCCTTGACCGACAGCGGACCAGTCTGTCCCGCCATCGAAATCGAACACATGATGATTTTCGGATTGACCGCCTTGATGTCCTTGTAGGCAAATCCCAGCCGGTCGATAACACGCGGCGCAAAATTCTCGACCACCACGTCGACCTGCGGAATCATCGACATTACTATCTCTCGCGCGCCGGGTTTTTTGAGATCGATCGCGAAACTCAGCTTCGAGTGGTTGTGCTGTAGATAGTAAGTGCTATGGCTCGAGCCCTTGAATTCAGGCGCGAGGGACCGCAGCCCGTCGGCGCGGACGCGATCACCCGCGGGGGCGAGTTCCAGCTTGATCACCTCGGCGCCCATCTCGGCGAGCAGTCGCGTGCAGGTCGGCCCCGCGACGAATTGCGTAAAATCCAGAACCCGGTAGCCTTGCAGCATTTGCGGCTTGGTCGCCATAAGTCTTGTCACCTCCTGTAGCGTCAGAGTCTAAGCAGCTGGCGCGCCGTATCTCCAAGAATTTTGTTCTCGTCTTCCCGCTCGAGACCTAGCGCTCTGACCTCTTCCACCGGATGCGCGAGGCCAGCGGGCAATGGGTAGTCAGTTCCCACCACGAACCGATCCGCGCCATAGGTCTTCACCAGGTAGCTCAACATGGTACGACTGTGAGCGATTATATCGAAGTAAAACTGATTTGCGTAGCTTGACGGCGGCCGCGGAATTGCGCTGCGGCATTCGGGCACGAGCCGGTATCCCATGTCGAGCCGGCCCACCAGCGCGGGCAACGCACCGCCGGCGTGGTAGAGAACGACTCGCAGATTCGGATGACGCTCGAGCACGCCGCCGTAGATCAGCAGCGCAGCGGCGAGTCCCGTGTCATAAAGATTGCCGATCAGGTTGCCGAGGAAGTATCGGGACAGCGCTCCGGCCGGCGCCGCTTCAAACGGATGAATGCAAACGACCATCTGCAGCGACTCGGCCGCGTCCCAGAAAACCTCGAAATCCGGCTCGTCGAGCTGACGTTCGACGACCTTCGGCGGAATCTCAACTCCGCGAAGCCCCAGCTTTGCAGAACGTTCGAGCTCTTTCGCGGCAGCGGCCGGATCCTGCATCGGGACACTTGCCAGCGGCACGAAGTGGGCGGAGTCGCGCGCTCCCAGAGCCGCCATGGCGTCGTTGTTGGCTTGCGCAATCTCGAGTGCGAGAGCGGCCTCGACGTC
>JBEKLS010000108.1:0-14848 GCA_050010075.1 Binatus sp. (SeqCode) | reverse complement strand
GTGTCGGTGAACATCAGGTGGAAGTCGGGCGCGCCAAGATCGTCCTTAACTGTCTCGGGAATTTTTTCGAAGCATCGCACGATGTCGTACGCGAGAAATCCGACCGCGCCGCCGAAGAAGCGCGGCAGATTGGGCAGCTCGGGCGCGCGGAAGCGCTTGACCTCGGCACGCAACTCCTCGAACGAGTTTTCAACCGATCGCACCTCGACGCCGCGGCCGGGCCGGATGATATCCACGCGGTTCTTGCGCGCGCGCATCACGACCGACGGCTCGGAGCCGAGGAACGTGTAGCGGCCCCATTTCTCGCCGCCGCGGACGCTTTCGAGCAGGAAGGCATAGTCGTCGCGCGCGACCTTGAGAAAGGCGGAGACGGGAGTTTCGAGGTCGGCGGCGACTTCCTCGAAGACCGGGATTAGATTGAATCCCTTCGCCGCCAGTTGTTCGAATTCGTGTTCACTCGGTTGTAGCATTCTGTTTGCCTCGTTCACTCCCATTCAGAAAAAAAGAAAAAGGGCCGCAGGTTTTGCCTGCGGCCCTTTTGAGAAATCGGTTTTGCGATAAATTACAAAGCCGGCGCGCAGGCGGGTGCATCAAGGTGCCAACGCCACCATCCCGCGCGAACATTTCGGCTCGTGAGACCCATCGTTTGTTAATGATCCATGCCAAGCGGGTGATTGTCAATGCGCGCGGCTTCCTGCCTCCACTGTTAGTCGCTATGTTTCCGCCATGGCGGATTGGGATATCATAATAGTCGGCGCCGGATCCGCCGGCGCTACCCTCGCGAACAGGCTGACTGAAGACTCAAACCGGCGCGTTCTTCTGCTCGAGGCTGGTCCCAATCACACGTCTGCTGATACACCCGACGCGATCCGCGGCAAAAGTCTATTCGAAGCGGTAGCCGAGCCGGGACGCATCTGGCCCGCACTCAACGCCGTGTGCGCCGACGGCCAGGCGCCGACTCTCTATCTGCGCGGAAGAGGAGTCGGGGGCAGCTCAGCGGTGAACGCCCAGGTCGCCATCCGCGGCCTCCCGAGCGACTACGATCGCTGGGCTGCGCAAGGCTGCAGTGGCTGGGGATGGGACGGAGTCCGTTCCGCGTTCGCGCGCGTCAGTGAACGAATCCCGGTCGAGCGGCGGCCCGAAGCCGAGTGGTCTGCCCCGGACCTCAGCCTGATCGCCGCATGCGTTGATCGCGGCCATCTGCGATGCGACAGCTACGAGACCGAAGGAGTCCTTGGCGTTGCGCCCGCGGGCTTGACCCGCCACGAGGGCCGTCGCGTCTCGACCAATGACGCCTACCTCGAACCGGCGCGCGCCCGATCCAATCTTGAGATTCGCGGCGACGTGCTGGTAGACAGGGTCATCGTCGAAAATCGCCGCGCCACCGGAGTGCGCACGTCGGACGGCAATGTGACGGCCCGGCACGTGGTGATTTCTGCCGGAGCCATTCACAGCCCCGCGATTCTTCTTCGCTCGGGTCTCGGCGCCGTGCGCCCCGCCATCGGGCGGAACCTGGCAGAGCATCCAAGGGTGATGGCCAGTCTAACTGTCGATCAGAATGTGATCGAACGCGATGGCGACTGCCCCGCGACCGGGTTCATTCTGCGATGGTCGTCCGGCGTCGCGTCGTGCGGAGAAGGCGACTTACAGATCCTGCCGCTGAACCGCACGGAAACCCCGGGACTCACTCGAGTCCTCGCTGCCGTCATGGAACCATTCTCGCGCGGTGTGATAACGCTGGCGTCGGATGATCCGGCGATCGATCCGCGCATAGAATTCCGATTGCTCTCCGATGCGCGCGACATGATGCGGATACGACTGGCGGCGCAGGAGCTGTTTGCACTGGTGAACAACGACAAGGTCCGGGCCATCACTCGCGCGGTCGCTCTCGACGAGCGCGGGACCACCCTCGCCGACCTGAAAAATCCCGCGGCGCTCGATGCATGGCTCATGGCAAACGTGGCCGATTACGTGCACGCGACGGGAACATGCAGGATGGGCGCGCCGAACGATCCGTCGTCGGTGGTTGATCCCCACTGCCGTTTCATAGGTATCGAAGGACTCTCTGTCGTCGATGCGTCGATAATCCCGACAATTCCCCGCGCGAACACCCATCTAACAGCAGTGATGATCGCCGAAAAGGCCGCCTCGTTTCTGGCCAGCTAACCGTCCGGAGGGTCGAAATGATCTTTCGCGAACTCAATCATGGCAAGTGCAAGACGTACCTTGCGATCTCGGAAACGAGTCGGAGGGCTGCCATCATCGATCCCTTGCGCGACAAGATTGAGCGCTATCTCGCCGTCCTTGCGTATTACGGATTGCGCCTCGATTCGATTATCGACACGCATACTCACGCCGATCATCGCAGCGGCGCGATGGAGTTGGGCATGCTGGCCGATGCGCCGGTCGTGATGCATCGTCTCGCGCCGGCTCCGCACGTAAGTATTCACGTTGAAGATGGTCAGCCGCTGAAAGTTGGCGACGAGGAACTCCGCGTCCTCCATACGCCCGGTCACACTCCCGATTCGATTAGCCTGCTCGCCGGGGATCGCGTCTTTACGGGCGACGTGTTGTTCATCCACGGCACCGGGCGCGCCGATTTCGCGGGCGGCGACGCGGGTAGCCAGTACGATTCGATCACCCGCAAGCTGTTCACACTGCCCGATGAGATCCTGGTTTTCCCCGCGCACGATTATCGCGGCCATACGCAATCAACCATCGGCGACGAGAAGCGCTCGAACCCGCGGCTGGCCGGCAAAACCCGCGACGACTACGTCAACCTGATGAACAACCTCGGTCTGCCGCTGCCCGACGGTATCCAGGAGTCGCTGCAACCGAACCAATCCGACGTCGAAGCGGGCGCGCTCAAGTTTCCGACGCTCTCGCAGCTCAACGAGGTGCGTCAGTTGACCGCCGCGGAGTTGCGCGATCGCATCGCGAGCGCCAATCCGCCGGTGCTGATCGACGTTCGCGAGGAACGGGAGTATCGCGGAGAGCTGGGGCATATTGCGGGCGCGCGCCTGATCCCGCTGAAGGAGCTGCCCGAGCGAACTGCTGAAATGGCGGAAGCCAAGAGCCGCGACGTAGTTGCGATTTGCCGAGTCGGGGTACGCAGTGCCACCGCCGCCGCGATTCTCACCGGCCTGGGGTTCGAGCGCGTGTGGAATCTGAAGGGCGGCATGATCGAATGGAAGGACGCACAGCTGCCAGTCGAGCGGGACTTAGATCACTGAGAGAAGCGCTTCGCGCGAACAGCCGCTCGCTCAGTGCGACGTCGTGTAGGCCTGCCGGTATTGGTCGCGCAGCCGGTTCTGCGCGGCGGTCGCCTCTTCGGCGCTGGCGTAAGGGCCGACGCGGACCCGGTACCAGGTCTGCCCGTTGAGCGCGACTTTCGCTTCTTGCGCGCTGTAGCCGAGCGCCTTCAGCCGCGCGACCATCTCATCCGCGCCGGTCTTGTCCATCACGGCTTCGATCTGAATGTTGTAGGGCCGCGTGCCGGGCGGCAGCGCGGGCGGCGGCGGCTCAGCGGCGGGCGGAGCCGAGGCGGTCTCGGTGTCCTCATCGGAGTCTTCATCCTCAGCCGGTGGCGCGGGGCGACTAGCGGCGGGCGCTTCGGCCGACGGCTTCACGCGCGCGACGGTCGCTGGCGATGGAGGCGCCGCGGGAGCCTCCTCGCCGATGGCGGGCTCGGGCGGCGGTTTGATCGCTTCGGCTGGCGGAGCCGACGCGACCGCCGGCGACGCGACGGCCGCACCCGACATCTCGGATACCGGCGCCGGCTTCTCGTCGGGCGCCGGCGATTTCGGCAGCGGGTAGGTCGATGAGATTTGACTGAGGTCAGGCTGATTCTGCCGGGCCATCTCGTAGCCCGCGACCAGGCCGAGCGCGAAGACTCCGCCCGACAGTCCGACCAGTCCGACTAAAATTAAAAACGCGCCGCCCGCCCTGATTTCGAATCGCATCCCGCCCTCACATCCGCTCTGGAGCGCTCACGCCGAGCAGCTCGAGTCCACCGGCAATCGCATCTTTGAGAATCGACGCCACGAACATCCGCGCCAAACTAAGCTCGCGATCCGGTCCGATTATACGATTCGCGGGCTTGTTGTAGTAGCGATGGAACTCGCCGGCCAACTCGAGCAAGTAGAAGGGAATCCGATGCGGCTCGAGCGCTTCGGCCGCCGCCGACATGACGTCGGGTAGGCCGAGCGCACGCTTGGCGAGATCGATCTCCTCGGCGCCAAGCAGGTTCAGATCGACCGCCGCCGTGTCAGCGGGCAGCGCCAGATCTTTCGCGGCGCCTTCGCGAAAAATACTCGCGAGCCGCGCGTGCGCATACTGAACATAGAAAACGGGATTCTCGGGCGCCTGCTTTTTCGCGAGCTCGAGATCGAAATCGAGCTGACTGTCGGATTTGCGGAACAAAAAGAAAAATCGCACCACGTCGGCGCCGACCTCCTCGATCAACTCGTCGAGCGTGACGTAGGTCGCCTTGCGCGTGGACATTTTCACTTTCTCGCCGGCTCGCGTGAGCGTAACGAACTGGTAGATGATCGCGCGGATGGGCGTGATGTCGTAGCCGAGCGCCTTGACCGCGGCGACGACCTGCTGATGCTCGGCGATATGATCGGCGCCGAACACGTCGACGATCAAATCGAAGCCGAGCTTGAGCTTCTCGATGTGATAGGCGATGTCGGGCGTGCGGTACGTCGGCTGCTTGTCCGGGCCGGAGCGCACCAGCACCGCATCCTTGGGCAGTCCGAGCGGCTCGCCGCGCAGCCAGATGGCGCCGTCGTTCTCGACCGTGAGATTGCGCTCGCTCAGCGCTTTGAGAACCGCGTCAACTTTTCCCGAGTTGAAGAGATCGAGTTCGTTGGTGAACACGTCGAAGCGAATCCCGAGCCGGGTGCAGGTCTGGCTGATGTCGGCGAAGATGGCTTTGACAGCCACCGAGCGGAATTCTTCAAGGTCAGTGACCGACACGAGCGAATCGCCCCGCTCCGCTTTCAGAGCGCGCGCGATATCGACGATGTACTCGCCCTGGTAGCCATCTTCAGGCATCGGCGCGTCGATACCGTGTGCCTGCAGGTAACGCGTACGGACCGACTCCCCGAGCAACTTCATCTGGCGGCCGCCGTCATTGAAATAATACTCGCGCGTTACGTCGAAGCCCGCCGACTCGTAGAGACGCGCGATAGCGTCGCCGAGCACGGCGTTGCGGCCGTGGCCGACGGTCAGCGGCCCGGTGGGATTGGCGGAAAGAAATTCCACCTGGACTTTTTTTCCGGCCGCGGGACGCAACTCCCATGGCTGCGGATTCCAGAACGCTCGGCCTGCGCTTGCGGCATGGCGCATCTCGAGGTGCCAGTAGGCCGGCGACATTTTGAAATTGATGAAGCCGGGGCCGGCGACCGATACCTCGCTGACTTCCGCGGGAAGCCGCACGTGCGACTTGATTATCTCGGCGATCGCGCGGGGCGCCTTGCGCTCGGGCTTCGCGAGTGTCAGCGCGATGTTGGAGGCGACGTCGCCGTGGGCGGAGTCGCGCGGCGCTTCGATTCCGATCGCAGGAACTTCGGCAGTCAATTGACCCGCGGCGCGCGCCCGCTCGATTGCGTCGCGAAGGATGGAGACGATCAGCTCTTTCATCTGTGAAGCCGTGGGTGCGTGCAGCAATCGTGTCAGATAGACGGCGCGATGTTAAGGCGCGGTTGACGATCGCGGCGGCACGATGCGAACCTTTGCTTGAGAGGTTATCCACAATGGAACTTGGACTTGGCGGCAAAGCGGCAATCGTCACCGGCGGCAGCAAGGGAATCGGACGCGCCACCGCGATCGGCTTCGCGGCGGAAGGCGCGTCGGTATTAGTCTGCGCGCGCGGCCGCGAGGCGCTCGACGAGACGGTAAAGCTCGCACGCGGGCGCGACGGCGCTCGGGTCGAGGCGATTCAGGCCGACTTGGGCAAGCCGGAAGACGTGAAGCGCGTCGCAGCGCGGTGCGTCGAGGCGTTCGGCAAGATCGATATCCTGGTCAACAATGCAGGCAGCGCGCGGCCGGGCGATTTTCAGAAACTCACCGACGACGAATGGCTCGAGGACTGGAATCTGAAGTTCTTCGGCTACGTGCGGATGGCGCGCGAAGTAATCCCGCAGATGCAACGACAGGGTCATGGCGTGATCGTGAACGTGATCGGCACCGGCGGCCTGATTCCGACCGGCGGTTACATGATCGGCGGCTCGGCGAACGCCGCGCTCAATCATTTTACCAAGGCGCTGGCGAACGAAGGATCGAAGCATGGCGTGCGCGTCGTGGGCGTGAATCCCGGGCCGATTTTCACCGACCGGCTGCGCCTGTTCACCGAGCGGCGCGCCGCCGGCGGCGACATGAGCGAGGTGCTCAAGCGGATGACACCGCTCGGGCGTCCGGGCAAGGCCGAGGAAGTTGCCGACCTCGTGATGTTCCTCGCGTCGGAGCGCGCGGCGTTCATCCACGGCGCGAACATCACGATCGACGGCGGCGCGAATCCAGGATTGATCGGCTAGCTTGCGATACGAAGGACTGAATCATCTGATTGAATGACTGGGTTGAATCGACCTGTGGAGTGACAGATGCCTGAAGAAATCAACCATGGCCGCCGCCGCTTCTTGCGCAATGCCGCCATGACCATCGCTGCCGCGGAACTCGCCCTGATAGGCTCCGCGGAGGCGCAAACCAGCAATCCCGCTGATGTGCCTCCGATCAAGCCGGGGACGAACACCTCGTTCAGCACGTTGAAGCAGATCGATGCCGGCGTCCTGAACGTTGGATACGCTGAAGCCGGCCCGGCCGATGGTCCTGTGGTAATCCTGCTGCACGGCTGGCCCTATGACATTCACAGCTACGTCGACGTCGCCCCGTTGCTGGCGTCGGCCGGCTACAGGGTGATCGTCCCCTATCTGCGCGGCCATGGCACGACGCAGTTTCTTTCAAGTGCAACGTTCCGCAACGCCCAGCAGTCGGTGGTTGCACTCGATATCATCGCCTTGATGGATGCGCTCAAGATCAAGCGGGCGATCATCGCCGGTTATGATTGGGGAGCGCGGACCGCCGACATCATCGGTGCGCTTTGGCCGGATCGCTGCAAGGCCATAATCTCGTGCAACGGCTATCTCATCACGAACCGCGAAGCCAACAAGCTGCCGTTGCCGCCAGGGGCTGAATGGGCGTGGTGGTACCAGTATTACTTTTCCACGGAGCGCGGCCGCCTCGGTTACGACAAGTACCGCGACGATTTTGCCCGGCTTATCTGGAAGAACAACTCTCCCAAGTGGGACTTCGATGATGCCACGTTCAATCGCACGGCGGCGGCATTCAACAACCCGGACTACGTCGCCATCGTGATCCACAATTATCGTTGGCGGCTCGGCCTCGCCAAGGGCGACCCCAAATATGACGAGCTCGAAGATCGGCTCGCCGCGGGTCCCGTCATCACTGTGCCGGCGATCACCCTCGATGGTGAATCGAATGGTATCGCGCCGCCCACCGACGGCTCATCCTATCGCAAGAAATTCTCAGGCAAATATTCCCACAAAATCGTCAAGGGAAACGCAGGACACAATCTGCCGCAAGAGGCGCCCCAGGCCTTTGCCGAAGCCGTGGTCGAAGTGAACGGCTATTGATGGCGTTCAGTCTTTTTTCCTGGTCCAGGCGGGATCGCTGTTGAGGGTCGGATAGCCGGAACCCAACTGGATCAGCACGCCGTGCGACGAGCGCGGCGAGATGAACGACTCGAAGCTGGTTGGCGACCATTGAGTTTCGTCGACGATTCGCACGCCCTGCTCTTTCAGCTCGGCGGTCTTTTCCTTGCAATCGGGAACGTCGAAGGTCAGATGATGCATCCCCTCGCCGCGCTTCTCGAGAAATTTGTGCAGGAACGAGTTCGCGCCCAACGGCTCCAGCAGCTCGATTGACAGACCGCGCAAATCGAACGCGGCGAGCTTGTAGCCGGCCGCTTCGTTGGCCGCTTCGAATACAAAAGTGGCGCCCAGAATATCCTCGAAGAATTTGCGCGCCTCGGCGACGCTCTTGACCGCGATTCCGATGTGATCGAGTTTGCCGATTGGTGGATTTGCCATCGCGCGAGTCTCCAAATCGATTGACGTGATGTCGAATATGATCGAATAGAGGTGGCTATGCCAGCGACGCAGTGGAAAATACCGCCGCTCATCAAGGCGTACGAAGCGCTCGGCGCGATTGGCGACGGCCGCGTGCGAATCGAGGACGACCGGCGCGCGACGGTGACCTCGTCGGACCTGTCGAAGACTTACGAGGTCGAGACTTCGGCCGACGGCCGCGAGATAGCGTCGAACGACAACGCGTCGTACTGGCAGGGCTACCTCGGCTATCCCGCCATCGCGGTGCTGATCGCGCGCGGATTTTATCGTCCGCCGGCGAACGTCACCGACGCGCTGGCCGGTGTCGCCTGGAAGGATCTCAATCGCAAATACAGGAACGACTGGGAGAAAACGATCGCGGACGTCGACAAGGAGCTCGAGCAAGGCGGCCACGACCCCGACGCAGTCCGATCGGAAGCTGAAGCCCTGCTGAGTTTTGTTCAAGCGCTGAAACCCGTGCGCGCCAAGCGCAGTCGTCCGCCCGCCGAAAAGCCTGCGAAGAAAACCCGCTAGCTGTCGCACGATGTAGCAAGATGCTACCGTGACGAAATTCGCAGCGGGATGGGGGCTTCGATGGCGAACGGGGCTGGCGACTCGATCACACCTTTCTTCACAATCTGGACTGAGCCGCGCGCCACGATTCGGCGCATCGTCGATACCGATCCGAAGCGCAATGTAATCGCGCTCGCCGCGATCGGTGCGGCGATCGGCGCGCTGTCCGGGCAATGGTCGAAGGCTATGAACAATAGCGCCGGCCTTTCGGTGCTATGGCCGCTGTGGGTCGTCGTGATCGTTGCGGTCGAGGCGGCCATCGGAGTCGTGTCGCTGTTTATCGGCGCCGCGGTTTTGCGATGGTCCGGGGGCCTGCTCGGCGGCGTCGCCGATAACATCCAGATGCGGGCAGCATTGGCGTGGTCTTCGGTGCCGGGAATCGCCGCCGCGATTATTCTGCTGATCGCCGTCCTGATGGGCATACCGATACCGCAACCGAGTCCCGGAACGATCACTCACATAGATCCCTCGTTTTACAAAATCATGATCGCCGAGGGCGTGCTCGGGATCTGGGGATTTTTCGTCGGCTTGAAGTGCATCGGCGAGGTCCATCGATTCTCGGCGTGGCGCGCGTTTGTCGCGACCCTGATACCGGCGGTCATCGCGGTGGTCCTGATAGGAACAAGCCTGTTCCTATTCGCTCTGCTGCTGGGACATCACTGATACATCAGTCCACGTGCAGGCGCTGCGCGAGGCGCGAGAAACGCAGCCGTTCATCCTGATTGCGCACCGCCTGTTGCAGCGCGCTCTTGGTGCCGACCAGCACGCATACCCGCTCGGCGCGCGTGATCGCGGTATAGAGCAGGTTGCGCCGCAGCATCACGTAGTGACTCGAATGTATCGGCATCACGATCGCCGGGTACTGGCTGCCCTGGCTCTTATGCACCGAGATCGCGTACGCAAGCGCCAGCTCGTCGAGCTCCGACAGATCGTACTCGGCGTGCGTCTCTTCGAACGCGACGCTCACGCGCGCCTTGGCGGTGTCGATCGCGACAATTCTGCCGATCGATCCGTTGAAGACTCCCTTGTCGTAATTGTTGCGCAACTGGATGACGCGATCGCCCTCGCGAAAAGTACGATCGCCTGAGCGAAGTTCGCGTCCCGCGGGATTCAGCAGCGCTTGCAGCTCGCGATTCAGAATGTGGGTGCCGAGCGGGCCGCGATTCATCGGCGTCAGCACCTGGATCTCGCGCGGATCGTTGATTCCGAAGCGCCCAATCAGCCGCTGCTGCACGAGCTGCTTGATCGTCGCGACCACGTCCTCGGCAGCATTGCGCTCGAAGAAAAAAAAGTCACCTTCGGCGTCATTCGAGATTTGCGGGAACTCTCCGCGATTCAGCCGATGCGCGTTGGCAACGATCAGGCTTTGGCGCGCCTGGCGATAGACCTCCTTCAACTGCACGACGGGCACGAAGTCGGACGCAATCACATCCTTGAGCACGCTGCCGGGACCGACCGACGGCAGCTGATCGCGATCGCCGACCAGCAGCAGCGAGCAGTTCGGCATCAGCGCCGACAAGAGGCTCGAAGCGAGCTCGACGTCGATCATCGAGGCTTCGTCGATGATCAAGTAGTTCGTGCGCAGCGGGAAATTCTTGTTGCGGAGAAATCCGCCGCTCTCGGGCGCGTATTCGAGCAGCCGATGAATCGTTTTGGCGTCGCGGCCGGCGGCGTCCTGCAGCCGTCGCGCTGCGCGCCCGGTCGGCGCGGCCAGCGTAGGCTTCAAACCCACGTCGGCCAGCGCGACCAGCAGCGATCGCAGCAAGGTCGTCTTGCCGGTGCCGGGACCGCCGGTGATGACGGTGACGCGGCTGGCCAGCGCGCATCGGAGCGCGCTCTTTTGTTCGGCTGAAAGTTCGAGCTCGGAGGATTTGATCGCGGCCGCGACCGCGCGCTCGATCAGATCCTTGTTCATCGCGCGGCCTGCGTTCAATTCCGCGATCCGCGTGGCGACGTTCACTTCGGCCTCGTGCAGGCGTGCGAGGTAAATCGCGATGTGATCGCCCGCATCTTCGGCAATTACCTCGCCGCTGGCGACGAGTTCGTTGACGGCGTCGTGCGCGAGGTCCGGCTCCATCTCGAGCGCGGTGCGGAACTGGCCTTCGAGATATTCGAAAGGCGAATAGACGTGGCCCTCGTCGGACATCCGCTCGAGAATGTACAGCACGGCGGCGCGCGCGCGCTGAATCGAGTTGCGTGCGATGCCGAGTTTCTCCGCGATGGCGTCGGCGGTGCGAAATCCGATGCCGTGAATCGTGCGCGCGAGCACGTACGGATCGCGCCGCACGACCTCGAGCGCGTCCTTGCCGTAGAACTTGTGAATGCGCCGCGCGTGCGATGCCGCCAGACCGTGCCCGCGCAGAAAAACCGTCAACTCGCGGAGGCCCGACGCGTCGCGCCATGCGGCCGCGATCGTCCTGGCTACCGCAGCGCCGATCCCGGGCACTTCGCGCATGCGCTCGGGCGCGTTGTCGAGCACCTCACCGAGCGTGTCGCCGAAGTGCTCCGCGATTCGTCGCGCGAGCCGGGGGCCGATCCCTTTTATCTCCGACGCGAGGTAGCGCTCGATCGCCACCGCTCCGGCCGGGCGCAAGGTCTCGAAATCCACGACATGAAACTGCTCACCGAAACGCTGATGCTGCTCGAAGCCGCCTTGCGCGCGAATTGTCGATCCGACTTCGAGGCCGGCGAGATTGCCGACGACCGTGACGCGGCGAAAGTCGCCATGCTCCTGCGGCACGACCACGACCGCGACCGAGTATCCGTTCTTGTCGTTGACGAACAGAATGTGATCGAGGATGCCCTCCAGCGTCTCGCTCGCCTGAACCACCCGTGCCACGCAAAGAGGATTACGCGCAGCGCGCGCCGCGTCCAGTTAACCGCGATGCGAGCGTCAACAGGCGGCGATCACTCAAACATTGGGATTGCGCAGATCACTCAGGCAGCAGGAAATCCAGTCGAGTCCAGGCATCAGGTTTTACCTCGACAGGTTCGCTGAAAACGCGGTACCGCCCGGGCGGGATAGCAAACATGTATTGTCCGTCGTGTTGCGACGCCTCGGCTATTGTCTCGTAAGCGCCGCGGGAATCGCTTAGCTCGACCAACATGTAACTGACCTTTCGGCAAACTTGACCGCCGCCTGTCATGCGGCACTTTTCGATAAGACCGAAAATGCCGGAGCCAGCCAAACGCAAATCTTTGACCCTCAGGCGAGGCGGTGCGCCGGGATTTTGACCTGTTCCATCGCATTCGAGCGAATGAGCATTCTCCCAGACGCCCTCAGCTCGGACAGGCGTTCCGCTAACCGGCACATCCTTCGCGAAAAACGTTAGCGGCATGGAATTCGAAGACAGGCGCGAAAAATAAACCGGGGTGCTGGGAGACAGACATACAAGTCGCTTTCCGCTGGCAGCGGTCTGCAGCCAAAAGAACTTGAAGTCCGGATCAAATGCTACGATGAAGCCTTCGACTTGGTTGGTCAGGTGCTGGGGAACGGGCGCACTCTGTTGAAGAACTTGAAAGGGAGCGCTCCTCAGGAAAGGCTGAGTGTGTAGGAACTCGCTCCCGCCCTCCAGCACTGCCAATTCGGCATAGTAGTATCCGGGCGGTAAGTCGTAGCATCGCACCAACGCCGAGGAATCCTTCTGGCACACCTTTTTAGCGTCCCATACAAAGGAGCCGCTGGAGGGTTGAAGGTAGGCGATCGTTAGACCAATGGATTTGTCGCCGTTGTAGATGTCCACATTCAGGCGATCGCCGGGGCTGCATTTGCCGCAGCGCCAGCTGATCACATTCCTGTCGCCTTGCCTAAATTTGTCGCCCCAGCGCGGCGCGATGAACGCCAACCGGGTTGGGTTGTTGGTTACTACTATCTCACTCGAAGCATTGAGTGTCTGGCCGTTCTCCTGCACGGTCGCGCTGATCGTTGTTTTTCCCGGCGCAACGCCTTCGATGAATATCTGGCCGGGCACGCGGCCGCACGGCTTCGGGTCATCGCCAGAAAAGTCAGGAGGAAGGTAGCAGTCCGGAGATGGCAGATACCTTAGGCGCGCGACCGACGGGTCGTCCACGCGGCAGGAATTGCATGTCCTGGTCGGGTTAAAGATTAGGCCTGATACACCATAACCGGATGTCTGGGCTGGGCTTGGCGGATAGTAGTACTCCTGAACTGGAATGATCTCGCCCGGCAGCAACGAGATACTCGCACCGGTGCTCAGCGACAGATGTCCGTTGCCACCAGTGAGCGCTGTCGTGGTTCGGTGAACCGTCAGTGAGTGAGCACATCCCCCTGAATTCAGCAACACCAGGACGAGACAGGTCACGGATCCACATCTGGGCAGCGCACGTCGCCGGGAAAAAAAGTTTGGCGGGTGCTGACGAGTGGCCATACTCATACCCCTCTTCCGTTGCGAACGCTGTCCGAGCGTCCTTGCCGCGCCGGTGGGTTTGCAAATCCTAGGGCCAATGCGATTGCCGGATCAGACTTCGACGTGTTCCCAATGCCCGGATTGGAAGCGCCAGACTTTTACCGTTGAGCGGACGACGTAGTCGGCCAGCAGCGACCACCAGATATAGTTGATGCTGCCGCCGTGGTACCAAATCAGGATCGTGAGGAAGAGCCGCATTCCGTAAAAGCCGGCGAGCGAGCCGTAGAGCGGGAACTGCGAATCGCCGGCGCCGCGCAGTGCGCCGGTTATCGTCCAGTCGATCGCCATCAGCGGCTGCGCCGCCGCGAGCGCGTACATGAACTGCACCGTATACGCGATGACCGTTTTGTCGTCGATGAACAGCGCCGCGATCTGGCGTGCGAAGACGATAAACACCACGCCCATCGCGGTCATCCCCACTATCGCCATCCCGGTCGATTCCCATCCCGCCTTGCGCGAGAACTTCGGGTCGCGCGCGCCGAGGCCCTGGCCAACCAGCGTCGCGGACGCGGCCGAGAAGCCGAAGCCAGGCAGAAATGACAGCGCCAGGATTCGCACACCGATAAAATATGCGGCGATTTCCTTGGGCCCGTAACGCGCGACGAATCCGACGTAGGCGACGAAGCCGAACTGGATCAGCAACTGCTCGATCGCGGCGGGATTGCCGACGCTGAGAATTCGGCGGCCGAGGTTGAAGTCGGGCCACAGCCGCGTCCAGCGAAAGTTGAGCACCATCCCATCGATCGACAGCGCGTAGAAAAACAAAAGCCCGCCGATTGCGATCGCGAGCAGCGTCGCGACGGCCGAACCGTCAACGCCAAGCGCCGGCATTCCGAACTTGCCGAAAATCAGCACGTAGTTGAGGAAGATTGCGATCACGTCGATGATGCCGCCGATCCAGAGCGGCGTGCGCGTGTCGCCGGCGCCGCGCAACGCCGACGCGCACATCAGGAAGATTCCCTGGAACGGCTCCGACAGCATCACGACCTGCAGGTAGCGCGCGCCCAGCTCGGCCATCTCGCCTTTAACCTGGAACAACCCCATCAGCGGGCGCGCGAAAATTATCACGGGAATCGCGATGACCGTCGAAACCATCACGCCGAAGACGACCGACTGCTTCAGTACCTCCTCAGCGCTGTCGCGATCGTTCGCACCAATATAACGTGCGACCAGCGCGATAGTGCCGGTGCCTACCGCCGCGATACCGGCGCGCACCGCACCGAGGATTTGCGTGGCGAGGCCGACTGCGCCCACCGCGTTCGCGCCGAGCCGTCCGACCATCATTATCGACGAGAGCCCGAGCACCGAATCGAGCCCGAACGACATGATCACGGGCCAGGCGAGCGCCCACACCTCGAAGCGGATCCGCTCGATGGGTGGCAGGGTCATCGCGACCCCGCCCGGCACTACCTCGGGAGCCGCCTCAAGAAACTCGGACATGATTGTGAACAGTTACGCCAGCACCCGGCGGGATAGTCAATCGTGCGGCCGTGAGAAATCCGCTAGCATGTCGTGCGCAAGCCGGGTGGAGATGACACAGGCAGCTTCAGCTACGTTCGAATCGTTGCCGCCGACAGAAGCGCCGCGCCGCGCATTGTGGTCGCGGCGGCCGGTGCAAATCTTCGTCCTTATCTTCGCCGTGGCGGCGATCGCCTACTCATCTCATCTCGGCACCGACCCGCTCGGCGCGAGCGAGGCGTTCAGCGCGTGGTCGGCGGC
>JBEKLS010000107.1:0-15244 GCA_050010075.1 Binatus sp. (SeqCode) | reverse complement strand
CCGCTTCTTTGAGGCTTCGTTGCAACTTTTTCCAGTTCGAATACGCAAATTCGCCCTGCGGCGATGCGCGCGAGGACCGCGCATGCCGCTGGCGTGCTTACGATGATAGCAGAAAATCGCGCACGAACGCGCGTCGGGTATTTCTCAGCTCAATTCACGGCGGTCTCGGTCGATACCGACGGCGCTGCACCCGGCGACGCGCCGGGCGCCGGGATCGTGTTCCCCGCCGCGTCGGTTTCGTGATCGATATGCAGCTTGAGCCGCATCGACTGATGTCCGCCGCCGGGAACCGGCCGGATCACCGTGATGTAGGCCCCCAGCGCTCCCGACTTCCGGAGCAGTGGAAAAGTGACCAGCGCAACGGGACCGAGCAGCACGCTGCCGAGCGCGCTCAGGTCGCCCGCCGGCGTGCTCCCGGTTCTCGCGATCAGACCAGCGCGGGCAGCCGGGCTGTTCGGGTAAACGTTGATGACTTCGAGGCCATGCTCCTCGACGCCGCTGTAGCATTGCGTCGTGTATTCGAGATCGATCCCGAGGTAAGGCCGATGGTGCTCATCGTCAGGATTGTGCGGATGGAAATTGCGATTGAGCTTCGCGATCTCCGCCTCGCGCGATTGGCGAAACGCGCGCTCCTCCGCCGTCTCGCGATTATCCGGCGCAGGAACCTTGGCCGATGGCTGCGGTGCTATTTCGAGCGCCGTCCCCGATTCCCCCGGTTGGCGCGCTGGAACTTGCGTGCTCGCGCCGTTGCTTGGTTGGGCAGCCGGCAGCCGCAGATGCGAGGCATCATTCGGTTGCGCGACGATCGACGGCGAAGCTTTGTCTTGGGGCGTGTCTGCCGCGAGCGCAGCACAGGGGTATAGCAGGACGACTAGCAGCGGCCAGCCGATGAGGACGCTCGGACTTCGCATGGCCGATCACCTCAACCCAGGGTTTGCGTTCGGCCCCGATAGTAAGTGCTGCGCGAGTCAGGCTCAAGGCCAAAAATCACCCGCAGCCGCGTTCGCGCGGTGTCGAAGTCACAATCGTGAAATGAAATTCGTGCGCTAGTGCGTGATGCCGTCGCCGACGCCCGGCGCCGCATTCGCGATCGGCTCGCCGACCTCACCGACCTGCACCTTGATTTTCATCGTCTGGTGCGGCACGTGATCGCCCGATCCTTGCGGCCTGATGACAGTGAGGTACATCGTGTCGCCCGGCTTGAGACGATTCATCGCATTTTCCAGGTCGCTCTGGTCGCGCACGCGCTGATCGTCGACCGCAACGATCAGATCACCGTTCTGTCCTACGGCCCCCGTGCTCCCCAGCGCCTTGGTGGCCAGGATCGAGCCGCCCGGCAGTATACTGCTGAGCGTCGTGACCGCCGCGCCTACCGCCGTCATCCCGGACCGCGGCTGCAAGCCCGCCTGCGCCGCAGGGCTGTTGGGGTCGACCGTCAGCACTTCGAGCCCGTGCTCCTCTTTTCCCTGGTAGCACGTGGTCGTGTATTCGACCGTGACCCCGAGATAGGGACGCCCATGCGGCCGGTTACTGTCGCCGTTGCCGTTTCCGTTGCTGTCGGTATCGTCGGTGCCGTTGTCAGTGCCCTGGCGGAAGCTCGGCTCAATCGAGGAGTTGTCCTGGCCCTGGTTGAAGTTCCCGTCGCTGGGAATTTCCTTGACTGCTGGCTTCGGCGCCTCAAGTTGAGGCTGCGGCGCGATTTCGAGCGTCGCGTCGTCGCTGCCGCCCTGCCCTGCGATCGGAGGCGCCGTGGAAACCTGCCCACCGCCCTGGGAGCCGGTCTGCGAATCCTGCGCTATCGCAAAATGGGAGATTGCAAATATCGCCGCCGCCGCGACTCCTAGCGCAAGTATTTTTTGCAGCTTCATTTACACTGCAAATATAGGCTCGCCGCGAGTTCCCCTCAAGCTGGACGATTTTTCCTTGAAGCTAGCGCGGACCCGTGCGAGAGTTTTCATACCGTCATGAAAGTTCTATCCACCGTCGCGCTGCAACCGGCGCATCGCACCGCAATCACGCAAGCGGTCGCGGGAATCGAGCTCGAAGATCGTCAATGCCGGACCAACGAGGAAGTCGCGAAGTTCGTCGCCACCGGATGCGACGTGATGCTTACCTTCCGAGTCCCTGAAGGCCTCGAGAAACTCGCGCCCGGCCTGAAATGGATTCAACTGCTCAGCGCTGGCGCTGACCATGCGCTGCCACCGCTCAAGGGCACCACGTTTGCCGTCACGACTGCGAGCGGAATTCACGCGACACCGATCGCGGAATACACGCTGGGCTCGATGCTCGCGTACGCGCACAGGATTCATCTGGCGATTCGCGCGCAGACGCGCCGCGAATGGATCCGCTCGGGCACTTTTATGGCGGTCGTGGACGATATCCGCGGACAGACGCTCGGCATCATCGGCTACGGATCGATCGG
The DNA here is from genome assembly GCA_050010075.1 of Binatus sp. (SeqCode). Classification (GTDB taxonomy): domain Bacteria; phylum Desulfobacterota; class Binatia; order Binatales; family Binataceae; genus Binatus. The sequence continues at coordinate 12,822 of JBEKLS010000107.1, read as the reverse complement.
CAGAGAAACGGCGCGGCTCGCGGCCGCATTCGGGATGAACGTGATCGCGCTCAAACGCAACCCGGCGGAACGCACCGATTCCGGATGGTGTCCGGCGGGGCTGGGCGATCCTGAAGGCAAAATTCCCACGCGCTTCTGCGGCCCCGACGATCGCGAAGCCATCCTGCGCGAATCAGATTACATCTCGGTCACGCTGCCGCTCACCGAGCACACCCGCAAGTTCATCGGCGAGCGCGAGTTCGCCGCGATGAAGCCTAACGCCTACATCGTAAACATCGGGCGCGGCGAGGTGATCGACGAGCGCGCGATGGCGGCAGCGCTGTCGGCGGCAAAAATCGCCGGCGCCGGCCTCGACGTGTTCGAGCACGAGCCGCTGGAAGCCACGAGTCCGCTGTGGGATATGGAGAACGTAATCCTGACTCCACATATGTCCGGCGCCAGTCGCGTTTACATGGACAGGGCCTGCGAACTATTCGCCGACAACCTGAAGAGGTTCGCAGCAAATCGCCCGCTGCTGAATGTGGTGGATCCAAATTTGGGCTACTAGGTCCGAATAGCCTCTCCCTATCAGGGAGAGGCCGACGCTCGTCCTCGAGCGGCGGGTGAGGGTCCAAATTCCGAATTCCTAATTGCCCGACCGTTCAAGCACCAATCGAACCGTCTGAAGCGAAGAAAAACATCCAGGAATTCGGACCCTCACCCGCGCCATTGGCGCGGCCTCTCCCTGATAGGGAGAGGCTAGGAACTGCCGCGAGTTTTTAATCCTTCCAGAAATCTTTCTTTTAATCGATCGAATGGGCCGTTCGACATGAATAGCGCGACATCGCCTGGCTGCGCATCGGCGAGCATTCTCTCGAGGATTTCATCGTTTGAACTGCACGCGATCGCATGAGGGCCGCGTGCGCTGATTGTGCTGGCTAGCGCGCCAGTCTCCAGGCGCTCGCCCGGCGCTATCGGATCGTTCTCCTTGAAGTAAACCGGACCCAGGTAGACGCGCGAAGCGCGATCGAACGCGGCCGCGAACGCATCCTGAAAAACATTACGGCGCGCTGTATTCGAGCGCGGCTCGAACGCCGCAAGAATCCTCCGGCCGGGAAATCGTTCGGCAATCGCTTCGAGCGTGACGCCGATCGCGGTCGGGTGATGCGCAAAATCATCGACCACGGTCACGCCCGCTGCTTCTCCTATCACCTGCTGCCGGCGCACCACGCCCTTGAAGCTGCGCAGTCCCGCGGCAATCTCGTCACCGGACACGCCAAACGCGTTCAGCAGCACATAAACCCCAAGCGCGTTCGCGACGTTCATTCGGCCTCCGATCGGAAGATGGATCGAATCATGGACTCGGCCACCGCCGTGCGTCACCGAAAATCGCGCGCCGTCGGCGCCCACCGTAATTTCCGCGGCGCGATATTCGCCGTCGCGCAGGCCGAAGGTCAGCCGCCGCGCGCGCGCACCTGCACTCACTTCGAGCGCGTGCGGGAAATCGGCGCATACGGCGAGCACTCGCGACGAATCCATCTGCTCGACCAATGCGCGAAAACTCGATTTCACATGATCGAGATCGCGATAGATATCGGCGTGATCGAACTCGACCGCAGTGATAATCGCACCGGTGGCCCGGTAGTGCAGAAACTTCGGCCCCTTGTCGAAAAACGCGGTGTCGTACTCGTCGCCCTCGATCACGAAATCGGCGCCGCCGCCGAGCCGGTAGTTCGATCCGAAATCGCTCGCGACTCCTCCCACCAGCATCGACGGGTCGCGCCCTGCTGCCTCGAGCACGTGCGCCATTATCGCGGTCGAGGTGGTCTTGCCATGCGTCCCGGCAACCATCAGCACGCGGCGGCCGTTCAGAAAAAAATGCCACAACGCCTCGGGCATCGAGAGATACGGAATCGGCGAATCAAGCAGCGCGACGGCTTCGGGATTGCCCGGCACGATCGCATTGCCGACCACTACCAGGTCGGGCGCGGGCGATAGGTTCGCGGGCGAAAATCCGGTCATCAATCCGACCCGCGAATTCCTGAGCAGCGACGCCGTTGGCTCGTAGAGCTGATTGTCGGAGCCGGTGACCGACAACCCGCGCTCGACCAGCATCCCGGCCAAGGCAGCCATCGCAGTGCCGCCGACTCCGATCAGGTGCACGCGCCTGGCGTCGGCCGGAATCCGCGCGAGACGCCTAACACTGCCTGAATCAGCCACCGTCGAGCGCATCCATGATCAAGTCGTGAATCTTCGGTCGGAACTCGCGAATCTTCTGATTCTCGCGCCGCGGATGGACCCGGTTGGTCAGGATCGTGATCGCGATTTCTTTCTCCGGCTCGATCCAGATGGAGGTCCCGGTGAAGCCGAGATGGCCCACGGCCGACGGCGAGAACCGATGCCCCGAGCTGGAATGCGCGGGCGACGGCGTATCCCAGCCGAGCGCCCAGGTCGAACCGGGCACGGTCGTGTCGCGAGTCCAGAACTCGCGAATTATTTTCTGCGGAATGAAATCAGACCGCCCCGCGTAGCTGGCAATCAGCTCGCGCGCGATACGATCGACCTCGCGCACGGGAGCGAACAGGCCGGCGTGACCCGCTACCCCGCCCATCGCGAACGCGTTCTCGTCGTCGGCCTCGCCAATCAGCAGGCGCTTGCGCAAGGGACAATTTTCCGTCGGCGCGAACATGTCGGCGACGGGCTCCAGCCGCCGCGAGCGGACCAGCGAGATATCAATGTAGTCGGTGGCGCGCAGACTCAGCGGACGGAAGATTTTGTCGCGGCAAAAGCGGTTGAGCGAGACGCTTGCGACCTTTTCGATCGTCTCGCCCAGCACGATGAAGCCGAGATCCGAGTAGACCGTTTTGGTCGCGGGCGTGGCGTCGGGCTTCTCGCGATGGATCTCCTCATAGACGAACTCCTTGGCGCCGTAGCTCGCCATGAAGTTGACCCGTCCGGCTTTTTCAATCTCCGCAATCCGATGGTAAAACGGCCGCCATGCCGGCAGCCCCGAGCAATGCGCCAGCAGATGGCGAAACGTGGTCGTGGTCTTGCCGTGCACGCCGAAGTTGGGGAAAAAGCGCGTCACCCGATCGTCGAGGCGGAACTTGCCGTCGCGCGCCAGCAGCATCACGGCGACCGTGGTCGAAAGCGCCTTGGTCAGTGACGAGAGATCGTAGACGGTTTCGATTTTGGCCGGCGATCGAGTCGGTTCGATCGACCTGAATCCGAATGCGCCCTCGAACGCGACGTCCGCGCCGCGCCGCACGATCAGCGTCGCGCCCGGGATTACCCGCGCCTCGACCGCCTCGTTAAAAGCCTGCTCAACCTCACTCCATCCCAACGCCAGTCCTCCACACAGCCGCCGTTACCGCGTCACGGCCGGCTCGATAAAAGTAATCCGACGCGCCGCGGAATCGACCCGCGCCTCCACGCCGAACGGAATCGTAAAATTCTCGGTGCCATGACCCGCCTCGACGCCGTACAACACCGGACAGCCAAGGCCGGCGGTCTGCTCGGCGGCGAACCGCGCGATCATCCGGCTCTCCTGCCCGTCGCCGTCGATCGCGCGAATCGCGCCAAAGACGATTCCCGCGACCCGGCCAAGCGCGCCAGCCTGGCGCAACTGCACGAGCATCCGATCGATTCGGTACGCCTTCTCGCCGGTATCTTCGAGAAACAGGATGCGCCCGTCGAAGCGCGGCTCGAACGGCGTGCCGATCGTCGCGACCAGCACCGACAGGCAGCCGCCGATGACCTCGCCCTGCGCGCGCCCAGGATGAAGCGCCTCGCGCGCTTCGAGCTCGAAGCCGTCGAGCTTACCGCTCAGCAGACCTTGCAGATGCTCGAGCGCGCGTGGACTCAGGCCTCCAGCAAAATCCATCGCGACCATCGGTCCGTGGAATGAAATCATTCCGGAGAAATCAACCAGCGCATTCAGCAGGAACGTCGCGTCCGAAAAGCCGACGAAGATTTTGGGCGTGGCGGCCATCGCCTTGAAGTCGAGCAGCGGCAGCAGCCGCCCGCATCCGTAACCGCCGCGCGCGGAAAAAATCGCCTTGACCTCGGGGTCGGCGAAATATTTCTGCAGCTCGCCCGCCCGCTCGCGATCGTCGCCGGCCAAAATCCCCGAACGCGCCAGCGCACGCTCCGAGACTTTGACCCGATAGCCCATCGCCGCGAGCGCGTTGACGCCGCGCTCGAGATGCGCCCGTTCGATCGCCGCGGCGGGCGCAACGACCGCAACTGTATCGCCCGGTTTGAGCGCGTTCGGTTTGATCGGTTTGCGGTTCACGTGTTCCGCCGAGAATCCTACCAGATGGCCCGCGTCAACGCCCATCAGCCGCGCAAATTGCGACCGTTGCCCTTGGCCGGATCAATCGTCGGCAACGCTAACGGATGGCGCGGCATGCTCCGCCATTCCGGTCAATGAACCGACTTCGGAGAAGCCAAGCAGCGCGGCCGTGACCCACAATCCTGCCGCGCCAATCGCAATCGTCGGACGCAGGCCGATCACTCCGCCCGCGAATCCCGCGATGAGCTGACCGGCGAGCACGCTGGCGAGGCGGACGAAGCGCAGACTGGCGTTGACGCGACCGAGCATCGGCTGAGGCGTGATCGTCTGGATGAGGCTGACGGCGTTGATGAAATACACCGTCGCGGCGCTGTCACCGACTAGTTGCTGCGCGACCAGCAGCGCGACCGACACGGGGCCAGCGCCGTGCGCGATCGGCAACAACATGTACGCGACGCCCTCAATCGCGAGCCCCGCGACCATTGCCATGCCTGTGCCCAGAATGTCCGCAGCTCGGCGTGCGGCCAATGCACCGAACAGCGAGCTCGCGCCGCCCACCGCAAAGATCATCCCGAGCACGCCGGGCCGAAAGCCGAGCGCGTTCACCACGTACAGCACGTAGAGCGTAGCGACAAGGCTGTTGGCGAAGCCGCCTACGATCACGTTGACGCCGAATGCGCGCAGACGGGCGTCGCTGAATATCAGGCGCGCGCCATCGGCGATCTCGCGGGCGACGGTGGTGTCACGCGTGCGCGGCGCGGGCTCGGGTTCGGGCTTGCGGATGAGCGCGATTGCCAGCGCCGAGGCGAGGAATGAAACCGCGTCGATCAAAATCGCGAACGGCGCGGTCAACCATTCAACAAGCCAGCCCGACAGCGCGAAGCCGCCCGCTTCGGCGACGCCGGCGCTGGCGGTGAGCTTGCTGTTGGCGTCGAGCAGGTCTTCGCGCTCGACCAGCGACGGCAGATAGGACCGATAAGCGACGTCGAAGAACAGATCGAACGCCGAGTAGACCAGCATCACGGCACAGAGCTGGAACATTGTAAGCGCGGCGAACATCGCGGCAACCGGTATCGTGCCCAACACGATGAAGCGGCCGATGTCGGTGCCGATCAGAATCGGGCGACGCCGCATCCGATCGACCCACACGCCCGCGAACAGGCCGAGCACCAGGGTCGGCACGATTCCGGCCGCGGCGAGGATGCCAATCTGGAAGGGAGTCGCTTTGAGCGCGATCACTGCGGCAAAACTGATCGCGACGTCGCCCATCCGCGTGCCGAACAGCGAGACAGTTTCGCCGGTCCACAATTTCATGAAGTCGGCGTGGCGAAATAACACGCTCTTGTTTGCGTTGAAGTGCATTGCAAGTCTCACGCGCGGCGTCCCGCGCTGAAAAGGAAAGAGCCCCGGGCTTCGACGCCCGAGGCTCTTTCAAGCCAGCTTTCGAAGTATCCGTCACCTTGTAAGTGGATGGTTGAAATGGATGATGAGGGTGACTTTCACGGGATTCTCCGAGTTCTGACTAAGGCGGGACATTATTCTCGGGGCGCGCATAGGTCAAGAAACCCGCTCAGTCAAACTTGAGCACGATTTTCCCGAAGTGCTCGCTCGCTTGCATCATGCGATGCGCGGCCGGTGCGTCGGCAGCGGGGACGACCTTGTAGATTGGCGGACGCAGCTTGCCGGCTTCGAGCGCGGCGCCGAATTGCGCGAGAAACGCGGCGACGATCTGCGCTTTCTCCGCGGCTGGGCGCATGCGCAAGGTCGAGCCGAAGATTTTCAGATGACGGCGCAGTACAGCTGCCAGATCGATCTCGGCGCGCGCCCCGCTCATCAAGCCTATCAGCACCAGGCGCCCACCTTGAGCGAGCGACTCGATATTTCCCGGCAGGTAGGAAGCGCCGATGCTGTCGAGGATCGCGTCAACACCGCGCCCATCGGTCGCGGCCTTCACCGCCGGCGCGAACGGCCCGCTCTTGTAGTTAATCGCAACGTCGGCGCCCAGCTTGCGGCACTGCTCGCATTTCTCGTCCGAGCCCGCCGTTACGATCACGCGCACACCTGCAAGTTTGAGCAACAGGATCGACGAGGTGCCGATACCGCTGCCGCCGCCGTGAATCAACGCACTCTCGCCGCGCCTGATCCCGGCAAGCATGAAAAAATTCAGAAACACAGTCAGGAAGACTTCCGGGATGGCGGCAGCCTCCTCGAAACTCAACGCCGCGGGAATCTTCATCGCGGATCCGAAATGCGCCGCCGCCTTCTCCGCGTAGCCGCCGCCCGGAATCAATGCCATCGCGCGATCGCCGATCTTCCATCCGGCGACCGCCGCGCCGACCGCGGCGACTTCGCCCGCGCATTCCATGCCGATTATTTCCGACGCGCCCGGCGGCGGCGGATAGAACCCCTGGCGCTGGAGAATATCCGCGCGATTCACCCCTGCGGCATGTACGCGAATCAGGATTTCATCGGGCTTGATCGCGGGCTCGGGCACTTCGCCGAGCTTGAGCGAATTTTCGTCGCCGGGTTTTTCAACGATTACCGCTTTCATCATCTGTAGATCATCTTAATCGGGATTTGCTTCATGCCGCTGCCGTCGTAATGGAATTTGCACTCGTCAAACACCGGCGCTTTGAATTGCGGCACGACGTTGTTCGAGAATCCGTAGCCCTCGAGCGGGTAGCCGATCATGTTCGACTTGAATTTGCCGCTGCTGTCCTCGTCGTGAAAAAGCGTGACGGCGTAGTCGCCGGCCGGAATAGCACCGCTGAAGACGCAGTCGCTGCTGGAATTCTTGACCGGCGCCGAGGCGGTCTTCCATATGTGAGAGTCGTCACGCGGAAAGCCTGTGGGACCGTTCCACAACGAACATCGAAGGAGCCCGTTGTTGTTGCGAAAGCCTGTAACCTGAACCGTGATACCTGCCGGCGATGCACTCTGTGCCAGCGCCGACGCGGGCCACGCGGCCGCTGCCAGCATCAATGCAAACGCGATCAGCTGAATTCTCATCCTCATCAAATTTGCGACTCCATAAACGAAGAGGGTCCACGAGGACCCTCTCACGTGTTTGATTTTCCCGAACCGCGAACGCAGCGCCTAGTTGTACTTGTTGATTACCGTCACGCCGACGTTCTGGAACGTGTTCATCTCGTTGAAAATCTTGTTGATGCCGTCGAGCCCGACGGTACCGGTCACCATCGCCTTGGGCGTGACCTTCTTCGCTTCGACCATCTGCAGCATCAAAGGATAGTGCGACGCCTGCATCCCGAGCGAGCCGATAAGCTGCAGCTCCATCGTGACGATCCGATCGATCGGCACCGGGATCTCGCCCTGCTCCGCCGCGGTCGTGAGCCCAATCTGCAGATGACGTCCCTGCTTGCGCAGGCTCATGATCGAATTACGGCAGGTGGCCGCGACCCCGAGCGCATCGACCGACACGTGCGCGCCGCCGCCGGTGAGATCGAGAATCGCGGCCAGAGGATCGGTCTTCTTCGCATTGATCACGTGCGACGCGCCCATGCCCTTGGCGAGCTCGAGCTTGGCCGAGTCGAGATCGACGCCGATAACGTTGGCTCCCATGGCCGACGCAACATTGATCGCCGACAACCCGATTCCGCCGCATCCATGCACGACGACCCATTCACCCGGCTTCACCTGCGCGCGATCGACGACGCCGTGGAACGACGTCATGAAGCGGCAGCCCATCGAAGCCGCCTCGACGAAATCGATACTTGCGGGAAGAGTGACCAGGTTCATGTCGGCGAACGGCACTGCGACCAGGTGGCCGAAGCCGCCGTGATACGAGAACCCCGGCAACAGCGGAGTGAGGCATACGTTGGATTGGCCGTTCCGACAGTACTCGCAAGTGCCGTCGCCCTGGCTGAACGGCACCACCACGCGCGCGCCCTTTTTGAAGTTGCGCACGTCCTTGCCGACTTCCTCGACGACGCCGGTGAACTCATGACCGAGGATCGCGCCCGGCTGCGCCGAGAGTCCCATCCAGGTCCAGTCGCCCGACCATGCATGCCAATCGGAACGGCAGATGCCATTGGCCTCGACGCGGACGATCGCGCTGGTCGGCGCGCATTCGGGATCGGGCACAGTTTTTACCACTAGAGGCTTTTTGGTGGCCTCGAATACTGCTGCTTTCATTTAACTCAGTCCTCCTTGACGTGGTCGTCTTCGTTTTCGATATAGCGCCTTTTCCTGCGCGTCGGCAAATTCCGTCCGCACGATCATCAGAGCAGGCGCGCGACAGTCTTTTCGAACTCGGCCGGCGTGCTCGCGTGGATATCCACCGGATGCAGATCGACGCCCGCCTCATCCTGCTGCTTCAGCCGCTCGACCGCGCCTTCGACGCCGCCGATATAGCCCAACTCGTCGAGCATTCTTGGCGACAACGCCGCCGTGCCGGCCTTCGAGCCGCCCGCGTCCCACGCCTGCTTGACCTTTTGCACGTCATCGCCGAAGCCGAAGCGCGTGAGCTGCTCGGAGTAGAAAGTTCCCATGCGCGCGGCGTAGAACGCGACGTTGGCGGCATGTCCCGCCTTTGCGCGATCGACGTTCGCGGTGACAGTCACGTGTCCCGGCGCCTTCACTGCGACATCCCGCGGATTGCGTCCGGCGCTCGCCGCGATCTCGCGAAAATCCGCAATCGCTTTCTTGAGCGAGTTGACAGGAATCATCACGGGCAGCCATCCGTCGGTTTTCTTCGCGGTGAACTCGACGCTCTTTTTGTTGAGTGAGGCGATCCAGATCGGGATGTGCTTGCGCGGAGTCTCGAAGCGCATCGTGAAACCGCGCTGCAGCTTGAACAGCTTGCCTTCGTAGTTGAGCGGGGTCTGCGACATTATCAGGTTGATAATGTCGACGTACTCCTTCAGCCGTGTCAGCGGCGGATTGAACTGAACGCCGTGGAAATGCTCGATCACCTGCGGACCGCTGGTGCCAAGGCCAATGATCATGCGGCCGTTGCTCAGCTCGTCGAGCGTGCCGAAATGCTGCGCCAGTGCGGCCGGCGTGCGCGAGTAGATATTCACGATCGAAGTCGCGAGCTGAATCTTGTTGGTGTGCTCGGCGAGCAGCGTCAGCGGCGTGAAGGCGTCGCGGCCCCACGCTTCAGCAACCCAAATCGAATGGATACCGGCGGCGTCCGCGATCTTCGCCTGTTCGATCATCGCTTTGAAATCGGGCTTGCCCTGCCAATTCACTCCCACTGCCAATTTGCGTGCCATCTAGTTTTTCCTCCTGCGACTAGGCGAGGTCGCGAATCCTTTCGTGCCATCGACTGACGTTGCCGAAATCTTTCACCATTGAAAAACTCGACGGGTTGAGTGTGAGAAAAAACAGCGGATGGTAAAGCGACGCATCCGCCATCGTAAAGCTCTTGCCTAGAAAAAAATCCTTGCTCGCAAGCTGATCGTCGATCATCCGCAGGTAGCTGACGAGCTGCTCCTTCATCGGCGCGTGACGCTCGCGCATCTGGGCAGTCGTCATGCCGATCAGCTTCTCGCGATTTGCCGTCAGCTTCGCGTCGCCGGCCGCCTGTAGCAGATCGGGAATCACCAGGAACAGAATCGGAATGAAGAAAGTGTTGTCGGCCCAATTGTCGACTATTTCGATCAGGCCGCGCGCGTCGGCGGGAATCACCGGGTTCACCGTCACCTTGCGATCGAGCCACTTGATGATGTCCGCCGAGTTGTAGACGACCTCGCCGTCCCACTCGAGCACCGGCACCCGCGTCCACGCGCCCTTGGTCACCGCGAGCAGGTTGGTCTTGTCCTCGTAATGGCAGTCGATCGGATGCCACTTGAGATGCTTGTAGGTGAGCACGCGCCGGACCTTCTCGGTGAACGGCGAGATTGGGTATTGGTAGAGGTTTATCTCGCCCATAATTTCAAATCCTCGTCACCGTGAGCGCGAACGCGACCTCGTCGCGAATCAGATTTTTAACATGGCAGCCGCGCTCGGCGACTTCGACCAGCCGATGCAACTGCTCGTCATTAGCGCTGGTCTCGACTTGAAGTTCTACTTTAATTTCTTTCACGTGTCCTTTTTCGTTCGCCTGCGCATGAACCGAGGCCCGCCCGAGCTCGACCTTGCGCACCCGCGCCGCGATTCGCAGCGACAGCAGCAGGCATCCACCGAGCGCGCCGAGAAACGACGACACGGGATCAGGTGCGGTAGAATCTTCACCCGACAGCCGCCATCGAAGCGCACCGTACTTGACCTCGGCCGTCAACGAATCGCCGACGGCTTCGACGGTAACGTCGCGAAGGCGCGTCGGTTCCTGCGATGAATCCGTTTGAGGCACCGGTAGCGCGTCGTTCTCCAACGCCCCAACCTAGCCGAGACCGGGACTTTTCTACAAACCGTTCGTTCAGCGTCTCGCGGCCGCTTTTCGGCGATCCCGAATCAATGGTCGGTCGTTGTAATCCGATACGCGCAGCGCCGCGCGCCCGCGATGATGTGATCTGTGCGTTCGACTTGCGCCTTGTCGCCAAGCACCGCGCGGAACAGCGACAACTCTTCGCGGCACAAACCCTGACAAGTCGAAGCCGCCGCGCAGATCGGGCAATGATTTTCCGCCAGCAGCATCGAGCCGTCGCTCATCCGCGTGCACTCGGCCATGTAACCCTGCTCGCGGCGAATCCCGGCCAACGCCTGCGCGCGCTTTGCAATCGAAGTCCCCGCCGGACGAAGCCGCGCGCGATACTCTTCGAGTTGCCTGCGCGTTCGTTCGCGCAGCAACTTGTCCATCCCCGCCTCGCCGAACGCCTCGCGGACCGCGCCGATAATCTCGACCGTCAGGACGCCGTGCGTGTCGGGGAAACGCTCGGCCGCGGCGCTGGTCAATCTCCACACTCGCGACGGCCTGCCCACCTTGCGCCGCTCATCGGTAAATTCGACGAGACCTTCGATCTTCAGCCGGTATAGATGCTGGCGAACTGCCATCGCGGTCACGTGCAAGCGGCGCGCAACCTGCACCGCGGTCTGCGGGCCGTGAGTCTTAAGCTGGTAGAGGACGCCCTCCTCCGCGCGCGCATCATGCTTCATCAATTGAGATGGTACCCATAGCTGCGTATTAGTCAAGTTTGCGCTTGACTAAGTATGTAAAGCGAGTACTTTACAAATTAACAAAGGTGAAAAATGAGTTCCGGCGATTATTCTGCGCTCGATGAAACGCTCGAAGTCATCGCGCCGATGGGCCCCGATCTCAACAACGGTCTTTCCAATCACGCGCCGATGGCGGTCGAGGCGATGTGCGCGATGGGACGTGCCGACGCAGCGCCTCATTGGTTCGAAGGTTACCGGCATTTGCTCGCACCACGGCTTGCGCGAGTCGCACGTCTCACCAACGACAACTGGCGCACCGCGCTCGGCGACGGCCGCCGCACCGAGGATTGGTTCGAGTTCTTTCGCAACGAAATCGGCGAGCGCCCATGGCAATCGGTGCTCGACGATTGGGCCGCGCGGCTCGCACCGGGTCTGATGGCGGCCGCGACGCACGGAGTTATTCGCACCGGTCACGCTGTGCGAGCGCTCGCGCTCGAGGACACTCCGGCTCGGCGTCGCGAACTCGCCGACGGTCTCGCATACTGGGCTGCCGACTACCTGCCCCTTCCCGCCGAACGCCATAGATCTGCGCGCGCGACGCCCTCCGACGCCATAGCTCGCGTGCAGATGATTCCATCCGATATTCGCCGCGCCAACGGCGGCGCGTTCACCGACGCGCTCGGACAACTCGACACCTTCGAGCCGTTCAAGGAAACACTCGACGCTGTCGATCCGGCCGGCGACGCGCGCGCATTTCTTTCCGACCTGACTGCGACCTTTGCGCGCGTCTTTCTCGCCAACGCCCGCGACACTTACACGACTATCGCGTTCGTTCATGCCGTGACCGGGCCGTCCGCCCTGCGCCCTATCCTTCCATATCTCCGCGATAGGACGGCGCAAGCGGCGCTCGCGTACGCATGGCAGGCAGCGGCTGCCATGTACGCAACCTTCGGCACGCGCTCGGCGCTCTCTGGCGACCATATAGATGAGCGCAAGGTTTGGAACGAAGATGAACTCGTCGAACGGGCAATCGCATCCGGCGACGAGCATGCGATCAAATTCACCGAGGTCTGCTTGCGCGAGCATGCGTTGAATCCGGACGCGGCATTCTATCGCGCCGCCGATCATGCGATTCGTATGCTGAGCGCGACTACTTGAGGCCGCAGTAAACGGCGAAGATCAGATTCTTGTACGCGCAATCGATGTCACGAAAACCCGCCTGGCGCATCCATTCGAGCTGATCTTCGAGCGTCGCCGCGCGATCGAATTTCATCCGGTCCAGCGCTGCCGCCAGATCCGGTTCCGCCGCGCCCAATTCACGCACCCGCGTAACCCATCGCTCGTGATGGAACCGATGCCGCTCTGGTGTCGCGCAGCGAAACTGCTCGGCGTTGACGAATACTCCGCCGTCGTTGAGCGCACCGTAGATACGTTCAAAGAGTGAGCGCTTCTGCTCGTCACTCAAGTGATGGATCGACAGCGCCGAAACCACC
>JBEKLS010000106.1:0-14936 GCA_050010075.1 Binatus sp. (SeqCode) | reverse complement strand
GATCTGTCGTCTGCTATGCGCCGGGGGCGCGCTAATTAATGCGCCCATGATTTTCTTTGCTTCTTCGGCGAAGTGGTGAAACTCCCTTTGGTTCGTCCGAATACGTACGATAGTCGATGGTCAGTTCCTCGCCTTCGGGTATATCTCGCAGCGCATAGAATCTGTAACTTCTGTCGGCTGCCATATTTGGTGTATCAGAATGGTTGAGATACCAGGAGGTAGTCAGTGCGTTGAAATTCCGGGGTTGGCCGTGCTTTTTCCCCTTGATTATTGAGAAGTCTTCGTAAAGTTCTTTGATAGGCTCTGGGAGCCGACGCAAATGCTGCGCGTCTATCCACGTCATCCTATCGTCGTCTTCGGGGAAGACGTAAGTGTCCTTCTTGATATCTTTGATCGCAAATACTCCGACGCCGTGAATTTTTGATGGTTTGAGGCGAGTATATACGCCGCTGTGGGGCAGTTTTCTCACTGATCAAGCACCCTCAGACTCTTCGCCAGAAAAAGAACCGCATGACCTTACCATGATCACGCACCGGCCGTCCTTCGTCTTTCAGCTCTCTTAAATATTGTTCGAACTCGAATTTGTTTCCAAATACCAACCAGCATGCGTCACAAATCCAGCGCCAAAGAAGAATTACGAAGAGAACGATCGATAATGCAATTGGAACGTACAATGATCCGGCTACGCTGAGGAAGAGCGTTTCGAAGCGAGCGAAAACGAATGCTCCGATCGCGATGCTGATGAAAATGACCCCGATGTTGTACCAAAATAAATAATACACGTATTTCAGAACGTCATTGTCATCGTAGGCAGTGGTGGTTCCCTCCGCAGAAATTGCGAAGAGAAAAAAAGAAAAAAGAGAACACATTACCTCCGCGAAGGCAGACCAAGTGCGAAGGTTCTGGCGCGGATGATCATTGAGCGCGAAGGTTATCCAGATGGCGGCAAGAGCTGCGAAGATTGAGTCCAGAACCACCTGAGATCCTGCGCACTTTTGCCATGTCTTATCTTTTTCCACGGCCACCTCGTACGGTGGTTTAGGGGCATATTATCCACAGAAGTAAGAATACGGGAAATGTTCCCACATGAACCCGCGCTTAGCCGCGGACGCGCTCTCTTGCGAAGATTGCACGCTCTTCTGCTGTCATCTTTTCGCGGATGCGTGAGCCTTTGCCGAGGTGCCGATATTCTCCCCCTTCGGAGAAGTACTCCTCGTAGGGCTGCGCGGGGATTGGATCTGGCGGCGGCGTGTCGGTGATTTTCACATCCAGCACCTGCTCGACCAGGTTGCTGTCGTACATCCTGACTGCGTCGTAGTCCGTCAGCAGCGCGCATACTTCGACGCAGATGTAGCACCCGATGCATTCCTGGAAGCGATCCTGCACCGGCTGCACCCCGCGGCCCGGAACCGATCCGGGCGACAGGTACTCGATGCATTGCACCGGGCAGAACTCCGGGCATTTGCCGCATGGGAAGCACAGGTTCACGTCCATGAACGCGACCTCGCGCGGGCGCTTCTTCTTTTGGCCGACTTCTTCAGGCGTCTCGGGGATACGGTCTTCCTTGAGACGGCGCTTGATGATCTCGATTGCGCTCATGCTTCTATTGTCACGCCAACTGACGGCGTCCGGTCAAGCGCTCGACGGGATTGCTGCAGCTAGGGCTGATCGCCGGAGGGTCCGGGCGAAGTTGGCAGTATTCCGTTGATCAGTTGCAGGATCTGCGAAGCTATCCTTGCGACGTCGACGAGCGGCGTCTGTCCAGGGTCATTGGCTGCGTTCGCCAGGACGAAAACGCCGGTGTTAGTCGACGGCGCAAAATCTATCTGCGTGGTGAAGCCGGGGACCGAGCCGTTTTTAGAAATGAACGTGAGGTTATTCGAGCCGCGCAGAGTTCCGATAAACCATCCAAGCCCGATGTGCTCGCCCGCTCCGGTCGTTACGTCGGTGGACGGTGAATGCAGCACCGTCAGCAGCGCGTTGAGCGGCGTATCGAGCAATCCCAGTTGGTATTCCAGGTAAAGCAGCATGTCGGCCGGCGTCGATACGATTCCGCCCGCGCCGATGAACGCCGGCCATGAAGTGTTGTAGCCCAGGGCGACGTCGATTTTGCCCGACGCCTCGCGCCGATAAGCCTTGGGCAGCAGCGGCGGGTCGCTGACGGGATCGAAGGCGTGAGTTGAATTCATCCCGAGCGGAGTGAGCACGATCGTCCTGACCAGCTCTTCCCACTGCGCCAGCAGCGTCAGCGGATCGGTGGCCATTGAGCCGTTGAGGACCGGCTCGGCCAGCGCCAGCAACGCGAACCCGAGGTCGGAGTAAAGATAGGAGGTGCCGGGCGCGAACTGCAGCGTCGTGAAAGTCGGGTCCGCAAGCTGCTCGAACAGCAGAGTGAAATCATAACAGTCATCGATCGTGCCGCCGCTGAAGGTGCATGACGCGCTGCCGTTGCCGCGATTGCTGTCAGGCAGTCCCGAGGTGTAGTTGGCGAGGTCGCCGATCGTGGCGGCTTCCATGCCCATGCCGAAGGTCGGCGTACCGGAGAAAATACTGTTGATAGAAGTGTCGAGCAGCCCCGGCTGGCTCTGGAGGAGCGACGCCAACACCGTGGCAGTAAAAGTCTTGGTGACCGAACCGATTTCGAATTCCGTACTTTCGTTCAGCGCCAGGCGGTTGCCGTTCTGATCGGTCAACCTGCCGAAGAGAAAGATGCGGCTGGCAACCTCGCCGAAGCCCTTGGCTCCGGGTCCCACCACGCCAATTGCGACCCCGATCTTCAGTCTTTGATGCTTATCCAGCTGCGGGCGAACGATTTGCGAGATTAAATACTGGAGCGAATTGGTCGTCGCGCTCGACGAACTGCTGCCACCGCCGCAGCCCGCCATCAACCCCAGCATCAATATCAGCAGCGCCAGTCTCTTCATCATCGGTTCCCCGCGTCACGTCGCAAACGAATGCGCGCGCTAACGTATATGAGAGCGCCAGTCACGATCAAATGAAGGGCGTATCAGGCGTTGATGGAGGAGTGACGGAGTGCCAATCAGCTTATCTGACGGCGAAGATGCGACCGGTCGCGGTCCCGACGTACAGTGTTCCCGACGCTGATGTTGTCGCGGTCGTAATCTTGCCGAAGCTGCGCGACGTCCAGGCGTAGCTGCCGTCGCCCATGATCACCGCGCCTACATCGCCGGTCGCCGCGTCGAACACGCTGTCGTAGCCGAGCGCGAAGATTCCGGCGTCGCCCGGCTTCAACGTCGAATCTTTCCAGCGGAGCTGGCCGTCGGCTGAGACACCGTAAACCGCGTCCGAGCCGGCGAAGATCGTTCCCGACGGTGCCACTGCCGGGCCGGTCGTAATCGCCGTCGCCGGGTTGCCATGCCACAGCACGCTGCCGCTGCGCACATCGATCGCATACACGCCGCCGGTGGCCGAGCCCGCATAAACAACGTCGTCGGCGTACGCTACCGATCCCGAAAATCCGCCGTCAGGCTCGAAGGTCCAGACCACGGCGCCGTCCGATCCGATCGCAGTGACCGCGCCACCCGCGCTCCCCACGACGATTCCGTCCGGCGTCGTCGCCGCCGAGGCGACGGATCCGACGCCTACCCGCCAATTGAGCGTCCCGGCGGTGCTAACGGACACGAGGTCGCCGCCGGCAGAAGCGTAAACCGCCTGATCGCTCGCAGCCAGCGGTCCCGCGCTCGCGCCAATTTCAAGATTCCACTGGAGCGCGCCGTCGGCCGTCAGTCCCATCAGCTCGGACTTCGACGACATCGCAACCACGTTCCCGTCGGGCAAGACCACGGGCGACGAGCCGTCGGCCTGCTGTCGCATGATTTCCTTGCCCTGGGAATTCAGCCCATGCAGCACGCCGTCGCGCGTGATGAAGTAGATCGAGCCGTCAGCGCCGGTCGCGATTCTCCCGCTCAGCTCGGCGCCGGAATTGAAGGTCCACAGCAAAACTCCGGCACTGCGCGCCGCCGGCTCAGGCGTGCTCGCCGCCGCCGGCTGGTCACCAGCCTTCGGCGTCGCCGTGGCAGTAGCCACCGGAGTCGGGCATTCCGGGCATGAGTCGAAGGGGACTCCGACGCCGACAACGACGTACTGACTGCTCACACCGGAACTGCTCGCGAGAATACAGACGCATCCCGCAACTCCGGTCGTATAGTTGCCGCCGTTATCACCGGGCTCGGGCGCCTGCAGAATGGTGTTGTCGCTCGAGGTCCACAATGTCTGCGACGACGTGGTCAGGTCCCTCCACTTGATCCTGTTAAACAGCTGGAGCGTACCGATCACGTTGAACTGCACCGGAGTCGGAGCTCCGGTCGGCGCGGTGGTCGGCACATAAGTGGGGCTGGCCGAGGGCCGCGGGGTCAACGTCGGCGACTTCGTCGGGGTCGGCTTGGTAGTAGGTTTCGGTTTCGCGGACGAGGTTGGTGTCGACGAGGGGGTGAAGGTCGGCGTCGGCGGCGGGCCGTTCGCAATCACGAGCTGAGCAAGAGAAAAGCCGGGAGCGGGAGTCGAGGTGCTGGTACTGGTACTGCTGCTGGTGCAACTGAGCATGATTGCTCCGAAGACGAACAACAGAACCGGCGCAATCACCAGCCATCTGAGCCACCGCGACAACATCAAGCCATGAGCTATGACTGAAGCCAGCGCGCGCTGTCAAGATTGCACATTTGTTCGCGCGGAAATTTGCAGCTTGATCTCGGGCCGCGTGAATGCATCGCACAAAAAAATGGCGGGCATGTGAAGAGGGGGGGGGACTCTCCAATGCCCGCCTGTTCGTAGCGGCCGTCCGCGTACGCTGCGGACGGAATCCGGTTGGTCGGGAGGAATCAAACCAACCGGAGGGTGCCAGAGCCGTTTGCACCCACAATTATTGAGACGATTCATTTTCATGATTATTCAAAGTCGAAAATTTTTGATTTCAACCAACCGCCGCTCGGACTAGAATCGCTCACGGAGGATACGAAAAGACTATGGAATATCGGCGATTGGGCGGCACCGGGCTCAAAGTTTCGGAGCTTTGCCTCGGCTGCATGACGTTCGGACGCGAAACTGATGAGAAAACTGCGGGAAAAATTCTCGACCGCTTCATCGAAGTTGGCGGCAATTTCCTCGATACCGCCAACGTCTATGCGGCGGGCGCATCGGAAGAAATTCTCGGCCGAATTGTTGGCGATCGGCGAAAAGATCTAATTGTCGCCACCAAAGTTCGCTTCAATGCGAATATTTTCCTCGGCAAGACGGTCAAGCCGAATCAGATTGGCCTCTCGCGCGGGCATATCATGTCGGAAGTCGAGGCCAGTCTGCAGCGCCTCAAAACCGACTATATCGATCTCTACCAGGTGCATTCGTGGGACTTCGAGACGCCGATTGAAGAGACGATGCGCGCGCTCGACGACCTCGTGCGTCACGGCAAGGTCAGATATATCGGCGCGTCAAATTTTACCGCGTGGCAGCTGACGAAAAGTCTGTGGGTGAGCGATAAGCACGACTTCGCGCGTTTTGACTGCCTGCAACCGCAATACAGCCTGATTTCACGCGACATCGAGCGCGAGATTCTGCCGCTGTGCCGCTATGAGAGCGTCGGTGTCATTCCATGGAGTCCGCTCGGCGGTGGATTCCTGACCGGCAAGTACCGTTCGGGGCAGCGCCCGCCCGAAGACAGTCGCCTCGCAGACCCCAAGCGCGACTTGTGGAACCGGCTCGCCGACCAGCGCAACTACTCGACGCTCGAAGCGGTGGAGCATGTCGCGAAAGAGCGCGGCCGCCCAATCTCGCAAGTAGCGCTGGCATGGGTGAATCAGCAGCCCGGCGTCAGTTCGGTGATTTACGGCGCACGCACCGAAGAACAGAACGAGCAGAATCTCGGCGCGATCGGATTTCACCTCGAGGCCGCCGAGCTCGAAGCGCTGAACAAGGCGAGCGCATTGCCGGCCGAGTATCCCAGCTCGATGCAGGCGCGCCTGCCCGGCTATCCGCGTCAGTAAGGCTCAAGAAATATGACGAGGCGCGTCCATTCGGGCGCGCCTCGTTTTTTCTTCAATAGACGAAACGGAAGAGCTCAGTCACTTCTCGAACGACGGACCCATGTAGCCGGGCGTAATCGCGCTGGGAGTCGCCTCTGTAGTCGGAGAGTACTGCGCGCCGATCGTCATCCCGCCATCGACCACCATCGCCTGCCCGGTGACGAATTCCGAATCGTCGCTGGCCAGGTACAGCGCCATGCCCGCGATGTCGTCGGGATGGCCGGCGCGTGGAATCGGCTGCGACTTCGCCAGCCATTGTTCCATGGCCTCTTTCACGCCGGGTTGATTGCGATGCAGTATCGGCGTGTTGATGCCGCCGGGGCAGATGCAGTTGACGCGGATTTTGTCCTTGCCGAACTCCAGCGCAGCCGACCGCGTCAGGTTCACCACGCCCGCTTTCGCCGCGCAGTAGGCATGCAGTCCGTTGAAGCCGCGGATGCCCGCGATCGACGCCGTCGAGATTATCGAGCCGCCGCCCACTTTGCGCATCTCGGGCACTGCGTGCTTCATCCCGAGGAACACGCCGCGCAGCAATACCGCCTGGCTCCGGTCCCAGTCTTCGACTGAAATATTCTCGAGCGGCCCGATCGCACCGCCGATGCCGGCGTTGTTGTAGATGATGTCGAGGCGGCCGAACTCCTTGATCGCGCGCGCAACCAGCGCCTTGATTTCGGCCTCGGCGGAGACGTCGGTCTTCTGGAACACCGCGCGCCCGGCGTTCTCCTTGCAATCGCGGACCGTGGTTTCGCCGCCTTCGACGTTAAGATCCGCGATAACGACCGCTGCGCCTTCGCCTGCAAACTTGATCGCAGTCGCGCGTCCCATGCCGCTCGCCGCGCCGGTGATTACAGCCACTTTGCCCTTGAGCCTGTCCATTTCAGATGTCCTCTCGTTTAAAAGTTTTCAATGCCACGCAACCCGCGTGTTCCCTATCGACGTAAGTAGCAGACCGCGCATGCGGGCGGGTAACGGCGCACTCTGCCCCGCAACTTTTCGCGCGCTCGCCCGTCTAGCGTGCAAAGAAGATGCGGCAAAAGCCGGCGAGGGCAATGACAATGTGGAAATCCAGGTTCTCGATTCTGATTGCGGCGGCGATTGTGGGCACTTGCATGAGCACGGGCGTAGCACGCGCGCAGGGTATGATGGGTCCGCCTCCCGGAGGTCCGCTGGGCGGGCCGCCGCCGGGTGGGATGATGGGCGGGCCGCCACCGGGTGGTCCATTCGGCGGGCCGCCGTCCGTTCCGCCTCCCCTGATGATGGCGCTGCGCGCAGCGGCTCTGACTCCCGCGCAGCAGAAGCAAATCAACGACATCATGGAGTCGAGCAGAAAAAGCAGCGCGCCGCAGATGGAGCAGATGCACTCGATTCGCGATCAGATAGCAGACAAGCTGCTCTCATCGGGCAGCGTGACCGCCTCGGACCTCGCGCCTTTGTTGGCGCAGCAGACGGCGCTCCAGCAGCAACTCGACAATCAGATGGTATCGACGGCGATCCAGATTCGTGGTGTGCTGACTCCCGATCAGTTGGCCAAAGTGGCGGAGGTGCACGAGAAGCTCAAGCAAATTCGTACGCAAATCGACTCGATCCTCGGACCACCGGATGCGCCACCGCTCCCTTAACCTTGCGATGCGCCGCGACCGCGCGCCCGATCCCGCCGCCACGGTCGAGCGGGCGCGGGCCGGAGACCAGGCGGCCATGCGCGCGCTAATCGAACTCTACCAGGGCCGTGTCGGCCGCTTCGTGCGCTCGATGCTCGGCGATGACAGCGAATGGGAAGACGTGGCGCAGGCGACCTTCGTCAAGATGATGCTGGCGATCGATCGGCTGCAGGGCGTCGATATTTTCGAGTCGTGGCTGTTCAAAATTGCGCGCAACGCCAGCCTCGATCATCTGCGGCGCCGGCGATGGCGCCGGCTGTTCACGCCGTGGCAACCGTGGCACGGCGAAATCGCCGCCCCCACGCACGACTTCGAAGACAGCCGCCTTGCTCAAGTCGAAAGCGCGCTGACCCAGCTGCCCGTCGATCAGCGCGAAATCATTCTGTTGATGCGCGAAAACGATTGGAGCTACGGCGACCTCGCGCGCATCACCGGCGCGACTCCGGCCGCCGTCAAGTCGCGGCTGTTCCGCGCCCGCAGCCGCCTGCGCGCACTCATGCGCAATGGAGACGAACGATGAACGATGAAGGATTTCCCTGGACGCAATTCGGACCGGGTCCGGAGCCGCGCCTGCCGGCGGATTTCGCCTCGCGCGTGATCGCGCAGGCGCAAACGACCCGTGCACGCGGACATCGCGTGAAGATTGAGCTCGGCGCGGCGGCAGGACTCGCCGCAATGATCGCGATATTCCTCTCGACGCGCCCGACGATGCCGACTCAGCCCCAGGCTGCGCAAGCCGCAGCAACCAGCTCGATCAACGACCTCGACACCGTCACCTTGAACACCGAATCGAACGATGTCGCCACGACCCTGATGCCCAACGCCCGCCAGGTCGAGAACTTCGACTCGTATTACGGAGCCGGCAGCTGGGACACGTACGCCAGCTGGGATTCCGATTCCTACGAAGCATCGCGAATCCGCTAGTCACACACATCAACGCTCCAGGCTGCCTTAGTCCTGAATCGCACCATCGCGCCGTTGGCCAATGTGCCAAAGCACCCCCGATGGATCGAAGACATACGCGATCCGAAGACCCCACGGCTGCATGGCCGGCGCGCGCGGTGCCTGAACCTTGAATTTCCCGGGCAGATCGAGCCCCTCAATGTGCGCCCACCACGCGTCGAGATCATCGACCATGAGCTGCATCATGAAGTTTTCAGCCCACTCCTTTTGATATTGCCGCTGAAGTATGAAACCGCCGGAACCGGCCCTGAAAATCGCCACGTCTCCGTCAAGAAGTTTTTCGAAACCCAGCGCCTCGTAAAATTTCTTCGACAGATCAAAGTCCTTCGCAGGCATGAACGGCCGGGCGAGTTCTGTTCCGCTCGGAATTTGCTTCATTGCTTAATCCTTCAGGGACTCCGGACCTCAGTTAATGCGGAAACACGACGCGATACGTAAACTGCCCCTCTGTCAACGATGACGACCGCACGATTTCCAGCCGCTGCCGAGAGCGGGCTCCGGCGCGATCCTCGTTGAAGAGCATCTAGTGGCTACGAGTCGCGCGCGTTTGGAAGTTGATCAAATCAGCTGCTCCATTCCACAAGCAATGAAAGGGGACCGCGGAAAGAAACGTTGGGCATGAAGCGGAATTTCTGCCCCGGCATCAAGCGCAGGCTCGGGAATCGCGCGGTAAATTCCTCGAGCACGACTCGTGCTTCGAGGCGCGCGAGCGGTGCCCCGAGACAAAGATGCGGGCCATGTCCAAAAGCAAAGTGCTCACGAGCATTCGGACGATGGATGTCGAACCGCTCGGGATCTTCGAAGACTTCGGGATCTCGGTTAGCGGAGCCCAGAAGCAGCAGCAGGTCGGCGCCCTCCGGGACCGCCACTCCGCCAACCTCCACCGCCGCGGTCGTTTTGCGCCGCCAAACGATGACCGACGAATCGAGACGCAAGACCTCTTCGATCGCATTCGGAATCAGCGACGAGTCTCGACATATCTCCTCCCAGGCCGAGCGTTGGCCCAGCAGCTGGCGGAAGGCGTTGCCGAGCAGATTGGTCGTGGTTTCATGGCCAGCCAGGAGCAGGCCATAAATTATCGTCGTCACCTCTGCCTCAGTCAGAGCGGGCAGATCGCCGTCGCGCGCCAGCACGAGGTCGCTAGTGACATCTTCCCTCGGCTCTTTGGCACGCGACGCAACTAACTTCTCCGCATAGCTCCAGAACGCCGCCATTCCGCGTGCGAGACGACACTGTTCCTCCTCGGTCGGCTGTCCGAACATGAAAAGGAGGCGGCTCTCGGCGCCGGCCTTTACTCGCGGGACGTCCTCGTCGGGAATTCCGAGGAGACGAAAGATGACGAGCGCGGGTAACTCCCAGGCAAAATCACGGATCAGGTCGGCATGGCCGCCGACGAGATTTTTCTCACAGAAACGGATAACAAGTTCACGGACGAAGGGCTCCATTGTGGCGACACGCCTGGGCTTGAAGGCCGCGTTCGCCAGCCGCCGCACACGCGTATGGGCTGGTGGATCGACGTTGGTCAGGGTGGGTACGGGACTGACGCCGCCCGCGGACAAGAGGCGGCTCGCTTCGGCACAAGGTGGCTGGATCGGCGACAGCGCGTTAGCGGCGGAGAATAGTTTAGGCGATTCGAAAATCTGACGTATATCCCTGCGACGCGTGACGACCCAATATTTGATCAGAGGACTATAGAAGACTGGGGTGACGTCACGCGCGTCGGCGAAAAATGCGTAGGGATCTGCGAGGTAGGGATCACGAAAAGGATTGAAAATCTCGCCGAGACGCTCATCTACGCGGGTCATCGTGTTCACCCAGCAACCGTTGGCTGGAGCGTCGCAAGTTCATTCTCGCCCCAACTTATCGCATATCTTGAAACTTACTTCTGAGGGCGAATCGGGACGTGAATTTCTCACGACCTCATCGCCAATCGTCCAATGTCAAAAGCTCACCGCTCGAACGACGGCCCGGAGAAGCCGCTGTCCGGCAGGCCCGCCAGCCGAAAGCGCGTGTTGCCAGTGTTGACGCCGCCGTCCACCACCATCGCGGTGCCCGTGATCCATTCTGATTCGTCGCTGGCGAGGAACAGCGCCATCGTCGCGATGTCTTCAGGTTTGCCCGCGCGCGGAATCGGCTGCATTCTCGCCATGCTCTTCTCGGCCGCTTCTTCGGCGCCGGGCTTCCTGCCACGCACAAGCGGCGTATTCACGCCGCCGGGGCAGATGCAGTTGACGCGAATCTTGTCGTGACCGACTTCCACCGCGACTGCCTGCGTCAGGTTCACGACCGCCGCCTTCGCCGCGCTGTACGTCGCGAGGTAGCCGACGCCGCGCAGTCCCGCGACCGACGAGGTCGAGATGATCGAGCCGCCGCCCACCTTGCGCATCTCGGGGATCGAATACTTCATCCCGAGGAAGACCGCGCGCGTGAGCACTGCGATAGTGCGATCGAAGTCGGCGGAGGTCACCTTCTCGATCGGCCCGACCGCCCCCGCGATGCCCGCGTTGTTGAACATGATGTCGAGCCGTCCGAATTCCTTCACCGCGCGATCGACCGCCGCCTTGATATCTGCCTCGCTGGTCACGTCGGTGCGCTGAAAAACCGCGCGTGCGCCCGCCGCGGCGCATTCGGCGACAGCGGTCTCTCCCCCCTGCGAGTTCAAATCGGTAAGGACCACGCTCGCGCCCTCTTTGGCGAAGCGTAGCGCCGTCGCCCGGCCCATCCCGCTCGCGGCCCCGGTGATCACTGCTACTTTCCCCTGGATTCTGCCCATAGCTGTTCTCCTGCGCGCTAGCTGTCGCGCGGCAATTTTGCGTGAATCGCAAATCCTCAATAGCAATGATTCAGCCGTATCGGGTAGCGCGCGCGATGGTCGGGTGGACAACGATACTCGCGCCGCGGTGATATAATACCCCCGGCCATGCTCCCCGAAGACGAAAAGCACGATGCCGCCGAAACTCCGCCCGCGCCCACCAGCGGCGAGCCGACCGGGCCGCACTATGGTTCGCTGATCGAATATCCCAAGGACGCGCCGCCGCCGGGCGCTACTGTCGCCGAGCCGCTCGTTCTCGAAGACGAAACGGCGTCGATCGACCAAAAATTGGCCGCCACTTCGACCGAGCCCGGCATCTACCTGCTGCGCGATCGCGCCGGCAAGGTGCTCTACGTCGGCAAGGCGAAATCGCTGCGCGCGCGCGTGCGATCCTACTTCCGCGACGGCGGCGACGGCCGCTTCCAGGTGCGCTTCCTGATGCGCCGCGTGCGCGACTTCGACACGATCGTCACCGCCAGCGAGAAGGAGGCGCTGATCCTCGAGAACAACCTGATCAAACAGTACAAGCCCAGGTACAATATTCGCCTCAAGGACGACAAATCTTACCTGAGCGCGAAGGTCACCAATCACGCGTGGCCGCGCATCACCGTCACGCGCAAAATCGTCAAGGACGGCGGTCACTACTTCGGCCCGTTCGGCTCGGCCGACGGCCTGCGCGAGACGATCGACGTCATCCGCAAAGTCTTTCCGTTGCGCACCTGTACCGACGCCGTGTTCCGCAACCGCTCGCGCCCATGCCTCGAATATCAGATCAAGCGATGCCTCGGGCCGTGCTGCCTGCCCGTCGATCGCGACGAATATGGACGCCACCTGCACGCGGCGCAGATGCTGCTCGAAGGCAAAAATCTCGAACTGCTGCGCGAGATGCGCGAGCTGATGAAGGATCACGCGTCACGCCTCGAGTTTGAGCAAGCCGCGCGCATCCGCGACCGCGTTCGCGCCATCGAAAAAACCGTCGAGCGGCAGACCGTGCTGCATCACTGGGGCATCGACGAGGACGTGTTCGGAATTTACCGCGAGGGCGGCTACATCGAGGCGATCGTGCTGATCGTGCGCGGCGGCAAGCTGACGAGCACGCAAGGCTGGAGCTTCCAGGACCTCGAATTTCCGGTGCACGAAATTCTCTCCGACCTGCTGACCCAGTACTACTCGGGGCCGCGCAATATTCCCGACGAGGTGATCGTGCCGGTCGAACTCGAGGATGCGACCGTGCGCGCGGAGCTGCTCTCAGAGCGGCGCGGAAAGAAATGCGAAGTGCTCCAGCCGCAGCGCGGCGAGAAGCTGCGCCTGCTCGAGATGGCGATGGACAACGCGCGCCAAAGCTTCGCCTCGCGCCGCGACAACGAGAAGACGCGCGAGAAAATGCTCGAGGATCTGCGCGTCAAGCTCGGTCTGCGCAACTCGCCCAAGCGCATGGAATGCTACGACATCTCGAATCTGCAGGGCTCGATGGTCGTCGGCTCGCAGGTGACGTTTGACGAAGGCGAGCCATGCAAGAATCTTTACCGCCGCTACCGGATTCGCAGCTTCGAGGGCCAGGACGATTTCGCCAGCATGTATGAAGTCCTCAAGCGCCGGGTCGAGCGCGCCGTGCGCGAAAACATTTACCCGGATCTGTGGGTCATCGACGGCGGCAAGGGTCAGCTCAACGTCGCGCTCGAAGTGCTGCGCGAATTCAGGCTGCTCGATCAGATCGACTGCGTCGCGCTCGCCAAGCAGCACGTGCTGAACGACCGGCGCGACAAGGAAGTGACGAAATCCGAGGAGCGCGTCTTCGTTCCGCGGCGCAAGGATCCGATCGTGCTGCCGAAAAATTCAACGGCGCTGTTCCTGCTGGTGAGGATTCGCGACGAGGCGCATCGCTTCGCGATTACCTACAACCGCGAGCTGCGGCGTCGCGCGCGCCTGCGCTCGGTGCTCGACGACATCGAGGGCATCGGCCCGGTCCGCCGGCGCGCGTTGCTGCGCCATTTCGGCAGTCTCAAGCGAATTCGCGAAGCGACGACCGAGGAGATTGCCGCGGTCAAGGGCGTCAACCTCGAACTCGCCGCCGAGATTCGCCGCCATTTGGACGAGATGACGGCGCTCCTCGACGTCGAAGAATCCGCCGATCCCGCTGATCAAATGGCGCTTCCGCTCGGTCCGCCCTCAATTCATGCCGAAAGCGACGGCACGGGAGTCAATGACACGCCCGTGCGCGACTGACGCGAAAGTTCTTTAGAGCACACGTCTTCAGTCGCGCTAGCTGCTTGTGCTGGCGCATAATCTTTCAGTCAACAGTTGCCGCACGCCGCCATTGACGCGCAAAGGAGTGCGTACCTATCGCTGCGGGAGCCTTTTCCGTAAAACGCGCCGCCTCGCGGCCGACCAGGCTGGAGTCGTTCAAGTCCCGCGCCGTCTTGCCGCCGATCCCGGCCGTCAGCCGCATCGAGCGCATTCCGGCGATCTACGCAGTCGCAATTGCAGTCGTCGCCGGCGACGCGCTCGGCAATTTTCACTTCACGATTTCACCGTGGTTTGCATTCTCGATCGCCGGATTGGCGCTGGGCGCATTGCTCGCATCGCGCGGGATGCTCGGCCTCGCAGTGACTTATGTGGCAATCGCGCTTGCCGCGAACGTTGCGGTTGCGAACGTGCTCGAGCCGCCGCACGACGCGCGCAGTATTGCGTCTTTCGTCGACGATTCGCGCGTCGCGATCGAAGGCCGCGTCTATCGTGAGGGGGAGCATGAAGATTACGGAGACCGAATCTACGTCGCCGTCGATCGCGCCGCCGAACAGGGTGCGGCGATGTCGCAATCGAGCGGCAACGTCAGAATCGCGGTG
Organism: Binatus sp. (SeqCode); assembly: GCA_050010075.1. Lineage (GTDB taxonomy): Bacteria > Desulfobacterota > Binatia > Binatales > Binataceae > Binatus. The sequence continues at coordinate 622 of JBEKLS010000106.1, read as the reverse complement.
CTCGGGGGCGGGAGTTTCAAGCTGGGCGACGAAATCAGGCTGACTGCGCGCATCCATTTTCCGCGCAACTACGGCAATCCCGGCGAGTTCGATTACGTGGGCCTGATGGCGCGCGACGGCATCGCCGCGACGATGACTGCGGCTGGCAAGTCGCTCGGTTCGCCGGCCTTTCAAATCATCGGCCATCGTTCGAGCTTCCCCGCAAGCCAGATTGAATCGGTACGGGCGCACATCGGCGAGTTCTTCGATCGCAATCTCGCGTATCCTGAAAACGCCGAGATGCGCGCGCTGGTTATCGGCGACCAGGGTGAAATCGGAGATCCCCTAAGGCAAATCTTTGCGCGCACCGGCATGGCGCATCTGCTGGTCATTTCGGGCCTGCACTTGAGCATCGTGGCAGCGGTGATATTCGCAGCCGCGCGGCTCGCGATGATGCTGGCGCCGGGACTGGCAAGCCGCGGCTATGCGAACAAGGTCGCAGCGCTCGCCGCGATGATTGCGGTGTGCGTCTATGCGTCGATCGCGGGGCATCACGTGTCGACGATTCGCGCGCTCGTGATGGTGCTCGCGTACATGCTGGCCGTCGCGATTGACCGTCCGCGCGAAGCAATCGCGTCGTTGG
>JBEKLS010000105.1:0-15336 GCA_050010075.1 Binatus sp. (SeqCode) | reverse complement strand
GACTGCCAGGTGTAGTTGGTTTCAAACTCGGGCCAGAAATATTTGAAGAGCCGGTACTGGAAGGCGGTGTTCCATGCCAGCGGCATCCCGAGCCGATCGAGGCCGCCGCTGGGGAACGCGACGCCGACCGTCGACTGCACGTCGAAGTCGCCGAAGCCTTTGCCGGCCGCGAGCGTCGGCGTGAAGATGCCGTGGCCGTTGCCGTTGACGTTTGAGCCAGTCGGCACGCTGAAGCCCATGAAGGCGGTGACAATATAGTTGCCGTTCTCCTCGTTGCCGGAGAACAGGCGGTACTTCACGAGGAACGGCCAATCGCCGAAGCCGTCGGTGTTGCGCGGTTTGTTGCGCTTCTGGAATCCCGGTATCCCGACGATGACTTCAGTGTTCTGGAACGGGATAAGCTCGATGCCCTTGCCGGCGCCGAAGTTGTCGGTCGCGACCCCGTCGCGCATCGACTCGAAGAACTGGTCGTACCGAACCTCTTCCTCGAGCCGTGGGGTGACGGTCACCAGCGGCGTGATCCAGTGCGGCTGCTCGCTTTGGATTTGGGTGACACGCGGAAACCAGTTGATGAAGTAGTTCTCGACATCAGACCCGAAGTCCGAAAAGCTCTGTGCATGGCACGGTGTCGCGAGCGAAAAAACAACCGCAATCATACCCAACCCGATGGCTCGTAGATGTCCCGTCACCATCCGTCCTCCAGAAAAGTTGTGAGTTACATGTCCGGCGATCCCTGCAGTTCTGTCCGTCGCTAGATTTTTGCGTAGACGGATTTGATCTGCGTGTAGAGATCGATCGAATGCCTGCCTAACTCGCGGCCGATGCCTGATTGCTTGTAGCCGCCGAAGGGCGAGATCGGATCGATGTTGTTGTAACAGTTGATCCAGACCGTGCCCGCCTTGAGTGCGCGCGCCACGCGAAACGCGCGGCTCACGTCCTGCGTCCATACGGCCGCAGCGAGGCCGTAGGTAGTGTCGTTGCCCTGGAAGACCGCGTCGTTTTCGTCCTTGAACGGAATCACCGACGCGACCGGACCGAAGATCTCTTCGCGCGCGATCTTCATGCTGTTTTTGACTTCGGTGAAAATCGTCGGATCGACGAAGAATCCCTTCCCGGTCCGCGCCTCGCCGCCGATCGCCGTCGTGGCGCCTTCGTTCTTGCCGGCTTCCAGGTAACCCTTGACGCGGTTGAACTGCTCACGCGAAACGAGAGGACCGACCGTAGTGGTCGCATCGAGCGGATCGCCGGCCTTTACGTTCGAGGCGTAGCGCGTCAGGTGTTCCACGAAGCGATCGTGGAAGTCGCTCTGCACGAATACTCGGGTGCCCGCGCAACAGACCTGGCCCGAGAGCATGGTGAAGCCGAACAGCGAAGTGGGAACCGCTTCTTCGAGATCCGCATCGGGGAAAATCACGTTGGGCGACTTGCCGCCAAGCTCCAGCGAAACGCGTTTCAGGTTTCCGGTCGAGGCTTGCAGAATCAGCTTGCCGACCTCGGTCGAACCGGTGAAGGCAACCTTGTCGATGTCCGGATGAGCGGCAATCGCGGCGCCGGCAGTCTCACCAAAGCCGGTGATGATGTTGACGACGCCCTCGGGCAGATCAGCCTCCATGATCAGCTCGCCGATTCTGAGCGCGGTCAAAGGCGTCTGCTCGGCGGGCTTGAGAATCGAGACGTTGCCGCATGCGAGCGCCGGTCCGATCTTCCACGCCAGCATCGCGATTGGACCGTTCCACGGAATTATCTGTCCGCACACGCCCACCGGCTCGCTCAAGGTGTAGTTGAACATCGAGGGATCGGACGGGTTGGTCTCGCCGTAAACCTTGGTCGCCCATCCGGCGTAGTACCTGAGCGTATCCACGGCGCCTGAGACCATGCCGCGCGCCAGCGAGATTGCCATTCCATTGTTGAGCGTTTCGAGGGTCGCCAATTCCTCAGTATGCTTTTCAATCAGGTCCGCGATCGTCAGCAGGTAGCGAGAGCGCTGATGCGGACTGATCTTCGACCACTTGCCCTCTTCGTATGCCTTGCGCGCGGCCTTTACTGCTTCATCGACATCGGCTTTGTCGCCTTCCGGAACGAGCGCGAGCACTTCTTCGTTGGCCGGGTTGATCGTTTCGAAAGTTTTGCCCGACTTCGCCGACACCCACTTGCCGCCGATGAGCAACTGCTTCGGCTTTCTCAGGAAATCCAGGACTGCGCTGGAGGTCACGCCTTTCGCCGCGCGTTCAACCGAGGGAACTGCTGTCGCCATTTTCATTCTCCTTTCAAATTTTCACGTAGACGGATTTGATTTGCGTGTAGAGATCGAGCGAATTTTCCATCGATCAGCAGCTTCTTCGGTGAGTCCTTCAGGAAATCAATGGTCACACGGGTTTTTATTCCGGCGATTGCTCTTTCGAGCGACTGAACCGATCCCATGATGTTTGGAACCTCTTGCTCCTGCCCGTCAGCGAGCCCTGACTGATGGCCGCAGAATTGGCCGATTTCACAGGCGAAACGCCGAACTTTGGGATTCGCCGCCCGCCACTATTCTTGTCATTTCGTACCGTATACTGGCATAGCTTCGCAGCGGTGCCGTAGTCAAACGGCCGGCACCGGCGCGTGCGCAATCGGGCGCGCGAAGTCGTCAGATGAAGTTTCGGCTGAATCAGATCCGCGGCCCGAAACGCTTCTACCTAAATCACTCGGAGCCGTTCTTCATGGCACGGTGCTTCATTGGCTTTATTCGGCTCTGGCGCGCGAAGATCTTGGTTACGAACTCTGCATTCAACGGGCGCCATCGCACGTTCGGTATTTCTGTCCCAAGAGGTTCAACCACATATGGAACGCGACGCATGGAACAGCCACGAATGGTCTACGCCGCAAGGGCGTCAAATCGAAATCGAAGCGGGTCAACCGCTCATGCAGCGGCACTGCAATCGGTGCAAGCGTGCCTTCGTCGAGAACATCGCATCCGGCGAACGACATGCGGTTTACGTATCAGTGTTCAGCTTTCGGAGACTTCCTGATTTGACGACCAAGCAATGGCTCGCAGATATGTGCCCGGGCGCTCCTCCCTCTTACGACATCGAAGTTCGCCACCGATTGATTGAACATCGGGTTAAATAAGGTCAAAGAACGATTCGTCGCGTTCTATCAGGCACATGATTCGTGTCGGAGGGGGAACATTCGCTACCTGATGGATGAGAAAAGGAGTAGTATCCAAGCATCCTCCCACAGGTGCAAATTTGAATGAGCGCGACAGCCATCATAACTCCGACCTCGACCATCTGACCCGCCTCAAAGCTCTTTCCTGGCTTTCCCCCGCAGAACTGACCATGCTGGTCGGACTGCTGACTCTTGCCAACTACAAGCGACGTGCCGTGATCCTCGACGAATCCGCGCTCGCCTCCGAGGCGCATATTTTGTTGACCGGCATCGCGCGGATCACCTGCATGAACGCGCACAATGAGCGCGTGACGGTGGCATTGATTGCGCCCGGTCTGATTCCCGAGTTTCCGGCAATGCCGATGAGCCAATCCAGTTTCCAGTGCGAGGCATACAACGATTGCAGGGTCGGCACCCTGAGCCACGCGGAATTCGACGGCATCACCAGGAAATCTTCCGAGTCGGCATTCAAGCATCTTCACGAAAACGATTTGAAGCAGTGGTATCGGCTGCTGCTGCGCAGCAGTAGTTTTTTGAATCTCGGACTGCATGAGCGAATCGCGATTGCACTGCTCGAATTGTGTTCCGACTTTGGGGTCGAGGAATCGCGCGGCACGCTGCTGCGCGTATCTTTCAGCCACAAGGATATCGCCAACCTGGTGGGAGCCTCGCGGCCGCGAGTGACGGAGCATCTGGCGCGATTGGAACGCGAGCAGTTCGTCATTCGGCAGGGACGGCAGATGGTGGTGCAGGTTGCCAGGCTGCAGAAGTCGATCGGACACGTACCCAACTAGCGCGATCTATTTTTTTTGCAGCGATCGTTCAGCATTGTTCCCATTGTAACGCGGCGACAGTAGCGTCAAACGGCAGAAGTACTAGATTATTAATTGTCGGTATCTCCCTCCCCCGGAAACCGATGGCACGCTTGGCCACATGCCCTCATGGTGAAGCCACGCGTGCCTTTCTTTTTTTGGTTAAGACATGGCCGATCCCTCTTTGAATCTTTCTTCGCCGGCCGAGGTTAAACCTGGGACTGCGCCGGTCGTCCCGATTGTTTCAACCGGCAAGTCAGCTCGGCCCGGAAGCGAAGGCGCACCGAACGGTCTCACCACCGACGAAGCCGGCGTCCGGCTCAAGAAGTTCGGCCCCAACGCAATGCCCGACACGTCGGTGCATCCGCTGCGTTCGGCGTTGAGCAAGTTCTGGACTCCCGTTCCGTGGATGCTCGAGGCTGCGATCGTACTCGAGGTGGTGCTTGGCAAGTACGTCGAGGCCGCCATCATCGCGGTACTGCTGGTATTCAACGCGGCGCTCGGGTTTTTCCAGGAGTCGCGCGCGCAGGCGACGCTGGCCGCGCTCAAATCGCGACTTGCGCTGAACGCGTCGGTGCGGCGCGACGGAGTATGGAAAACCGTGCCCGCTGTCGGGCTGGTACCGGGTGATATCGTTAAGTTGTCGCTGGGAGCCGTGGTGGCGGCAGACGTACGCCTGGTCGAGGGATCTGTTCTGCTCGATCAGTCGATGCTCACCGGCGAATCGATACCTATCGAAGCTGGTCCGGGTTTGCAGACTTATGCGGGCGCACTCGTGCGGCGCGGCGAGGCCGTCGCGGAAGTCACGGCGACCGGAACTCGCACAAAATTTGGACGCACCGCGGAACTGGTCCGCACCGCCCACGTTGCGAGCTCGGAGCAGAAGGCCGTCTTGAGCGTCGTGCGCAATCTCGCGATCTTCAACAGCTTCGTAATCATGATGCTAGTGGCGTATGCCTACCGACTTGCGATGCCGCTTGCTGAAATCATCCCGCTGGTGCTGACTGCGATTCTCGCATCGATTCCCGTCGCGCTCCCGGCCACCTTCACCGTTGCGGCTGCACTGGGCGCACGCGCGCTGGGACGCCTGGGCGTGCTTCCAACGCGACTCTCGGCAGTGGACGAAGCGGCGAGTATCGATGTCTTGTGCGCCGATAAGACCGGCACGCTGACGCTCAACGCATTGACTGTGACCGCGGTCAATCCCGCGCCGAATTTCGACGAGGCCGGGTTGCTGGGGCTCGCGGCGGTAGCGAGTGCGGACGGCGGGCAGGATCCAGTCGATGCAGCCATTCGCGCCGCTGCTTCGAGCAAGGGCGCCAAGCTGCCGAAGCTGATTAAGTTCATCCCCTTCGATCCAGCAAAGAAGACCTCCGAGGCGACCGCCGAGGATCCAAACGGCGCCGGCACCATGCGGGTGGTGAAGGGAGCTTATGCCGCGGTGATCGGCATTGCGCCGCCGGCGCCGCAGTTGTCTGCGACGGCAAAGGAACTGGAGGCGAAGGGCTTTCGGCTGCTCGCCGTTGCGACCGGCACCGCCGCGGCGATGCGACTGGCGGGACTTATAGCGCTCAGCGATCCACCGCGACCGGACTCGGCGGCGTTGGTCACCGAGATGCGCACCCTGGGCGTGCGCACCGTGATGGTGACGGGAGACGCGCCCGAGACGGCCGCGATCGTCGCTCGAGAGGTGGGACTCGAAGGAGCAGTGTGTCCACCCGGACCGATCGGCGACGCGGTGAAGCCCGAGCAATTCGCGGTCTTCGCCGGCGTCCTGCCGGAGGACAAGTACAAGCTCGTGAAGGCGTTTCAGAAAGGCGGCCACAATGTTGCGATGTGCGGCGACGGCGCCAACGACGCGCCCGCCTTGCGCCAGGCACAGATGGGGATCGCGGTATCGACTGCGACCGACGTTGCCAAGTCGGCGGCCGGTATTGTGCTGACCGAACCCGGACTCGGTGGCATCGTGGCCTCCGTTAAGGAAGGCCGCATGACCTTTCAACGCATCCTGACCTATGCGCTGAATTCGGTTACCAAAAAAACCGTGCAGGCGCTCTTCCTGGCGGTCGGCCTGGTCATGACCGGGCATGCGATTCTGACCCCGATGTTGATGGTCATCGTGATGCTCACCGGCGACTTCCTGGGCATGTCCTTGACGACCGACAACGTGACTCCGTCCGCGCAGCCCAACCGATGGCGCATCGGCGGCCTGACGATTATCGGAGTCTTTATGGGAGTATGCGAGTTGGTGTTCTGCACCATGGTGCTGGCCGTCGGCAAATTCCGGCTGGGCCTAGGAATCGAGGCGCTGCAAACTCTGGCGTTTGTCGCCATCGTGTTCGGGAATCAGGCCACTCTTTACGCGCTGCGCGGACGCCAACGGCTGTGGTCGTGGACAGCGCCAAGCCGGTGGCTCGTTCTGTCGTCCATCGCGGATGTCCTGATCGCGTCGACGTTGGCCGTCTGCGGAATCGCAATGACGGCGCTGCCGCTCGTCGTTGTTTTCGGCACTCTGGGCGGGGCAGTTACGCTGGCGTTCGTCGCGGATGCGGCTAAATTCCCCCTGCTGAGCCGTCTCAGGATCGCCTAGCGCGTGCGAGTGATGCTAGCGGCCGCGTTGAACATTGGCGACAATTTTTTCTGCCTGCCGGAACAGATCGGGGTCGATGACGAGGCCGGAGGCCACGACATTTTCGTCTAGCTGCTCCGGTCGGCTCGCACCAACGATGGCCGACGCGACATTCGGCTCGCGTAGCACCCAGGCCAGAGAAAATTGAGAGAGCGTGCACCCTGCTTCATCGGCCAGTGGTTTGAGATTTTGCACTGCCTTGAGAACCCCTGGCTGCATCCATGATTGGATGAACTGGCCCATGCTGTCGCTGGTTGCGCGCGACGCGGCTGGCGGCTTTGCGCCTGCCTGATACTTGCCCGTCAATACTCCTTGCGCCAGTGGCGACCAGACAATGTGAGAAACGCCTTTTTTGGCGCACAGGGGGAAGACCTTCTGTTCGGGCTCCCGCCAAAGCATTGAATATTGCGGCTGGCTCGAGACGAATCGCACCGTATCCGGCACGGCGAAGGCGGCTTCAATCTGCCGTGGAGACCACTCGGAGAACCCGATATAGCGGGCTTTGCCTTGCTTCACGACCTCGCTCAGCGCATGCATCGTCTCTTCAATAGGCGTTGCGGTGTCGTAGCGGTGGCACTGGTAGAGATCGACGTAGTCCAAACGTAAGCGGCGCAGAGACGCATCGATCTGCTTGAGAATTTGCGGGCGCGACAATCCTCGATCGGTCGCGCTCATCGGAAAGAACAATTTAGTCGCCAGCACGTACGACGCGCGAGGGCGCTGCGCCAGAACCTCGCCCAGGAAACTCTCTGCCGCACCGCGGCCGTACGCGTTCGCCGTATCGATGAAATTAATCCCGAGATCGAAAGCCCGATTGACGCAGGCGGCGGCGCGGTCGCGTTCGACCCCGACGCCATACGTCAGCCACGACCCCAGCGAAATTTCCGAAACGTGCAAATCACTGTCCCCGAGCTTTCGGTATTTCATGGAATCTCCTTTCGTGTCTGGCAGAGAAAGAATCTATCGAATATCTCTATCGCGGATCGAACATAGGCGTCGTGCTCCAAAATGGGACACGGTAAGCAATCGATGCCAGACCAAAATGCCAGCAAAGCCGCCAAGTTTGCGCTAGTCAAATTTAGCCTTTCACGTGGTTTGACGCAGTTTGACACCACCTACACTTTATAATAGTCTTTTTAGTGGTTTCATTGCTTATGCGCGCAGAGAGGCATCAGCAACCAATTAACGGGGACAACGGCCAATTACGGCCAAAAAACGCTCCAGGAGGACACGGGACAATGGACAAGATCACAAGGATGTTCGTAAAGGTTCGCGAGAACCAGGCTGGCCAGACCATGGCCGAGTACGCGCTGATTCTCGCCGCGGTCGCGGTGATCGTGTTCGTCGGCTATCAGACGATGGGCTCGACGATCAGTTCGCTGCTCGGCACGGTTGACACCAAACTGTAAACCGGAAGCATCAAACCTGGGGCGGCGGATCAAGCCATGCCGCCGCCCCGACTAAATCCCTCGGCATCAAAATGCGGGGTGATTACAGGTCACGGCCGCCGGCTGCATCGCCGAAGCCGCGGATACCCATTCCGCCTTCGCAAATGATCACGCCGCCGGTGGCAGTCGACGAATTCTCGTTCGACGCGAGCAATACGTACGAACCGGTGTAGTCGCGCGGCTCGGGCAGTTTGCCGAGCGGCAGTCCGCGTTCGACAATCTCCTTGAGGGGAATCGCAGCGATCGATCGCTCCGCCATCTCGAGCGAGCGTGGACCGCGCAAATCGGTGGGGATAGCGCCGGGCGCGACCCCGTTGACGCGAATCTTCGGCGCGAGTTCGTACGCAAGCTGGCGAATCAGTCCGACCACGGCGTGCTTGGATGCCGTATACAGCGGACCGCCGCCGCACGGGTAAAAGCCCGCGTTGGAAACAGTAAAGATGATATTGCCGCGCGTCCGGGCCAGTTCCCGGTAAGCCGCCTTGGCGCCGAGCAGGTATCCTTTGACGTTGACTCCGAACAGCTCGTCGAACGCGGCGCCAATTCGATCGTCGGGCAAATTTACCAGCGACGCATTGAAATCCCAGATGCCGGCGTTGCCGACCAGGCAATCGAGTCCGCCGAAGCGCTTCACTGTTTCGGCAACCGCGCGCTGGTTGTCGGGCAATGAAGTGACGTCGCCCACAATGGTCGCGATGCGATCGCCGAGCCGAGCGGCCATCTCTTCGCTGCGCTCGCGCGAACGATCGAGAATCGCAACCCGCGCGCCCTCGTCTAGAAAGCGCTCGACGATTGCGCGCCCAAGTCCCGACGCGCCACCCGTGACCAGCGCTACTTTATTGTTCAGCCATCCCATTTCGGCGCCTACTCCATTTCGACCATGACGTCGTCGCCTTCGATTTTTACCGCATAGGTGCGCAGCGGCACCGTCGCCGGCGGCGACAGTACCCTTCCCGTGCGCAGACAGAACCGCGCCTCGTGCAGCGCGCAGACCACTTCGTCGCCTTCGATATATCCTTCGGACAGCGAAAATTTCGCGTGGGTGCAGGTGTCATCGGTCGCAAAGAACTCGTCGCCGACGCGAAACACGGCGATTGGATTTTGTCCTTTGATCTTGAGCGCGGACTGATCCGAGATTTGGTCCTTGGTGCAGACTTTCTTCCAGCTCATTGCGCAGTTTTCCATTTAGAAGAAGAAGCTCAGGTTGCGCGCGAGCAGGGTCGACTGGTCGAGGATGATCGTGCGGCGCGCGACCTGGAAACCACCGGGATTATCCGCCCGGCGCAGCACGTCATGGCGCATCCCGACGAAAATCTCGACTTCACGTTCGAGCCGCGAACGATACAGCAGGTAGTAGCAATCGACCTCGTACTCGTCGTTGGCGATCGGCCGAATGACCACGTTGCTGACCATGTGGCGCGTGCGCGAGGGCGGATCTTCCGCCCAGGCCAGGCCCGTATTGAGACGCCGGATGCGCATCGCGATCGAGCGTTTGTCTTCGTCGAAAAATGCGGCTTCGTCGGGCGCGGAGAATTCCTTGTCAGCCTCGCGCTTGAGGCGGTTGTAGCGCGTCGGCATGAAGTAGTGGAGATCGTCCGCTAGCAATGCGTACCATTCCTCGTAGCGGCGATCGTCGAGGATGCGCGACTCGCGATAGAGGAACTGCTCGATCTCCTGCTGCAGCTCCGGGGTGACGGGCGCAGCGCTCGAATCCTGCTCCGGGCGGCTCTGAGAGCCTATTGCGGCGCTCATGCCGGCACCTCCGTCGAGATCATTTCGGCCCATCGCCGATAAAAACCGCGCGCCGCTTCCTCGCCATAGACGTTGTTGATCTTGCCGGGAAACTTCGGATCGTCGCTGCGATCATGACCGATTCCCATTTCGAGGTTGAGCTTCTGGCGGCGCGCCATATGGCCGCGCAGGACTTTCTGGATTTCGAGCCAGTTCTCGCCGTCGTCCTGCTCGAAGATTCCGCCGGCGCTGAACGTGCGCAGCACTCCGAGCCGTACGGCTTCCTTGACCTCGGGGGGAGATTCACGATCCACGACCGCCCAGGCCCAGACTTCGATCTCGCCAGGGCCGCGCGGATGCCAAACTCGCAGCGTCTGGATCATCGGCAGGAACGAGAAGGTCGGGAACACCGTCATGTGCCCGGTCGACATTTGTGATCCGCGCGGCTCGCCGAGGCGTTCGATCGCCTCTTTGCGCGCGGGCCCGTCGTAGTACGCTCCGGCAACTGGACCGTTGACGTGGCCGCCCGTGGCGGGGGCTTCAGTGAAGAATCCGGTCCCGTGGCCTGCGGGCGAGCTGAACTGGCTGCCGATAGTGGGCAGGCGACCAAGGGATGGATCGACACCTTCGGGAAGCTGCGCGATCAGAGCCGAGAGATGGCTGAAATCCGCGTGATACATGTCGGAGCAAAACTGCTCGGCGGCGAATTTCCAGTTGCAGTTCAGCACCCATCGATGCATCCCGCCGATAACTTCGGTGCCGCCGGCGCTGCGATCGAAATATCCGTCGAGGTACCAGCGCATGTCGCCGAGGTAGTCGCGGAAGCTCGGCGCCTCCTCGTTCCAGGTGGCGAAGACGAGGCCGAGATAGCTCTCGATGCGCGGGACCTGCAGCGGGCCCCATTTGCTCTTGTCGATTTCGTTGCGAAAGCCGTCCTCCTCATGCGGGACGGAGACGAGATTGCCGCCGATGTCGTAGCCCCAGCCGTGATACGAGCAGGTGAACGCTCGCGCATTGCCGCAATCCGCCCGGCAGATGCGCATCCCGCGATGGCGGCATTGATTGAGAAACGCGCGAATCGATCCGTCCTTCTGCCGCACCACCAGCACGGGATCTTCGGCCATGTAGGTCGCGAAGAAATCGCCCGGCTTCTTCAGTTGGCTCTCGTGACAGAGGTAGAGCCAAGAGCGCGCGAAGATACGCTCGAGCTCGAGTTCGTAGATTTCGCGGTCGCAGTAAATGCGTGGGTCGAAGCGGCCGTTCTTGTCATCGATCAGTCCGCGCAGCGACTCGGCTGTCGTCGTGACGTGGCCGTTGGTGGTGCCGTTTTTCATGAGGCCTCCATTGAGCCGTCAAATGAACTCGAAGCCAGATGTTGACCCTCCCTAGCGCAGAAAGCGCCCGACGGTCAAAGGTCACCGGTGAGCGCCGTCCAGATGAGCCGCGCCTTCTACTGCGTCTTTGCGAATGCTTCTTCCATCGCGGCGGCTTCGAGCGAGAGGCCGCGCGTTTCGGGAAGGAAGAGTACGACGATTATCGCACTGGGTATCGCGAGCAGGCTTAGGTATCCGACCACGACCGACAAGCCGCCCAGGCGGCCGGCCAGAATTGCGGTCAAGGTCTGAGCGGAGACCGAGGCGATAGCGCCGATCAACGCGTACCATCCCATCATCGCGCCCCGGAGCGCGGTGGGAAAAAGTTCGGTCGCCAGTGAATTGCTGCCCACCTGTCCGGCGCTCTGGCCGGCGATGAAGCAGAAATAGGTGACACCGATCCATAGGAAAACGAAATTCGAATGCGCCGGCGGGCCCCAATAGAAAGCGAGCGCGGCGAAACCGGTCACCATCGCCGCAACGAAGACGGTCGGGATGCGGCCGTAACGCTCGCATCCGCGCGCACCGAGCGGAAAACCGGCCATTCCCGCACCGCCACCGAACAGCATCAGGGCGCTGGCGGCTCCCGGCGTCAGCCTCACTACCGAGACCAGGTGGAAGTAAGACCAACTGGTGGCGGCGGTGGCCGCGATTGTGCCCATCAATGAACAAATCAGAGTTGTGATCGCGCGGCCGCGGTAGCGCCGTCCGAACACGTCGTAAAAGTTGCTGGCGGAAGTCGCGCCGGTTGCGGCGGCGCGTTGCCAGCGGCCGCTCTCCGGGATGACCCTGGCCGCTCTCCACAGCGCGGCGACTCCAAGCGCCGACGCCAACACCAGCATCCATCGCCACGAATGACGGGTCGCCACCATCGGCATCATTATCAGGCATAGTCCACCGCCGAGTCCGATCCCCAGCCCGCCGAGGCTTTGTCCACGCGAACGCTCTTCGATAGCGAGTCCCTCGGCCAGGATTACGACACCGCCGGCGACGACCGCACCGATGAAGGCGTAGAGTGCTATCTCGCACACGGCGAAGGCCACGATATTGGTCGCGAGCGCGGCGGCGAGCGCACTTACGGCGCTGCCGGCGATGCATACGAGCAGCATTCGGCGGCGCCCTACCCGATCGATCATCCGCGAGAGTCCCAGTGCGCCGAGCGCCGCTAAAGAAATCCAGGCGAACAGGCCGGCGATTCCCGACTCGCCGAGATGAAAGTCCTTCGCGATCCATGGAGAGCCGATGCCGTTGATCGACATCGTAAAGCCTTCGAAGCAGAGCACGGTCGCGATCGAGAGGATCAGCCGCTTTCCCGACACGGCCTCGGGTTCATCGGGTTGGCGCAATACTTCGCTGATGTCGGCGGCCATAGTCCTCCCAGAAATTGACACTGCCTCCAGTTGAGCGCCAGAGACACTTCGACCCATGCGTTACCGGAGCAACAATTCAGAGCAGCCGGAAGGTTACAGCGGAGCCGAGTTGTGTACGCAACATCGCTCGACGGAGTCGTAGGGCGACGACGGTTCTTCACCCGCCGGCGGGCTCGTCAGCAATTGCTGGATTCGCTTCAGATGAAGCACGTTATCGCGATCCATCTTGCGCAGCAAAACTGCGGCGCTGCGCGGATGCTGCATGAGGAACTCGGGATTGCTCAACGCCTGCGCTGTGATCGCGGCCAATTCCAGATTGTCGTGCCAATGACCCAGTTCATCCTGGAGCGCTTTCAACGATTCGAGCGCCGCGGGAGCCGTCGCTGAACCGACGTCGCGCATCAGTTCGATTCGATAGCGCAGGCGTTTGGTCTGAATTCGAAACGCATGCAGTTCGGACGAAGTGAAATTCGACTTGGCGCGCGACATCGACTCGAGCCATTGCGCGTAAGCTGTGCTCACTGAAGTATCGAGCACAGCGAGAGGATCGACATCTTGAGGGGTCTCCACGGCGGTGCGCTGATCGAGTAGCTCGCGGCCTCGCTGCGCGAGCATAAACAGTCTGCGATTTGCGATCCGGTTGCGCGCACGATTCATCTGGCGTTGGCGCCGGATACGCGCAAACTCGCGCACCATCTCCCACCCGCGCCGCTCGTCGGCATTCCGCATCCGGCGCAGCTTGCGATCGAGCATCGCAATGACCACGTCGCAGTCGCGCCATCCGCCAAGCGATCGCCGCGCGCGGCGCAAAGCTCGCACCATCTCGCGGGCGGCCGGCTCTCTCGCGTCGGGGAAAAGCGTGACGATGACCTGCTGCAAGCGCCGGCTCCAGACCCGCAGATCGTGAACCGCGGCGACATCGTCCTCACCGAGCACCTTGGGCAACAACGCCAGGCACCGGCGAAGCCGGCCTTGCAGAAGCTTCTCGAGCAGCGACCAGACTTCGGTCGGCGAGTCGGATTCTGCTTCTACTAGTAGCGCCGCTGCCGCCAAAGTTTTCACCTCGTGAATCTTCCCGGTGGGGGGATCGTGGCGGAGTAAAGTCTAGGTTACGAAACCGTGAAACTTCAAGCGCGAAGGTTTGCCTCCCCGCCGACTTCGTTCACATAGCGGACATCTGACGGTGATAGAAGGGTGGTTCAGGCGATTGGCATGAGGCCGAAGCTGGTGATAGTCAACGTGCCGTAGCAGATGCCCGGCTGACCTTTGCGTATGAATCAGACTGGCCCGCACACTCGAGCGCGCGTCGTACTCGCGCTGACGGTTGTATTCGCTTTTTATGCGCATCCGCTGTTTGCGCGAACGCACGCGACCCGCACGCCTATTCAACACCTGATTGTGATCGTCGGCGAGAATCATTCCTTCGACAATCTGTTCGGCGTCTATCAGCCCCAGCCGGGTCAGAGCGTTCGAAACTTATTGTCAGAGGGGATCGTCAACGCCGACGGAACTGCGGGACCCAACTTCAAGCGGGCCGAGCAATGGCAAGCCGTCGATCACGGCAAGTACTCGATAGCGCCGGAACGAACCGCGCCTTACGGGACGCTACCGCAACCGAATACGACCTTCGCCTTTGGACAGCCGCACAACGTTGCGGATCATCGCTTCCCCGCCAACCTCTCGAATGGGCCCTTTCAACTGAGTAAGTACACCGCCTATCAACTCTCCTACACCGGCGATCCGGTTCATCGCTTCTTTCAGATGTGGCAGCAATTCGACCAGGGTCGCAACGATCTGGTCCCATGGGTGGCGACTACGATCGGAATGGGCAGTAACGGCAAGCCGCCGCCGGTTCCATTCAACGATCAAAGTACCCATCAGGGCAGCGTCGCGATGGGCTTCTACAACATGGCGCAAGGCGACGCGCCGGTTTTCAAATTTATCGCCGACCACTATGCGATGAGCGACAACTTTCACCAGGGGATCATGGGTGGCACCGGCGCCAGCTTTATTTATTTCGGCACTGGCGACCTTGCCTACTACAGCGACGGCGCCGGGAATCCTGCGACGCCGCCGCAGAGACTTGTAGAAGATCCTGATCCATGGGCCGGCTCCAATAACTGGTACAAGCAGGACGGCTACGAGAGTGGTTCCTATGTTAACTGCGCGGACTTGTTGCAACCTGGAGTCGCGCAAATCGTTGCGTACCTTAAGTCACAGCATAGGACCGCTCGCTGCGATCCTGGTCACTACTATCTCGTCAATAACTACGGGCCCGCTTACAACGCGGATGGCACCCCGGTCGACGTAAAGCGGCATCCTTACACCTTGCCACCGCAGACGCTGCCGAACATCGGAGAGGCGCTGAGCAAAGCGCGTGTCTCATGGAAGTACTACATTGGCGGACTCAAACGCGGCGGTAACCAACGCTCGGGCGCCAACGAGACGTGGTGCTCGATCTGCAATCCCTTGCAGTACAGCAAAAACATAATGACCACCGCACTGCATGACAGGATCGAGGATGTTTCAGAATTTTACCGCGACTCCCGCTTGGGAAAGCTGCCGGAAGTCTCATTCGTGCGGCCGTACGAGCCCTATTCGGGGCATCCGGGTAACTCTGCGGTGTCGGCCTACGAGTATTTCGTACTGAGCATCGCGAACGAAATCATAAGCAAGCCGGAACTGTTTGCGACTACCGCGATAGTAGTCACACTGGACGAGGGCGGAGGTTACTATGACTCTGGTTATATCCAGCCGCTTGATTTTTTCGGCGATGGGACCAGGATTCCGATGCTGGTGATCTCGCCTTACGTTAAGCCCGGC
>JBEKLS010000104.1:0-15836 GCA_050010075.1 Binatus sp. (SeqCode) | reverse complement strand
GTCTCGAGCGAGTCTTTTGCGGCCGAGTACCAGGGCATCTCCCAGCCCATGAAGTTGCGGTACCGGGCACTCTCTTCATACGGGCCTTGGCAGAACGTGGCGTAGGTGACGTCGCGAGAATGGATATAGGACAGCTCGCGGACCTGCGATGTGACCCAGGTGCATCCTTCGCATTGCTCCGGCGCAGGCTTACCGGGGTGCCACATGAAGTAGTAGGCGATGAGCATCCGGCGTCCCTCGAACACGTCCAGCAGAGTTACCGCGCCATGTTCGCCGGTAAGCGGTGTCGCACCATCCACCTCGACCATGGGTAGCCGTCGTCGGCTGGCTGCAATCGCGTCGCCTTCTTTTGTGTGAGCCTTTTCCCGAACCCGCAATGCGTCCAACTCGGCCTGAAAGGTGCTCCGATCGACTACCTGAGGGGCTCCAGTTTCATCTTTTATGAAATCTGTCATCGTTCTCTCCGTTGGTGTCTTCGTTACTCGCTTTTTTTCAGGTACTGATCGATAATGAGGAAGCTTATCTCATCGGCGGAGGATTTCGCCTCTACTCTAACTTCGAAACTACCCTCAGTTTCGAGTCGAGCGTAGAGTTAACTGGCAGCCCCAATTTCGGGACCTGCATCCATCATCAAACGGGCCCACGGATCCCGGTCCCAGCCCGAAAGGACGGTCTACAATCGTGGCATTCAAACTTCCCGAACTCCCATACAGCATCGACGGACTCAAACCTCACATCTCGGCGGAGACGCTCGAGTATCATCACGGCAAGCATCACAAGGCCTATGTCGACAAGCTCAACGAGTTGACCACGGGCACCAAGTTCGCGGACGCGTCGGTCGAAGACGTCGTCAAGGCGGCAGAGCCGGGGCCGCTGCTGAACAACGCGGGGCAGCATTTCAATCATTCGTTCTACTGGAAATCGTTGAGTCCCAAGGGCGGCGGCGAGCCGAAGGGCCCGGTAGCCGACGCGATCAAGAAAGGCTTCGGCGATTTCGCGGCGTTCAAGAAGAAGTTCAGCGAGCTTGCCGTCGGCCACTTCGGCAGCGGATGGGCATGGCTGGTGACCGCGAAGGACGGCTCGATCCAGGCGATCGCGACGCATGATGCGGGCAGCCCGATTCGCGACGGTCAGAAGCCCATTCTTACCTGCGACGTATGGGAGCACGCGTACTACATCGACTATCGCAACGCGCGCGCGAAGTACGTTGAGGCGTACTGGAGCCTGGTCAACTGGGAATTCGCCAACGAGAATCTGAAGTAGCAGCGCTCGACAAATTCGATTCTGCAGAGACGCCGGGCACTCCCCGGCGTTTCTTTTTTTGGAGCGCGCGCTATGCGATCTCGCGGCACCGCACTAGACTTTCACTTCATCGAATCTACGGAGAGCGGTTATGCAAATTCTTGAAAATCGAATCGCGATAGTGACCGGCGGCACCGGCGCGCTTGGGCGCGCAGTGGTCGAGAACTTTCTGATCGCGGGCGCGAAAGTCGCGGCGCCATATGTCGTCGATGCGGAAGTGCCGATCCTGAGAAAGCAACTTGGCGACCGTTTCCCGGCGTCGGAAATCTTTCTGAAGAAAGCTGACGTCAGCGACGAGACGCAGGCGGCGCAGTTCGTCGCGGACGTCGCCGCAAAGTGGGGCAAGGTCGATATCCTGGTGAATCTCGTCGGTGGATTCTGGGGTGGCAAGCCGATCGCGGAAACGACGCTCGCAGAATGGTCGGCGATGTTCGATCTCAACGTGAGGCCAACGTTCCTATGCTGCCGCGCTGTCGTGCCGATAATGCAGCGCAACAAGTGGGGACGAATCGTCTCGGTCGCGTCGCGCAGCGGCCTGCAGGGCGCGGGCGACTACGCAGCCTACGCGGTCGCGAAGGGCGCGATCGCAACCTTCACCGCGTCGCTGGCGCAGGAAGTTCTCGAAGACGGCGTGATGGTAAACGCAATTGCGCCGAGCACGATCGATACGGAAGCGAATCGCACCGCGATGCCCAAGGCAAAGCATGAGAACTGGGTGAAGCCGGGGGATATTGCGAAGACGATTGCGTATTTGTGCTCGGACGATTGCCGCGTCACTTCAGGCGCGGTCGTACCGGTTTATGGGAAAGCTTGAACGCAGGAATTGAATCTCATGTGAAACCCGCGGTGGGTTTCACACTTCCTTCGGCAGGGGTGACCCCTGCACCCGGTGTTAAGAAGGTTGCGCCGTAGCGGGTTGTGATTGAGCCATGCGGAGACGTGACCTGCGTGGCATTGCGAGCCTGTCCGCTATCACGCGATACACGTCGGCGTTGATGCCCATCCCGACATGGCTGCCCATCACCTCGACGTTTTCCACGGTGGGCGCGCCACTGAGATCTACGCAACTCTCCCAATGCACTACGCCGTCGGTGCGCGAGTAGATGTGCGTGGTTGGAACATTGGCTGGCGACTCGTCACTCAACATCAGTCCGCACTTGCACGACTCGCTGAGACATCCGTCGGCCTTGCCGCGAATTGCGGCGACGGAACGCGCGACAGCCTGCACGGCAAGATTGGCCGCGTTCCGCGGTTTCCTGATCGGCGAGCCGAGCGAAATCACGCGCTCGACCATCTCGGGATGCTCGCGGGCGATCTCGCGCGCGTAAACTCCACCGAGACTCTGGCCGATCACGACGATCGGCTGTTCGAATTTTTCATAGGCGAGTTTGAGCCGCACGTTCAGCTTGCTCATCGTCTCGCGCGGACATTCCGAGTTCGACAGAATGCCGGCATAGACTGCGCGATGACCGAGCCATCGGCAAAAATTCGCCAGCGGCGCCAGCGTCATATCGCCCGCCATGAAACCCGGAATGAGCATGACGACTTTGGCGTCGCGCATCGGCACACGCGGCCATGGATGCGAGAGCGCGCCGAGCCAGTAGATGCTGGCCTCGAGCGGAACGCGGAACTCGCCCAGCGCGTCGAGCATCGAAGGACGCTTGGGCTCCAACAGACTTCGTGAACGAATTTGCGCGCTAGGTGGAGTCATCGGTCTCCTTGGTCGGCTGTCGCGCGGGCATCGTGTCGAATCAGCAGGCACTTGCGGGGCGGAACCGGCGATGAATTCATCATCTGGTTCAAATATAATCACTGTTTAATAACCTGTACAAACTCTTCTGATAGGCGATCTGATGATTTCGTAGGCATTCGCGCCTTACGGCACCAGATGGCTCGCGCGCACATGCGGCAACCAATCGCGCGAGAGCAAAGAAGCGTCGCAACGGGCAAACGCGCTGCTTTAATCCCTGGCCTCGGTAGCGCGCGGGCGTTGCTGGAACGTTGAATTTGCCGCGATTTTGACAAGGCGCCGCGCATCGCGACAGACCAAATCGTTGCGCATATTCTTATCGACGGCTGGTTTGCTAACGTAGCCGGCTCAATCCCGCAGTTCGTGAGGTACCAATGGAATTTGGAATTCAGCTCGGCAATCTTGAACCCGCTCAGCACAAAGCGCATGCGCAAGCGGCGGAGGCACTCGGCTACGACCTGATCGTCTTTCCCGACCATCTGGTGAACGAAGGTCCGAATAGGCAACTCGATCCGAAAGCAAAGTCCTATGACCATATCGTTATGGCGGCCGCGGTGATCGAAGCGACCAAAAAAATTCGCGTCGGCCATTTGGTGCTGTGCAACCTGTTTCGTCATCCCGCGATCACGGCGCAGGCCCTGATGACGCTGGACCGGCTGAGCGGCGGACGGCTGGTCGCTGGTCTCGGATCGGGATGGACGGAGACCGAGTTCAACATGACCGGGATTCCGTTCCCGCCGATCACCGAGCGGCTGCGGATGCTCGACGAGGCGATCGCCTGCATCCTGTCGCTGTGGGCGAATGAGAAGACGACCTTCGACGGTGAGTTCTATCATTTCAAGGATGCGATCATGTGGCCGAAGCCCATTCAGCAGCCGCATCCGCCGATAATCGTCGGTGGCGGCGGCAAAGGCCTGCTGCGCATCGCGGCCAAGTACTCGGACTACGTCAACATCATTCCCGACGCGGGCAAGCGCGGGCATATCTCGATGGAAGTCGTGAAGAAGACGACCGACAAGTCGTTTCGCGAGAAGGTCGCCTTCGTCCGCGAGGAGGCCAAGCGCCTCGGCCGAAAGCCCGACTCAATCGGGGTGAGCAATTTCATTTTCGCGACGATTCTTGCTGAGTCGCCTGCCGCGACGCGGCAATCCGCCGAGATGATGGCACAGATGTTCGGTCAGACTCCCGACGAAATCCTGGCGTCGCCGATGATCCTGATCGGAACGCCCGAGGAATGCATCGTCGAGCTCAAGCGACGCGCGAAGGATTGGGGCACGTCGCAGATGATCTTCACCGGTGAAGTCGGGCAGAACGAAAAACTGATGCGCGACTTGCGCGAGAAAGTCCTGGTGCACGTGTAGCCATGTCGCTCGAATCAAAGGTAGTCGTCGTGCTCGGTGGCAGCACCGGGATGGGATTCGCAACCGCCAAGGCTGCTGCGGCCGAAGGTGCGCAGGTGGTGATCACCGGGCGCTCGCAAGAAAAGTTGCAGGCGGCGCTCGCGCAACTGCCGGCGGGATCGCAATCCGCCGCACTGGACGTCGCCGACGAAGCAGGGACGCGATCGCTGTTCGAGCAGCTCGATCACGTCGATCACATATTTGTTACCGCGGCTTCGGTGACGTTCGGCACGACGCTCGCGAGCGACATCGAGGTGCTAAGGCCGGCGATGGATACGCGATTCCTGGGTACGCTGTACGCGGCGAAGTATGGATCTGCAAAGATGAAGAACGGCGGCTCGATCACGCTCATGTCGGGAACATCGGCGTGGAAGCCGCGGCCCGGCGGCGCGGTCGGATCTGCGTCATGCGGCGCGATCGAGGCGTTCGGGCGATCGCTCGCAGTCGACCTCGCGCCGATTCGCGTCAACACTATCGCACCCGGTTTAATCGACACTCCGCTCGTTGACGGGCTGCTGGGTACGCAAAAGAGCGCGATCGTCGATCGCGAAGTAGCGCGGCAGCCGGTCAAGCGAGTCGGCACGCCGGAAGATATCGCGGACGCGGTGCTGTTCCTGATGAAGAACGGATACGTAACCGGAATCACGCTGACGGTGGACGGGGGCAGGATGCTGACCTAGGCGCGACCAATGTGGCGCGATGGAAAAGCGCGGCTACTCGGCGGCCTGCGCCGAGTGCCGCCGCAGGCAGTGTTGCTGATCACCTTCGCGAGTTTTTATTTTGCGATCGGTCCCGGCAACTTCTTCTCCGTCGACGAGGTGATGGAGGAGGAAACTGCGCAGGCGCTGATCCTCCGGCACACGATCGACATCCCCGCGATGGTCGACGCGCGGCACGGCCGCGGGCACAGCTTCTACACGGTGAAGGGGCCGGGCCTGCCGCTCGTTTCGCTTCCGTTCGTTTATCTCGGGCTCAAGCTCGACGACGCCGCTGGATCGATGAACGGTGGTCAGCTCGCGGGCCCACCGATTGGCGCGGACGTGCAGCCGCTGCGATGGGGCGGACGGTTGGCAGCCTCTGCATCGCTGATCGTCAATGCGCTCGCGGGCGGCGCAATCGTTGCGGTCCTGTTCATGGTCGGCGCGCAACTTTCACCGAATCGGCGAGCCGCAATGCTGATGGCAATCGCGGCCGGACTCGCGACCCTGGTGATGTCGGAGGCGACGCACTTCTATCAGCATGAGCTGGACGCGCTGATGGTACTGCTGGCGTTCTGGTTTTTCTCGGGACGGGAGACGAACGCACTCAACCGCCGCGCTTTGTTCGGGGGCATGAGCCTTGGGGTGGCGATATTGGCGCGGCCGGACGCGGTTCCCGCCGCGGTCGTCATATGGATGTACGGCGCGATCGTCGCGTGGAAGCTGGTAGAGAACTTTCTTGATCGATTTTCACGAACGGTAAGCCGCACGATCCTTGCCTTAGTGGGCCCAATGGGCGCAGTGGCCGGATCGATGTATTTCAACTACCTCCGGTTCGGGAACGTCGTGCAGTTCGGATATACCGAGGATCGCGCGCGCTTCGTGCTCGACATACCCCAGATTGCCAAGGCGATCGCGGGCTATCTCATCAGCCCCTCGCTCAGCATTTTCATCTTCGCAACACCGCTGATCCTCTTGCTGGCGGTTGGACGCCGCGCTTATCGCCGCTGGCCGTTGGAGACCGCGACGCTACTGGTGGCGGCCGTGGCGCATCTGTTGATGATTTCCGCCAACAAGACCTGGAGCGGCGACCTGTCGTTCGGGCCAAGGTACATGCTCGAGTCGATCGTGTTGCTGATGCCGCTGACGCTGCCGGCGTTCGAGATGGCGGTTGACGGTGCGTCGATTCGAGCGACAGTCGCGGTCGCCGCAGTCGTGTTCATCGGATTTATCGTGCAGCTGATCGGCGTCGCCGTGAACGTTTCCGTCAACGAGTGGAATCGCATCGCCGCCGGCATCGTGAACAAAAACGAATGGGTCTTCGTGCCGGGCGCGTCGCCGATCGTTTATCAGCTCGATGAGATCATCGCGCACCGCAATCTCAGTCCCTGGGGAATCCGCGCGTTGGCGATTCCCGATGTGGCGCTGCTCCTGCTGATTGTCCTGATCGCGATCGTCTTGCTTGGCGCCCGGCGAATACTCGATTACCTACGGGCGCCACTGAGCGATCTCGCCAACCTTAATTCGGGCGTGCTGCCAATCGCGGTCGTGTCGGCCGCGCTGATTCCGATTTTGATCGGGTTCGCGATGGTGCATCCAATCAGCGAAGCGCCCGACGTCCACGCGTACGCCTTGTTCAACGCCGGCATGGCAGCGCAGCGAGCGGGCCACGCGGTGGCAGCGGAGGAAGATTACGCGATGGTCCTCACGCTCTATCCCTCGAGTAAATACCCCCGCTATAACCTCGGCCTGCTCGAACAGGACGCGGGCCGCATCAATGAAGCGATTGCGCTGTACGAGGCGGTGTTGCGGGAGGATCCAAAGTTCGCGCCCGCCAAGCAGAACATGGAGTACATCCTGCACACGCGCTTCGGCTTTCCGTATCCGGTCCCGCGATGACGCGGAAGGATTCAGATTGCGGCGAATAGCTGGAGTGCGAGTACGGTGCTCATGGCAGAGAAGCAGTAGATGTGATCGCGGTAGACAGAGCGGGCGATCGTAGTCTGCTCCTCGATTGAACGTGTGGCGCGTGCGAGCCTCGCTGCATTTGGAATAGTGCGCACGCGAGCGAGGCCGATCGCGCTGGTCGCAGCCATGAGCGAGATCCATCCGATCCACCAATGATCCGCGTGGTGGATAAGTTCCACGATGATCGCCAGCACGGTCAGCAGCATCACTACTGCGATGAGACGGTTCATCGGCCATGCCTCGACGGTGACGCGGCGGTAGTAGCCCGAGATGGATGCGAGGACTTCGGCTGGTAGCGCATGGCCTCGGTGGTTTCGCACCTGCACGTCGAACATCAAGTCGAACCACAATACTGAAAGAAGAAATCCCGCTCCGGCCGCGACGCATGCGTGCATGTCGATGAGACCTGTCCAGCTAGATGCTGTAGTTGATTGCTTGTCTGCGCTTTTCGGATAGCGTCTGCAGCGTGACTCCGCGCAGGATGCCGTTGACAGAATCGCGCACCTCGCGCCACACGTCGCGCATCGCGCACGGCTGCTCGCGCGAGCAGGTCGTCGAGCTTTCCTCGAGGCATTCGACGGGAGTGTAGTCGCCCTCGATTATCTCCACGACGTCCGCCATCGTGATTCGCGCCGGCGGCCGCGCCAGCATGTAGCCGCCGCTCGGCCCTTTCTGGCTAGCGACGAGGCCCCCGCGCTTGAGCTCGATGAGCAGCCGGCGCAGATAGTTCTCGGGGATGTCCTGGGTGGCCGCTATCTCCTCGACTCGCACCGGCAGGGTGGTAGGATAGCGGTCCGCCAGCAGCAGGAGGGCCTTTAAGGAGTAATCAACACCGACGCCGAACTTCATTTTTTTCTCAATCTACAAGGTGATATTTAGCATAAAGGGTCAAAACTGGGAATAGGCGACCGGCTTAGTCATCTACTTAATTGACTAAGTAACTCACCTAAGTTACTTTTTGAGATTCCGCCAGGAGATTTTCAGTGCCCAAGAGGGAGCCGCAGCCGTGGGAAATGGTCTTGAAGCGCAACTCGGTCGAGCGCCTCAAGCGAGACCTGTTCCCAACTGAGCTGACCGGTCAATGGAACCGGGTCGCGGAGACCTCGTACGAGAAGCTGCCCGAGGAAGATATCGTGCGGCTCCAATGGTTCGGGCTGTATCACGACAAGCCTAAAATCGGCACGTTCATGATGCGCGTGAAAATCCCCAGCGGCATCCTCAGCGCCGACGGACTGCGCGCGATCGGTGAAATCTCCGAGACCTACGGACGCGACCAGGGCGAGCTGACCACGCGCCAGAATTTCCAGCTTCACTACATCACGCTCGACAAGTTCCCCGAGATGCTCGAGAAGCTGAAAAGCGTCGGGCTCACGACGATGGGCGGATGCGGCGACGTCGTGCGCAATATCACGGGATGCCCGGTCGCGGGGGTCGATCCCGACGAAGTTTTCGACGTGACGCCGCTGATTGCCGAGACCGCGGGATTTTTCTTTGGCAATCGCGAGTACTCGGATCTGCCGCGCAAGCACAAGATCTCGATCGCCGCGTGCCAGCATCAGTGCAACGCGCCCGAGATAAACTGCGTCTCGCTGATCGCGATGCTGAAAGACGGGCGCGAGGGGTTTGCGGTGCGCGTCGGCGGCGGCCAATCCTCGACGCCGCGGCTGTCGCGGCACCTGGGCGTGTTCATCACGCGCGATCAGGCGATGCCGGTGATGCGCGCGATTATCGACGTATGGCAGGGCACCACCGAGTACCGCATGTCACGGGTCAAGGCGCGCCTCAAGTTCATGATCGACGACTACGGCGTCGATGAATTTCGCAAGCTGGTCGAAGCGAAGCTTGGTTTCGCACTCGAGAATCTCGCCGAGATGCCGATTGCCGAGACCGAGAGCGATCACATGGGCATCCACGCGCAGAAGCAGCCGGGGCTCAACTACGTCGGCTTCCCGGTCTACCTGGGCCTAATGAGCGGCAAGCAGATGCGCGAAATCGCGGAACTGACGGCGTCATTCGGCGGCGACATCCGCCTTACGCGGCGGCAGAACTTCATCATCACTGGAATCCCGACCGCGCAGCTCGACGATGTGATCGCGCAGGTCGGCGCGATTGGATTCCCGCTCGAAGCGAACGGGCTGTATGCGTCGTCGATCGGATGTATCGGCGATCCGCATTGCAACTACGCCGTCACTCCCACCAAGACCAAGCTCGCGACCATCATCGAGCGGCTGGTGAATCAGTTCGGCGAGCAGGTCGGCGGCCTCAAGCTGAATCTCGACGGCTGTCCGCACGCATGCGCGCAGCACTGGACCGGCGACATCGGCTTGCAAGGCACGACCAGCCGCGGGCCCGCGGGCGAGCCGCTCGAGGCCTTCGACATTATCCTGCGCGGCGGCCTTGGCAAGGACGCGGCGATCGGCAAGCCTATAGTCAGGCGCGTGCCGTCGCCGCTGGTCGAGGATTACGTGTCGCGCCTGTTCGGGACTTACCTCGAACGCCGCGACGGCAACGAGACTTTTACGCATTTTTGCGTGCGCACGCCTGACGCGGAGTTGATTTCGATCGCGAGTGGAAACGCAACCGGCGCCGACGCCGCAGCCTGAACCGGGTATCGCGCCCCAAGGACTTTTGCCATGTCTGCAGGAACGCAATTCAACGAAGCGCTCGAAAAGCCCGAACTGAGTCTTATTATGGACGAGCTGGAGGCGGGTGAGGCCGCGGTCGAGCTCGACGACAAGGAGCCGCAGGAGGTCCTTGCATGGGCTATCGACCGGTTCGGCAAAGAGCTGGCGATTTGCTGCAGCTTCCAGGCCGATGGCTGCGCGCTGATAGACATGGCGCACAAGATCGATCCCCGCATCCGCGTATTCACGATCGACACGGGCCGCATGCCGCAGGAGACCTACGACGTTATCGATAAGTATCGCGAGCGCTACGGCATCAAGGTTGAGATCTTCATGCCCGACACTGCAGTCGTGCAGCAGATGACTACCAAGCACGGCAACAATCTCTTCTACAACGACGTGAACCTGCGCCTGCTATGCTGCCAGGTGCGCAAGGTGCTACCGCTGCGCCGCGCGCTGATGAACTACAGCGCATGGGTGACGGGACTCAGGCGCGATCAGTGGGCTACGCGCTCGAACATCCGCAAAATTGAAATCGATCACGACCACGGCGGTATCGTAAAGCTGGCGCCTCTGGCCGATTGGCAGGACGAAGAAGTCTGGGACTACATCCGCGCCAACGACGTGCCCTACAACGAGCTATACGACAAGGGTTATAAGTCTATTGGCTGCGCGCCATGCACGCGCGCGGTGGGCGAAGGCCAGGATCCTCGCGCCGGCAGATGGTGGTGGGAGACGGGCGCGCCCAAGGAATGCGGCATGCATTGCGCAATCGAGACGGGCGGCTTCGAGCACGAGCTCGCGTCACTGCTAGGTCAAAACGACGGCGGTACCAAGTCCTAGGCACCGGCGATGGCGAGCGACGATCAGCCCAAGCCGGGCGAATCGATAACGCTCGATAGCTTACAGCACGACATCCTGATTCCGCAGATCCAGGCCTTCCTCGACGCCACCAACGATCCACAAGCGCGCGAAGTCTACCAGGCACTCAAGGCAGCGATTGAGTCGCTGGAAGTTCAACCAGACCTACAGCTAAGACTAGGCGCGATCGTAGAAGTAGCACTGACGAGCGGCCGGGTAAGACGCCTATTCGGCCCAGGCGCAGAGCTATCGCTAAACGCCCTATTCCTGAAAACCCCAAGAGGCCGAGAAGTAGCGAAGTCACTAGCCGAACTGAACAAGGCACTAGCAACTCTTAAAGGGCAAACGATAGAGCAGATAACATCAACGCAAAGAAGCCCCGGCGCCTACGCCCTAACAATAAAAACCGACAACTGCCAAATAGTAATCCGCTTCGAACAATCCGGCGTAAGAGTAGAAAGCCTCGAAGTAGACCTAGCCCGCTAGCTATCCGAGCGTTCCGTTCCGATTCCGAATCCTACCTCGCCCGTTATTTCACGGGAGAGGTTAGGTGAGGGTTCTGCGAATCCAGCTGCAACTCCGCAACGTCACTATTCCTTCTTCTCTGTGGGTCTCATTCCTCGTGTCATTCTAGAGCGAAGCGAAGAATCCCGGCGCAATGCAGGCACCGGCCACACGCCGAAAGGCATCTAGGAATTCGGACCCTCACCCGCGCCAGAGGCGCGGCCTCTCCCTGACAGGGAGAGGCTAGGAGTCGCTTCGCTCTAGAATGACACAAAGAAAGAACGAGCGATTTGATTCAGAGAAAGAGCTACGGCTCCAGACGCTCCATCAATCTTGGGAATGGTACCGTCTCTCTTATGTGATGTATCCCGCATAGCCAGCCTGTCATTCTTTCTATGCCCATGCCGAAGCCTGCGTGGGGGACTGTGCCGTAGCGGCGAAGATCCAGATACCATTCGAACGGTGCTAGCGGCAGGCCGTGTGACGTAATCTTGGTGCGCAGCGTTTCGTAGTCATCTTCGCGCTGCCCGCCTCCTATAATTTCGCCGTGGCCTTCCGGCGCCAGCATGTCGACGCATAGCGCTACTTCCGGACGCGCCGGGTCCTGTTTCATGTAGAACGCTTTGCACGCAGTCGGATAGCGATGCACCATCACGGGGCGATCGAATTCTTCCGACAGCGCGGTTTCCTCGTCGCCGCCGAAGTCGTCGCCCCAGTTGACTGCGACGCCTTTCTTTTTGAGCCGCTCGATCGCTTCGTCGTAGCTGATGCGCGGATACGGCAACTTCGCCGCCGCCTGCAGCCTGGTCGTGTCGCGCTCAAGCGTCTTGAGCTCTGCGCTGCGACGATCGAGCACGCGGCCTACTATGTACGACACGAACTGCTCGGCCAGTTCCATGTCGCCGTCGAGATCGCAGTACGCGACCTCCGGCTCGACCATCCAGAATTCCGTCAGATGGCGCCGCGTTTTGGATTTCTCGGCGCGAAACGTCGGCCCGAAGCAGTAGACCTTGCCGAAGGCGAGCGCGCCCGCCTCCGCGTAGAGCTGTCCGCTCTGCGTCAGGTACGCCTTGCGCTCGCCGAAGTAGTCGAGCTCGAACAGGTTGGTAGTCCCTTCGCATGAAGTGGGCGTGAGAATCGGCGCGTCGAACAGCACGAAGCCGCGCTCGTGAAAAAAATCGCGGCATGCCGAGGCCACCTCGCTGCGGATTCGCAGGATCGCGTGCTGGCGCGACGATCGAATCCACAAATGGCGGTTGTCGAGCAGAAAGGCGACGCCGTGCTCCTTGGGCGTGATCGGATAGTCGCTCGCCGGCGAGATAATCGCGAACGACTTGAGCGTCAGCTCGAATCCGCCCGGCGCGCGCTTGTCCTCGCGCACGATGCCGGTAACTTCGAGCGAGGTTTCCTGGCCCATGTGATCCGCCTCGGCGAAATGCTCTGCGCCGACGTCAGCCAGCGACGTCACGCACTGGCATATGCCGGTGCCGTCGCGCACTTGCAGAAAATGAATCTTGCCGCTCGAGCGCTTGCCGGCGAGCCAGCCCTTGAGGGTGACTTCGTTTCCCACCTGATGCGACAGTTCTTCGATATAAACTCGCGCCATGTGCCCATTTAAGCATATCGCTGCCCAAGTACATCAGCGCGGACGCGTCGCGCGATTCGCGTTCATCAGCTAGGCTCTTGGCTGGGAGTGGAGGCGGATGAATGGGCTGAACGGGTTCGACTACTTTGGAATCGCGCTGTTCGCGGTCGGGGCAATCTACGGGCTGCAAAGGGGCGCGGTCAGAATGGTGACGTCGGTGGTATCGCTGGCGGCCGCCGTTTATTTCGCATCGATCTACTACAACAAGGCGGGCGCGTTCGCGCAGTCGCAGTTCGGATCGTCGCACACGGTAGGCGCGTTGATCGGGTACGTCGCCGTCTTCGCGTTGATTTTTGCGGCGGTGGAAATTATCGGTTCATTTGCGATCCGCCTGATGCAGATAGTTCACCTGAACCCGCTGAATCGACTGGCCGGCGGACTGCTCGGTGCCGGAATTGCCGGAGTGTTGGCCGGGCTTGCCGTGATGTTGATGGCGGCGATGCTGCCGCCCGACGCGGCGATTCTGCGCAACTCGCAGCTGGTGCCGATGGTGCTGGCCTACAACGAGATGCTGGTGGGATATATTCCGGGCGACGCGAAGCTCGAATACGAGCGCAATCGCGACGACCTGATGAGATTCTGGGTGCAGAACGCGATGAAGGGCGGGAACTCCGCGCCGTCGCCGGCCGCGCTGCCCTCGCCCTCCGTAAACTGAATCAGCGGACTTGCGTTGCGCGCTTACGCGATAGCGCCGTCGACGGCCTGCACCAGCCTGGCCTTCGGCACCGCACCGATGATCTGTTCCTTGACCTGGCCGCCCTTGATGATGAGCAGGTTGGGAATGCCGCGAACGCCATAACGTCCCGGCGTCTGCGGATTGTCGTCGACGTTAATCTTCGCAACTTTCAGGCGCCCGGAATATTCGCCCGCGAGATCGTCGAGGATAGGCGCGATCGCGCGGCATGGTCCGCACCATGGCGCCCAGAAATCGACCAGAACCGGAGTGTCGGACTTCAGAACTTCCTGGTCGAAGCTCGCGTCGGTAACATGAACGATTTTGTCGCTGGACATCTAAA
This sequence comes from Binatus sp. (SeqCode), assembly GCA_050010075.1. GTDB lineage: Bacteria > Desulfobacterota > Binatia > Binatales > Binataceae > Binatus. The sequence continues at coordinate 2,068 of JBEKLS010000104.1, read as the reverse complement.
CTTGTCTCCTGTGCTCTCGGTCGCAGTCTGAACATAAGTACGCCTGACTATCCAGTCAAGGAGCGGTAGCGTGCGCGCCAATGGTGCGCGGCGATTTGCACTTGATCCGCCTGCCGAATCCACTAACCTTGGGAACGCCATGGCTGCACCGATGATGAACGAGGTATTGCCCGACCTGCTCGAGGAGATTGTTTATCTGCTCAAGCAGCAAGGCGCCGATCCGCTCGAAGCCAAGCTGCGCGCGCTCAGAATCGAGTCGGTTTGCGATTGCGGCGACGAAAATTGCGCAAGCTTCGCGACCGCTGCCGAAGTGAAGGTCGCCAACTACGTCGAGCTGCAATCGATGGAAGGCCAGGTCATCATCGATCTCAATGCCAACGACGAGATCTGCTTCATCGAGGTGCTCGGCCGTCCCGACGTGAAGTATCTGCTCGAGGAATACTACGACACACAGAGCTGAGCCGCGCGCAAAGCGCCGCTAGCCCGCTGCGCGATTTTGCGGCGCGACGCGAAACCGCTCGACGAACTCCGCGACCTCGCTCACGACGCGCTCTTTTTCGCTGTCCACGGTGATTACGTGGTAGCTCTCCTCGAGCTCGATCGCGCGCTTCTCCGGACTGCCGAGATGTTTCATCACGTAGCCGACATTTTTCCGCATCGGGCAAGTGTGATCGCGGCGCGCGTGCATGACGAGCGCAGGCTGCGTCACGCGCGGGAGCATCGGCTTCACCAGCGCGGTTAAATCGAACAGCTTCATCGGCGCCGACAACGGCATCAGGCGGCAGGTGGGATGCACCGACTTTGCGGCCGCATCGTGGATATCCGAGCCGCTGGAGTTGTGCAGGTAGATCGTGTCGACCAGCGAGCCGAGCACGCCGCGCAGCCCGCGCAGCATGATCGTCATCGACATTGGCAGAAAAAAAGCCGGCGCCAGCAGAACCAGCCCCGCAATCGACTCACCCTGATCGGCCGCGAGCCGCGCCGACAGCACTGCGCCCATCGACAGTCCTACAACCACGATCGGCTCGCCGAATTGCCGCAGCTCCTCGAGGCCCTTGACCACGCTTTCGTACCAGTTGTCGTAGCCGGCGGCGCCCAATTCCTCCGGCGTGCCCGCATGACCGGCCAGCTTGACGCCGCGCACGCGCACGCCGCGCGCAGCGAGCTGGTCGCCGAGGTAGCGCATCTCGTAGGGAGTTCCCGTCAGGCCATGCACGAGCAGCGCGCTGATGCCGGCGCCGGGAAAGAAAAACTCGTTGGTGTCGACGCCCGCTGAATGGCGCGATGGAGGCTCGTCGGAATCCGAAGTTATCGATTGTATCGCCACGTTTGCGCCGTCCTCCTTCAAGTTGACGATTCGCCCGCCGCGAGGCGCTCTGCCATTCGGCGTCAGTCGGCTCAGTGCGCGAGATGACTTCGAACAGGTACGAGTTGCCGCCGGTCTCCATCGCGTGATCGATCACGCCAGGTATCACCGGCACGGCTGCGGCCGCGTCGGTCACCTCGGGAAACTCGCCGATACCGGGGACTTTGTGGTCTGCGCGCGTAAACGGATCGACAGTTTTGATCTCGAGATTGTTCGCTATCGCCGCCTTGTCAAAATCGGCCGGGCTCTTGATCGTGGCGAGTATCTTTTGCGCCTGCTGGCTCGCGTCGGCTTCCGCCATCGATCGAATGAGCGCATCGCGCACCTGCGGCTCGATCTCCTTCAGCGGCGGAATCCGCGACGGCACCCGCACCACCAGCTTGATCACGTAAGGCGAGCCCTTTTCCGGCACCAGCGCCACCTGCCCCGGATCGAGCTTGAATGCCGCCGCCATAAGTTCGCGATCCTGCTCGATGCCGCCGGCCGTCTCACCCTGCGCGACCAGCGGCGTCTCGACCGCGTCGATTCCGCGCTTCTTCGCGAGGTCCTCGAGGTTGGCGCCGCCGAGCGCCGCCGTCAAATCCTCCTGCGCCGCCTCGCGCCCGAGCTTCGCCCCCGCCTGCGTTCGCAGTTCCTCGATTATCTTCGGCTTCGCCTCGGCCAGCGTGTCGCTATGAGCGGGCTGATACGCGTCGAGCTTGA
>JBEKLS010000103.1:0-15432 GCA_050010075.1 Binatus sp. (SeqCode) | reverse complement strand
CTCAGCTATTGGCTGATATGGGCATGGATCGGCCGCACGCTGTTCCTCTACCACTACATGGCGTCGGTCTATTTCGGCTATCTGGCGCTGGCGATTCTGCTCTCGGAATGTTTCAAGGAGCGGGCCGAGCCGTGGGAGCAGCTGGCGTTGATGTTCACGATGACGCCGGTGTTTTTCCTGGGACTGCCACCGACCTGGGCATGGCTCACCTTCATCGTGGTGATGGGAGCGTTCATATTCTTTCTGTTTATGACTCCGTATGCGGGGCGCTACGTTGCCAGCGTGTTTGTCGTCACGGCACTGATTCTATTCGTCTACTACTTTCCGATCTGGGTCGGTATGCCGATTAGCCGCGACGGATACTACGCGCGGATGTGGCTGCAAGCGGGGGGACTGCGCAGTTGGATATGACCGCGCGCCCGGACGCGAATCGAGGCCGTCGCGCGAGTTCCATCTGCGCGATTTTTGTTTGTGCGATGCTTGCCGCCGCGGTGTTCGCTCCGCGTGGAGCCTGCGCTGCCGATCAGAAGAACCTGCTGCAAAACGGCGACTTCGCCAAAGGCTCCGAAGACCAGCCGGATTTGTGGCGCACCGAGGCGTGGATCAACAGTCCAGAGGCGTTCCAGGCCCATTGGCATTATGACGCCGACCATCCCGATCAGAGCCAGCTCGAAGTCGACAACCTGCAGTCCAATGACGCGCGCTGGATGCAACCGCTCACGCTGGCGCCGGGATGGTATCAGCTGAGCGTCGATCTCCGCACCGAAAATGTCGGCGCCCAGAACTCCGGCGCGAGCATTTCGGTGATGGAAGACGGCATCATGTCGCCCGACGTGCACGGCACCACCGACTGGCAGCACGAGAGTCTGTATCTCAAGGTCGGCGGACAAGGCGCGGACGTTGACGTGGCGCTGCGCGTCGGCGGCTTCGGCAGCATGAACACCGGCAAGGCGTTCTTCAGGAATGCGTCGCTGATTGCGATTGACGCACCACCGCCGAACGCGTCGCCGACCTACGATTTGATGGCTATCAGGCAGCAGGGCGCGGCGGTGCCGAATGGCTCACCGATATCGCTGGCGTTGACGTTCATCGTGCTGGCGGGAATGGCATGGGCCGGTTGGCGCATCTATGGCGACGACGACTTTCGTGTCTTCAATCCGATTCGCGCCGCGATGGCGGGGCGCTCGAAGAAGCGATGAACTCGAGCGACGCGAACCCTGGCGGCCCGATCGCAGCGGAGGATCGCACGCGGCAAATCGAGGCGGCGATCTTCCTGATCCCGTTCGTCACCTACGCCTACTTCTACCAGGGTGCGGACCAGAGCGTCGCCTGCCGCTTCGACCTGATGCGCTCGATACTCGAGAAGGGGGTGCTGTCGATCAACGATTTCTGCGGCTTCAACACCGCCGACATCGTGACCCTCCACGGCCGCATTTTTTCGGTCAAGGCGCCCGGCACGTCATACACGGCGCTGATCCCGTGGGTGATCTTTCGCACTGCGCTGCTGCCCCTGAGCGCGGCTCACGAATCGCAGTACTGGGCGTTTGTAACTTACCTGACCACGGTCTTCACGACCGGCCTGCTGATGTCGGCGTTGTGCGTCGTGATGTTTCGCTTCGCGCGATTTCTCGGTGCGTCAGAGGGCCGTGCGGCGGGAGTCGCGCTGATTCTCGGCCTCGCAACGATCGCGTTTCCGTACGCTACTGAACTCACCGGCGAACCGGTCGGCGCGGTATGCCTGTTCACGGCGTTCTACCTGCTGGCGACATTCGACACCCGGCCATCGTCGCGGCGCGCGTTTGCGGCCGGCTTCCTGGCGGGATGGGCCGTGCTCAACGACTACCCGGTGCTGCTGGTGGCGGCCGCGATCGGAATCTATGCGCTGTTCAAACTGCCCGAGTGGAAGCACCTGGCGGCCTTCTCCGCAGCCGCCGCGATCACAGTCGCAATCATGCTCGCGTACAATTGGGGCGCGTTCGGCAGTCCGTTCTTCTTCAGCTACCAGGCATTCAAGCTGTCGCCCGAAGAGAATCGGCAGTTTCCCGAGCAGGCCGTCGGCTTCGTTGGCCTGACCTATCCGAAGATACGGATTTTGTGGAACGTGCTGCTCGATCCGCAGCGCGGATTGTTTTTCTGCAACCCGGTTCTGCTCTTGTCGATCCTGGGCGTCGGCTATTTCGCGCGGGTCAGACGATGGCGCGCGGAGTTCGTCGTGACCGTCTATTCCTTCGTCGTGCTGATCCTGTTCAACGCCGCGTATGGCCAATCGATCGTCTCATGGGGCGGCGGCACGGCGACGGGTCCGCGGCAAATCGTCGCCTCGGTTCCATTCATGGTGCTGGCGCTGGTCTTTTTGCCGGCGGCCTGCAACTACCTGCTAGGCGCGATGGGCGCGCTGTCGGCCGCGATCATGCTGATGGCGACGGCGACCAATCCGCACTTTCCCTACGAATACGACAACCCGGTGCGCGACTTCGCGCTGCAGCAGTTCATGCGCGGCGACTTCGCCACCAACCGCGACGCTTTTTTCGGCGGCAATATGGTCGTCGGCGACTCGGTCGCCTTCAACCTCGGCAAGCTCGTCGGATTGCAGCGCCCGTTTCAACTCTTGCCGCTGGGCATGTTCTGGATCTTCGGCGCGTTTGATTTGTTGGAGACGCTTGGGCTCTGGGGCACCGGCGCGTCGCGCCGCCTGGTACAACTCGCGACCGCGCTGGCGATCGCGTCGCTGTTTCTGCTCTCGATGAGCCAGCGAATCATGCAGCCGTTTGCGCAGACTGCTGACCACGGCCTGTTGGGCAGGTATTACGCCGGGGAAGCATGCGGCGAAACCGCGCCGCATATCGTGCGCGTCGATCGACAACTCGACTTCGACGACATCGCGTCGATGGGCGCGATGCCGTTTCCGTCGTGCGACTTCTGGCGCGGGCAAATAGTGGCGCCGGCGACCGGAGATTACGGGTTTTCGATCGACGTGGACGATTCAGGCTGGGTCACCGTGGACGGCATTCCGGTGATTCATGATCCGGGCTCGGTGAACAAAGGTCACGACGAGGGGCAGATACATCTGACGGCCGGGCCGCATAGCATCGAGGTCGGCGAGCGCAACCTGGAAGGCGGCTCCTACTTGCACCTGTACTGGAAAATCCCGGGCGCAACCGACGCGGAGATAGTCCCGGCCGAAGCGCTAATCCCGGATCGCGCCGGCAGCTAGGCGTTGAGCGTCATTCCAGAGCGATAGGGCGAGGAGACCGAAAGCGCGAAGATTGCGAACGCGTCGAGGCGCTAAACTGATGGTCAATCGGAGCGCGCGCGGAATATAATCGCTGCCGGGTCAAGATGAGGACTCCGCGGCAGTATTTATCCGAGCGATATCCGAGGGTGAACCTCACCGATTCACTGGCAGTTGTCGTAATACTGGTAGTGTTTGTCGTCGCGATCTGGCCGCATTCGCGGGTCGTGATCGACCTGGTGCTGGTGACCGCCATTCCGGGTTCTATCGCCGCGATCGTTTGGGGGCTTACGTTCTGGCAGACGGCACGCGTCCAGATAGGGCGGCTCAAGCTTCGCTACAAGTCGGTGCGTCAAATCGCGGGAATCGCCGCGCTGTCATGCATCCCATTTTTGCTGTTGCAGCAAGCTTCGATCTATCTTCAGGGGCCGAACTTCCTGCGCGAAGTACCCCCGGAAATCGCGGCAGCATCGGCTCCGTACCCGGACGTCGAAAAGCGGCGCATCCATCTCGTCTTTGCAATCGCGCATCTCGAAGGCGACAAGAACCAGCAGCTTGAAGCACGCCTGCGCGACGCGCTGTCGAATATCGATCCGAGGCTGCACGTCACACCGGTTATTTTGAATTACACGATTGCCGTTTCTGGCCGTCCGCAGGGGCTCGCGCACCTTGATGCGCTCAACTCGGTGACTAATGTGCGGGCGGAGGCGTTGATCTGGGGCGGTGTAGGTGGCGCATCGCCGCCATCGGTTGGTCCGCTCTACGAAACGAAATTCGGATCCGATGCGCAATTTGGCGGAGTGTATCTTCCAGCGGACTTCAAACTGCCGGAGTTGCCGCCGGACGACCTATGCAAGGTGATCCGCCTGATCGTAGCAACGCAAAGCGCGGACTTGATGCATCAGTGGACGTTCAAATTTGGCGATGCGCTCGAACCGATAATTCGCGAGACTCGCGCGCTGGCCGACGATCCCCGAAAGAGCGGCGGGTGGACGGCCGACGCACGCGCCCGCGTGAATCTGGCGATCGGTCTCGCAAGCGAAAGTTCAGGAGTCGAACTCAACTCTCAAGATTCGTTGAATAACGCCATCTCTTATCTTCGGCGAGCGCAGATAGATTGGACGCGAGAACGCAATCCGCTCGAGTGGGCGATGGCGCAGCTCAACCTGGGCATGACGCTGTTTCAAATCTCGGATTTCAATTCTCAACTGGCGCCTTTGCAGGAGGCTGCAGCCGCATACAAGGATGCGTTGGCGGTGTACCAACAGCATTCGGATTCGCTCGATTCGGCGACGGTTCAGCTCCAGCTGGGACGCACGTTCCAGCAAATTGGAAATCGCTATGAAGGAGGAACTGATAGTCTGCGTCAGGCAGTGGCTTACTGCCGGGAGGCAGTGAAAGGCTTTGACGTCAAGTTCTACCCGATGAGCTGGGCAGCGGCTCAAACAGAGGTGGGATCTGCACTTACCTCGCTGGCGGATCGCGAGGATAACGCAGGCGGTTACGAGGATGCGATTGCAGCTTTTAAAGAGGCGTTGAAAGTCTACACGAAGCAGCGGGATCCGATGCTCTGGGCAGATACTCAAACTCAACTGGCAGAGGCTTTCATGTTACGCGGCCAGGATCGATCGAATGTCGAAGATCGTAAGGAGGCGCTGGCCATCACCAGCCAAACACTGGATGGATTTCCGCGCGAGTGGGATCGGCGTCGCTGGGCGGCTATGCAGGCTGTGCTTGGCAACGAACTGCTGAGTTTGAACGATGTCCAGCCCCGCCCGGAATATCCGGTGGCGGCCGCAAAGGCATTTCGGGCCAGTCTCGAAGAGCAACCGCGCGAGCGCGATGAGATCGCGTGGGCTACCTTGAAAGCCGCGCTCGGCAATGCGTTGGACGAGATGGGTGAGAGCACCAATGAATCCTGGTGCTTCGAGCAGGCAATTGCGAGTTACAACGATGCGCTCGAGGTATTCAGACCCGACCGCGATCCAGTCCAATGGGGACGAGCCAAGAGCGACCTCGGGGACGCGTTGTCAGGACTCGGCATGCGCGGATCTGGAGTCAAATACCTGAAAGAGGCGGTCGATACCTATAATCAGGCGCTGACGGTGTTGACCAAGGACAAGTTACCGGGCGACTGGAAGAAGACACAAAACAATCTTTCAATCGCGATCGACGCATTACACCAGCGCGGATGGACTGGGGGTTGACGGTTCGCTAGTCGGCGACGGTGATTGATTGGGCGGAGGATTCGTCCTGGGGCTGGTCCAGCACTATCGCCTTGTAAGCGAGCGCCGGGCCGGCGAGCGCTGTCGTCGCTAGTGCGATTAGCAGCATGTCGATGCATCCGCGGAACGCCTCGACTACGCCGGGTGGATGATAACCCATGAACCATTCGAAGGCCTGGCGGACGATCCAGTAGGGAAGGAATGAAAGCACGAGAATCGCCGCGAGCCGCTCGATATTTCCAGCCGTTTGCTTCCACGCGACTCGTACGCCGGCGTACCTGCCGATCGCAATCGCGGGAAAAACGAAAGCCAGCCGCACATACGCGATAGCGTAGATGCCAACTCCCAGCATCATAGTTGTTTCTCCGAGCAGCCTGATCTGAGGGTCAAAGTTTCGCTGCCCGTAGAGAACGATGACGTATGGTATGCCGGCGAGAACCAGGAGCGCCACCGTCATCGCGGCGACTGCCAGCAGATAGAGCCATTGCGTTCGGGAGTAGAAGAACTGCGGATGCTTCGCGACCGCTGGACGGCCTCTGATCGCGAGCTTGGTCCATGCCACCGAGAACGGCGTGAACAGCAGGAAATGCGCGACCGCCATAAGAGCGCCAGTCGCGCCTTTGGCGACGTCCTCACGCATCAGGCCGTAGCCGACGAGATCGATCGCGAGAATAGCCGCATACGGAATCCAGCCGAATTTCACCAGTTCGGGAAGACAGCGAAACGGAATCAACAACGATTCCGTGACGAGCGGAAACACCGGGAGCTCGACCACCGTGAATCGCCGCGGAGCGTTTGTCTGCCCGTTCACCATTTCAATGCGAATATCCGATTGGGTTAAACTCTGGCAATCAACTCACAGCACCGCAACACGAGGCGACGTCGAGCGATGGTGGTATGCTGTTGACTCGGAGCTTAACGCTCGATCACTCCAGCGATCAGCCTGCACACAGAAGGCTTCGGAACGATCGGAATTCCCGATCTTCCGATCCGCGATAGTCGGAGAGTGCCTAACTCTCTGCCGGCAGCAATCCTGCGCGCGTCACTTCTCGGCGTTCGCTCTTATCCAGCGCTTCAGCCGCATGCGAGAGCGGGAAAGTTGCGTCGCACATCTCGCGATAGGGCAGGCGATCGATATGCGCGGCGAGGAAGTCCAGCGACTTCTTCAGATAGTGCGGCGGATAGGTCGCGACGCCGATTATCTCCAGCGACTTGAACGTGATCACCGACGGCGGCAGCTGCACCGTCAGCCCCGCCGAGATGTTGCCGACTTCGATCACGCGGCCGCCCGCGCGGACCATCCGGATCGCTTCGCTGAACGCCTCGGGGACGCCCGCTACCTCGAGCACCACGTCCGGCCATCCGGCGCATATCGCGCGCACCCTCTTGTCGCGCGCCTCGGCGTCGGTGTATTCGCGCATATCGACAGTTTCATCGGCGCCGAATCTGCGCGCCTCACGCAGGCGCAGGTCCACGCCGTCAACCGCGATCACGCGCGCGCCACGCGCTTTCGCAATCGCCATCGCATGCAGCCCCAGTCCTCCCGCGCCGAGCACGACGACCGTCTCGCCAAAGGCCAGGCGCGCGCGATCGAGACTCCAGAAAACCTGCGACATCGCGCAGTTCGCCGACGACGCGACCAGGTCGGGCACGTTGTCCGGCACCCGGTAGAAATGCTGGTCGGGTTTTACGACATAGTGCGTCGCAAAGGTTGCGGTGAAATGCGGCGGTTCGTCGGGATGCCGCGCGCCCATCACTTTCGCCGTGCATGCCGCATGATTGCCGGTCACGCAGTTGACGCATCGATTGCAGACCGTGTAGTACACCGGCGCGATACGGTCGCCTTCCTTGACCGGCACGCCGGCCCAATCCGTCCGCACGCCCGCGCCGAGCGCCTCGATGCGCCCGCTCATCTCATGCCCCGGCATCACGCCGCGGCGCCCGAACTCGCCCTTCCACATATGCACTTCGGAACCGCATACGTTGGTCTGCGTGACGGCCGCGACCAGCCCGCCCGCGGCAGGCGCCGGGACGTCATATTCGTGAAACTCGATTTTATGAGCCGAGGGGATAAACGCGACGCGACCTTTCATTGCATTCCTCCGAAGCGCACGGTGCTGGCCCCGGTTTCATCCCGGACGAAAAAAATGTCAAGCCCGCAGGGCTGCGCGCCTACTGCGGCGGCGCGGGAAGATCGGGCAGGGTCATAGGCCCAGTGAGCGAAAATCCGCGCGCCGGCGCCCGCGTCGCTGGAGCTTTGTCTATCGAAGACGGCGCCCTGCGGCCTGGAGTGGCCGATTCGGCAGTGTTCGTCGATGCGCCCGGCGGCGAACCGGCGGGCTTGGCGTATTCCGGCCGATGCGTCTGCTTCGCCTCGACCAATACTTCGCGCAACAGATTCGATTCCTGGATTCCGTGCGAGACGCAATCGACGTCGGTCGACTGATGCAGCGGCACCTTGACCGGCGAGTTGAAGGTCGCGCGCACCTCGACCAGGCTCGCCTCCGGGCCCCGCGGCCGGACCAGGAAGTTGTACACCGATGACGAGTTCAGCTCCGGCTCGGCCGTGTAGGCGCCCACCACGCTCTTGATCTTCCCGCAGTCGGCGTCCTGCAGCGTGAAGCGCGGACCAGCCGCCTCGATAATCCCGTTAGTCATGTCCTGCGCCTGCACACGAAACGAGTTCTGCGTGATGACCGAGTTCACCGCGTCCCATGCCAGATCGTACGGCAGCGGAATCACCACTTGCTGTTTTTCATCAGGCGGCGGCTGCGCCTCCGGCGGATAGAGGCATCCGCTGACAACCAACACCGCGACCAGTCCTAAAATCGAAACTCTCATCCGTAACATTGCGCCTGACATTGCGCCTAACATTGCGCAGTTCACGCTCGCGCGCGACCGCATGATAACAGAAGGCAGCCGCGCTGACTCCAACGCTCCTACTTTTTCACTTTCGCACGCCTGCCCGCCACCGCGCACTATCGCCTCGACCCTATTCCCCCTTTGCCTAATCTTTGTGATATTGTCGGCACAATTCGGGGTCTGCCCGCCGAGGCGATCCCGTAAAAGGTATTTGTCATGTCGGGTCATTCGAAATGGAGTTCGATAAAGCATAAGAAGGCGATTACCGATTCCAAGCGCGGCCGCGTCTTCACCAAGATGATCAAGGAAATCACGATCGCCGCGCGGCTCGGCGGCGGCGATATCAATTCCAATCCCCGCCTGCGCACCGCGGTGACGGTCGCCAAGAAGCAATCGATGCCCAATGACAACATCGATCGCGCAATCAAGAAGGGCACCGGCGAGATTGCCGGCGCGTCGCTCGAGGAAATCACCTACGAAGGCTATGGTCCCGGCGGCGTCGCGATAATGGTCGACGTGTTGTCGGACAATCGCAATCGCACGGTGGCGGAGCTGCGCTTCGTCTTCTCGCGGCATGGCGGCAACCTCGGTGAAGTCGGATGCGTCGGCTGGATGTTCAAAAAGCGTGGTATGATCGGAATTGAAAAATCGGCGATCGACGAAGACAAGCTGCTCGAACTCGCACTCGACGCGGGCGCCGATGACGTGACCGGCGACGGCGACATGTTCCAGGTCCTCACCTCACCAGACAAGCTGAACGCGGTGCGCGAGGCGCTCGAGAAAGCGGGCCTCGCCATCGCCCATTCAGAACAAGCGCGAATTCCCGAAAATACAGCCGCGGTCTCAGGTCACGCGGCAGAGCAGGTGTTGAAGCTGATGGAGGAGCTGGAGGATCACGACGACGTGCAGAGCGTCGCCGCGAACTTCGACATCAGCGAGGAAGAAATGGCGCAATTCTCGGCGGCGTAGAGGCCGCGCGGGGGCTGCGGTGGAGGAGGGGAGTGATGAGGATATTGGGGGTGGATCCGGGGAGTGCGGTGTGCGGTTTCGGTGTCGTGGAGAATCCCGGCCGACGCTACGTGACCGCCGGTACTATTCAATCTGCGTCGCTCGCGCCCGGACCCGGGCGATTGCGGCACATCCACGAAGCGCTGCTGGCAATCATCGACGAGTTCTCGCCCGCCGCGCTCAGCCTCGAGCGGCATTTCGTCGCCGCCAATGTGCAGAGCGCGTTTCGGATCGGCGAGGCGCGGGCGATGGCGATGCTCGCGGCGGCGGAGCGCAATCTCACGCTGTTCGAATATCCGCCCAACGAAGTTAAGCTCTGCGTCGCCGGTCACGGTCACGCAGACAAGGCGCAAGTGAACTACATGGTGCGCAAGGCGCTGGGGCTCGACCCGGCCGTCGAGCTGGCCGACGACGCCGCCGACGCGCTGGCACTCGCGCTATGCCATCTCGGGCGCGGACGCCTGCCCAACCTGGTCGAGGCCGTCGAGCGCTTTCGCCCGGGCGCGCCGCGCCGCGCGAAGCCGCACATGGTCCACCAATGATCGCGACGCTGGCGGGCGCACTCGCAGTCCGCGACGCGGGCCGTATCGTGGTCGAGACCGGCGGCATCGGCTACGAAGTGCTGATTCCGCTGAGCACCTACTACCGTTTGCCGCAACTCGGTGAGCATGTCGCGCTCGAGATACGCCAGGTGGTGCGCGAGGACGCTCTCACGCTCTACGGATTTTCCAGCGCGACCGAGAAGCGCGCTTTCGATTTGCTGCTGAGCGTGCAGCATGTCGGCCCGAAACTCGCTCTTGCGATTCTGTCGGTGCTCGCGCCTGAAGAACTCGTCGCCGCAATTGGCAAGGGTGACGTCGAGCGAATCGACGCGGTGCCCGGCGTGGGTCCCAAGGTCGCGGAGCGGGTTGTGCGCGAATTGCGTGACAAGGTCGGCGACCTGAAGCTCGCGGCGCCTTCAACCAGTACTACCAACGGCCATCTGCGCCCGGTGCCAGATAGAAATGGCGCGCCGGCCGGCCCCGCGGACGAGGCGGTCTCCGCGCTGGTCAATCTCGGCATGAAACCGGTCGAAGCGAAGCGCACCGTCGACGCCGTAATCGCGTCGGACGCCGCAGCGGTGCACAATCCGGAAGTCATAATTCGCAGGTCATTGGCGGTGCTGCTTGGCGAAAAGTAAGCCTCGCGAAGATTCGAGTTCCACTGCGCCCGCCGTGGCCGAGGGACGGATCGCGTCGCGCGTCGGCCACGAGGACGATCGCAGGCTCGACCTCGCGCTGCGCCCGCGCGCGCTTGACGAATTCATCGGGCAGGAGCGCACCAAGAAGATCCTCGGCATGTCGATAACCGCTGCCCGCGGGCGCGCCGAAGTGCTCGATCACGTGCTGTTCGCGGGACCGCCCGGCCTCGGCAAGACCTCGCTCGCGCATATCATCGCGCGCGAGCTCGGCGTCAACGTGCACGTCACCTCGGGTCCCGCGATCGAACGCGCGGCCGACCTGGCCGCGATCGTCAACAACCTCGAAGAGCATGACGTGCTGTTCATCGACGAGATTCACCGCCTGCAGCGCGTCATCGAGGAGCGGCTCTACTCGGCGATGGAGGATTTCGAGTTTCACATCGTGGTGGGCGAGGGGATGGGCGCGCGCACGATGAAGCTTTCGGTCAATCCCTTCACGCTGGTCGGCGCGACCACGCGTTCGGGGCTGCTGAGTTCGCCGCTGCGCGACCGCTTCGGCCAGCACTTTCACCTGGACTTTTACAATCACGTCGAGCTGAGCGAAATTGTGCGCCGTTCGGCGGCCCTGCTGAACGTCAATATCGACGAGACGGGAGCGATGGAGCTCGCGTCGCGCTCGCGCGGGACGCCACGAATCGCGAATCGCCTGCTGCGCCGCGTGCGCGATTTCGCGCAGGTCAACGAGGAGCCAATCGTGACACGCGCAATTGCGCTCGGCGCGCTCGAGCTGCTCGAGATCGACACGGCCGGCTTCGACAAGATGGACCGCGCGATTCTCGGCGCGATCATCGACAAGTTCGACGGCGGCCCGGTCGGGGTCGAAAGCCTGGCCGCCGCGGTCGGCGAGGAATCGGACACGATCGAGGAAGTTTACGAGCCGTACCTGTTGCAGGAGGGATTCCTGGCGCGCACCTCGCGCGGCCGCGTCGCCACCCAGCGCGCCTACACCCACCTCGGCCGCATCCGCCACGGCACTTTGCTCTAGCGATTAGTTCGATCGCGTCGGAGACTCATTCGATGGCGAAAATTTACGTGCTGCAGCATCACCCGGTCGAGAATCTCGGCAACATCGCCGACGCGCTCGAAGGCGCCGCACTCGCGTGGCAATACGTGCAGGTCGCCAACGGCCAGCCCGTGCCGGCAAGCATGAAGGGCGCAGGCGGACTGATCGTGATGGGCGGTCCGATGGGCGTTTATCAGACCGAGCGGTACCCATGGCTGCGCGACGAGATGCGCCTCATCGAAGACGCAATGAAACTGAATCTGCCGGTGCTCGGCGTATGCCTCGGCGCACAGATTCTCGCGGCGGCGCTCGGCGCGAAGGTGGATCGCAATCCCAACGGCAAGGAAATCGGATGGCATCCGATCCGGCTGCACGATTCGGCCAAAGACGATCGCCTGATGCGCGGGCTGCCGACGACGATGACGCCGTTCCACTGGCACGGCGACATCTTCGAAGTGCCGCCGGGCGCGGTATCGCTGGCATCGTCGGACAAGACTCCCTGCCAGGCATTTCGCCAGGGCGACAAAGCCTACGGCTTCCAGTTCCATTTCGAGGTGACACGCGAGGGAGTCGCCGCAATGGCCGAAGCGTTCGCAAAGGAACTGGTTCGCCAGAACATACCCGCGGATCAGATGATCGCCCCAGCGTCCGACTATCTGCCATCGATAGAGAAAATCTCAGACACGGTGTTCTCGCGCTGGGCCTCGCCAATCCAGGGAATGTCCTGAGGCGCCAAAAACAAAAATCCGGTTTTCCCTTCCGGCAGGGGAAGGGGTTAGGGGTTGGGTTTTTCGCCCCTTCGAGCTTCTATCTCAAGCAACTTCCGTTTCCGCTCCAGCCCCCATCGATAGCCGCCTAGATGCCCCGACGCGCGAATCGCGCGATGACATGGGATGATAATCGAAATCGGATTCGCGCCGTTGGCGGTACCGACCGCGCGCACGGCGCGCGGTCGTCCGATCAGCCGCGCGATTTCGGAATACGAGCGCGTTTCGCCTGTGGGAATCGCGCGCAGTTGCTCCCACACCGCGAACTGAAATGGTGTGCCGCGAATATCCATCGGCGGCGTGGGCATCTTCGCGCGGCCTGCGAGGTACTCCGCGAGCGCATCGGCCCACAGGCCGATGCGCTCGTCTGGGCGGCGATTCGGGTCGGCGACCCGAATCGCCGCGCGCGGATAGTCGCCGCGCAAGGCGGCGACCAGAGCGGGATCTGCTTCGCCGATACCGGCGAAGCAAATCCCGTGCTGCGTGCCTGCCACCAGCAGGCGTCCGAGCGCCGAATCGATTGTGGTGTAGACTATTTCGGCGCCATTGCCATTCGGACCGTACGACGCACTTCGCGGACTGTTATTTTGAGCCTTCATCGGTCATCCTCGGAACATACAACCCCGCCAACCGGTTTATGTGATATGAGACCAAAAATTGGAACGCTGGCATTCGCGGCTTCGATTGCCGCCGCGCTTATTTTCGGCGTCGTGCTCGCGACGGAAGTCCCCGGTCCGCCCGCCACCGATTTGAAGCTGGCGCCTGCGCTTTCGTTTTCAGACGATTCGAGCCCGAACTTTCCCATCGAAGGCAAAAATCTTTCCGACGGATCAGTTGCCGCCGACCATGCGACCGTGATCTTCTTCGGCACCGCGAATTGCTGGAACACAGCGCGTGAGGCCGAGCGCCTCGTGCAGCTCTATCCACGCTACAAGGACAAGATTCGATTCGACGTCGTCGATCTGCGAAATCCGTCGCTCGCCCAGCGCGCTCTGATAGCTCGCTACTATCACGGCTACATCCCGACGATCGCCGTGATCGATTCAAAGGGCAACCTGCTCTACGACCGCGCGGGCGAGACCGCGAGCGAGCGCGGCGATACGAGCAATCTACAGAAGTTGCTCGATTCGGCGCACTAACAGCGGAGGAAGAACCTGGAATTCGGACCCTCACCCGCCACTCGAAGACGAGCGGCGGCCTCTCCCTGACAGGGAGAGGCCAGGGAAGAACCAGCGCCTCCTACCTGAAAATCGTCCTAACAGGGACGCAGTCCCGCATCCTTTCTTATCACTGGGTGTAGGGGTCACCCCTGCCCAAGGAAGCGTGAAACCCACGGCGGGTTTCACATTAAATTAAGTTCCTAAGTTCTACCCCTTCGGCAGCTTCAGCACGCGCTCGCCGATAATGTTGTGCTGAATCTCGCTTGACCCCGCCGCGATCGTGAGTCCGCGCGCGGCGAGCGTGCGATGCATCCAGCGGCCGCCTTCGACTGCGCCGACGCTGCCACCTTCGACGTTGGCGAACGCGCCGAGCATCTCGTCGGCGAACATCGCGACTCGCAGGTTCAGCTCGGTGGCGAACAGCTTGCCGAATGAGCTCTCTGCCCCCGGCACCTTGCCCTTGAGCTGTGCCGACAGCGAGCGGTAGCGCGACAGCCGCAGGCATCGCGCCTCGACTGCGAACTGCGCGAGCTTCTGCCGCACATACGGATGCTTCCACGCAGGCCC
Source organism: Binatus sp. (SeqCode) (assembly GCA_050010075.1). Lineage (GTDB taxonomy): Bacteria > Desulfobacterota > Binatia > Binatales > Binataceae > Binatus. The sequence continues at coordinate 1,368 of JBEKLS010000103.1, read as the reverse complement.
GCCTTCGAAGTCCACTTTTTTCGCCAGCTCGAGCAGCTCGCCAATCGTGCGTTCCACCGGATGCCGCGTGCCGCCGGAGACGCGCTCGTACATCAGCGTGGCGATCGACACCTGCCATCCCGCGTTCAGTTCGCCGACCAGGTTTTCCTTAGGCACCCGCACGTTGTCGTAGAAGACCTCGTTGAATCCGGCGTCGCCGGTAATTTGAACGAGCGGACGCACCGTGATTCCGGGACTGTGCATATCGACCAGCAGGTACGAAATCCCCTTATGCTTGGGTGCCGCGGCGTCGGTGCGCACGAGCAGCACCTGCCAGTCCGCGCGATGGGCCAAGCTGGTCCACACTTTCTGCCCGTTGATCACGAAGGTGTCGCCGTCGAGCACCGCGCGCGTCTGCAGGCCCGCCAGGTCGGAGCCGGCACCTGGTTCGGAATATCCCTGGCACCAGATTTCCTCGCCGGTGAGCATTTTGAGCAGGTAGCGTTTTTTCTGCTGCTCGGTGCCGAGATGCATTATCGTCGGGCCGATTCGATCGATCGCGAGCTGGTTGGCGCCGTAGAGCGGCAGCCCGAGGCGCAGCACTTCGTCCTGGTAGATGGACTGATCGATCATGCTGGCGCCGCCTCCCCCCCATTCCTTGGGCCAATGCAGCGCCGCGTAGCCGGCCTTGTAGAGCCGGCGATGGTAGTCGAGGAGCTGCGCCCAGCGGCTGTCGTCGCGCACGTCGAGCAGGCTGGCGGTCGAGCCGCCGAGGCCCTCGCCCTTGCGCCCGAAGGCTTCGGCAGAATTCTTTTCGAGCCATCCCGCGATTTCAGCGCGAAATTTGTCCTGTTCAGGCGTGTAAGTGAAGTCCATCGGCTACTCCGCTTGCAAAGATCGGCGCGAGTATAGCGCGTTCCCCGCGCGAGCGTTAATGCCGAATCCCGGGAGTTTACCCTGATATATACTTATGATATCTATCAGCGACGATGAAGCGCGAGACTGCAAAGGTCTTCAAGACCGGACGTAGCCAGGCTGTTCGTATTCCGAAACGGTTCAGGTTCTCGACCGACGAAGTGTTTATCGAGCCTGACGGAAACCGCGTGATCCTGACGCCGCGTCCGCGTTCCTGGAAAGAATACTTCGCTACTGCACCGCGTTTGCCTGCCGACTTCCCGAAACGGCTGCGCGACAGGCGTCCCGAGAAAGTCGAGCCGCTCTAAGTGCCGCGCGTCATGCTCGACAGCGACATCTGCGTCGACGTGATGCGTGGTCGGTCGCCGTCGATTCGGAGTCGTCTCGAGCACACGAATCGCGAAGATGTCGCAGTATCGTCAATCGTCGCGGCCGAACTATGGACCGGCGTTTCGAAATCCGCTCAGCCTGAGA
>JBEKLS010000102.1:0-15596 GCA_050010075.1 Binatus sp. (SeqCode) | reverse complement strand
GTCGGTCGCGATCGCCGATGCTTCTTCTGCGCTGAGGGGAGCGGCAGCTTGCTGCGCCAAGGCGTGCGGTCCGCTGAGTGCGACTAAGAGGAGCGCGAGCGCCAAGACGCGCGCGCCAAAGCGAAATCCTGATGCAGTGGTATTCTCTTTCATTGCGGCATTCTCCGGACCCGTCCTCGAGGCTCAATCTCGGCGACGGTCGTGAAATCAGGTCTCGGAAATGATGCCTGTGCCACGCCGCATTTGTAAATTGTACTTTGGTACAGTGCGGCGGTGCCGTCTTCGCGCGCCGACGCGCGTCGGTCTCTCGCGTCATACCCGAGGCGCGCGCAAGAGTACCGTCTGAGGACTCAGAATGGCAGGCGGACGCGTCAGCTGCTAGGAAATGCGAATGCGGTCCTGTCACCTAGCTGCGCTCGCTCTGATCGGTTGGTATCTGATGCTGCCGCCGGCTGGGCGTGACTATCCCGTGGGTAAGGTGGAGCTGCCGCCACTTAGCCAATGGTTGAAGCGGCCCACTGTCTATCGCAACAAGGATGAATGCGAGCATGTGCTGGACCGGCAGCTACGCCTGGCCAACTCGAAGAACCGGCAGACCGCGGTTAAGTACTACAAGCAGGGGCAATGCGTCTCGGCTGAGGATCCGCGGCTCAAATAAAAATGAGCTGGCCGCGCTGCTAGTTGTCGGCTTCCAATGGTCTGCTTCCATCCAATGGCTGTGGTTCTAGAAGCCGCGCTGGTCGGATCATCCGTGTGCGTACGGGCTCGGGCATGCCGTACAAGATAACGACACCTTGGCCATCGCAGTGACAGCGTGTTCTAGCTCTTTTTTCCCAGGCGCAATCGTCAGTATGTCCGCACCTTGCCGATGCGCGGCGGCTTCACGGGGGCCGCAACGCCGTAGATAACGGTGAATCCCGAACCTCCGCCCCAGGTCGAGGTCGGTCGCGACGGATTCGGGCTTGCGGCCGCTTCGAGACTGTTCCAGTTGTTCGCGACCCAAACGTTGCCAGCAGGGTCAATGGAAACGTCGGTGACCATCTGGATGCTACCGCTCTGGAAAATGTGGATCACATCGCCAGCTTTGGTACCGGCGGGATGCCCTTTGGTATTGTCCCCAGCCAGCAGCGCCGCGGAACGGCCCCACATGTTGCCGACCCAGACGTCATCATTACCGTCCACGTTCAACCCCCATGGGATGCTTTCCGCCGGACCCGTGAAGCCTTGAGGCGCGGGCTGAGTGCCATCGGGACGGATCATATTGACCGCACCTGTGATTCTCGCAGGTGGTCCCATGATGTACTTAACCATAGCCTGCGTGATGAGCTTGAACTGCTCCATAATGGATATGCCATCGGGAAGCTTCGGGACCGGCTCTTTCAAATCCATGTTGCTTGCCACCCAGACATTGCCTTTGGAGTCCAGCGCCAGGGCGCGAACACCGATTCCCGCGCGGAAGCTCTCCGCCCTGGTGGGATCGTCGGCCGGGAACCGGACTACCTTGTCGGACGAGGAGTTGGCGACCCATACGCGATTCTGATCGTCAATGACGATGTCAAAGGGCGACTTCAGCCCTGCGACCTTGACGATGCGGCCGTCCTTGATGCGTCCGCCCGGAAACAACAGCAACTGGTTGTCCGAGCCGTCGGCAATCCAAACATCCCCGTTCGTGGCGACCCCGATTCCCATCAAGCCAAGGAGCTTTTCCTTGAATGGGAAATCGCTTTCCGAGGCGACCGGATGGCCGTCGAAATCCATGACGAGGATCTTTCCGTTGAAGCTGCTGATCCAGACGCGGTCGTTCGTCACGGCAGTACCCCAGCCGACGCCGTCGATGCCCATGCCGGTGAATCCGGTAATCGGCGGCGAGAGCGCGGTTCCGTTGGGGCTGAACTTGCCCACACCACCACCGATGCTGTTGTTAACCCCGGACTGCGAGCCGGGCATCCAGTTCATGCCACACCAGAGATTGCCGTCCGCGTCGAACATGAATCGGCCATTGGCGTAATCCCCGCCACCCGAGAAACTCAGCGAGAGAGCGAAGTCATCCGGGACATAGGCGAGATACGGTGCGAATGGCGCTGCGCGCCGGGAGCCATCCTTAGGCTGCGGATAGGCTTCGTTGAACAACGCGTAGAGTGCCTTGGGAGCCGTCCACGGTTCTCGCGCGATCCCGGCCATCGCTTCGAAGGTGTCCGTAGGAGTTGCTCCGCCGGTCGGGGTTGCAGCTTTGAAGAAGCGGGCGCGCCAATCGTCGTTGGCAACCGTGAACGATGCTGTAACTAGTGAGCCGAGCGTGTCCAGATTCGCCATGGTCGTGGTGCGGGAGCTGTTCAGCGGGTCTAGCAGGACCTTGCCCCAGCCGCCGGTTTCGGGATCGACAAGGTTCGGAGCGTTTCCAGCGGCGATCTTGAGACCTAGTGGATTTCCGGAGATCGATTCGCCGTTGATGAATCGAGCAGCTGTGAAAGCGGACGCTACGGTTGTGAGTTCGTTGATGACGACGTGTGCCGGGGGCTTGCTGCCTAGCACTGAGATGAGTGCTATCGCCGGGTTGTCGCCACCGCCCTTGTTCGCAGCCGGTATTCCGCCCTTGGCAACTATATACAGGATGCCATCAGGCGATCCTTCAGCGCTCAAGGTAAATCGGCCGTCGTCGCCGCTTTGAGTTTGAGCTAATTGCTTTGGCGCGTCGGCACTTGCGGACCACAGCGTCACTGTCGATTTTGCGATCGGGGCACCTGCGCCGAGCACCTGACCTTCAATGGTGTCGGCGGAGGCAGGCGCAGCCCATAGCACAGTGCATAAGGCAAAAGAGGCGATATATGACCAAACCCTCGCCGTAAGGTTGTGAGCATTTGGTCCAGGTCTCATGTCTATCTCGTCCTTGCGACGTTCTTCGCAGTAGTCGCATTGTTCAGGTATCAGGTCTGGGAATGTCTTCCCAACTAGTCGCTGCTCTCCGGCTTGGTAAGCATTCCCAGCGCTTCGCCGACGGAAAAACTGCCCGGCTTCTGACGCGGGGGAAAGTCGCGAAACGTGGCAAGGAATCGTCCGACGATCGTTTGTGCGGGAACCATGACGAACAAGTGCTCGATGAACCACCTGTCGTAGTCACCCGCTTCTTCTTCCGAGCGCTCGAATGGATCGGAACGCAGATTGAACAGCTTCGGCGCACGCAGCGGGATCAACGGCTGCATCCATACCTCCAGCCCTTCCGCCTGCTGCTCCATGAAGACCGCCTTGTACTGGTCATAGCGTAGGCCGGCCAGATCGCCGTCATCGGTCCAGTAGAAAAATTCGTGGCGCTTGTCTGGCGCCTTGCCCGCGAGCAGATCGCGCTGATCGTAGCCGTCAAGATGCACCTTGAAGGTCTTGTCACCTATGCTCTTGCCCTGCAGAAGTTCGTTCTGGACGTCGGGGTCGCCGGCAGCACCAACGAGAGTCTGCACCCAGTCTTCCGCCGAGACGATGTCGTTAATCTCGGTGCCGGGTTTGACCAGACCGGGCCATCGCACCATCGCAGGCACGCGATAGCTGCCCTCCCAGTTGGTATTCTTCTCGCCGCGAAATGGCGTGGTGCCGCCGTCGGGCCAGGTGAAGGTCTCGGCGCCGTTGTCGGTCGTGTAGATGACGATCGTGTTGTTCGCGATCCCCAGGTCATCGAGCTTCTTCAGGAGCTGGCCCACCTGGCCGTCGTGCTCGACCATGCCGTCGGGATAAACACCCAGGCCAGTCTTCCCCTGCGACGAAGGTTTCAGACGAGTCCAGATGTGCATGCGGCTTGGATTGAACCACACGAAGAAAGGCTTCTTGTCCTTGTTGGCGCGGTCGATGAAGTTCATCGTCGCGTCGAGAAACTCCTCGTCCACGTTCTCCATGCGCTTCATCGTAAGCGGTCCCGTGTCGGTGCAGCTTTGCTTGCCCCATTTACCGAAGCGGGGATCTTCGCCCGCAGTCTCGGTCGTGGTCGCCGTGCAGCGCAAGACGCCGCGCGGCCCGAATCGCAGCTTGAATTCGGTATTCTGCGGATAGTCAGGATGCTCGGGTTCATCTTCGGCATTGAGATGGTAGAGGTTGCCGAAGAACTCGTCGAAACCGTGAACGGTGGGCAGAAACTCGTTGCGGTCGCCAAGATGGTTCTTGCCGAATTGTGCGGTAACGTAGCCGAGCGGCTTGAGCAGATCGGCCAGGGTGGGATCCTTGTCCGACAGACCTTCCTTGGCGCCCGGCAACCCTACTTTCAGAAGTCCGGTACGCATCGGGCTTTGGCCGGTAATGAATGCGGCGCGGCCCGCGGTGCATGATTGCTGTCCGTAGTAATCGGTGAAAATCGCGCCTTCGTTGGCTATGCGATCGATGTTGGGCGTGCGGTATCCCATCATGCCGCGGTTGTAGGCGCTGATGTTCCAGTAGCCGATGTCGTCGGCCATGATGACGAGGATATTGGGCTTGTCGCCAGCCCATGCGGATCGCACGAAAGACGCGCCGATGATGATGGCGACCAAGAGCGCCATCGCAAAACGCTTACTACTCCGATCGAGCATCACAGTGGCTCCTCAGTGTTGCCGGCATTCTACTTTCAACGGTTAGCGGGTATTCCGGACGACGGATATTGTACTTTGGTGCAGTACTTCTTCGAGAGTCGCCGGGCTTCTCTGGTTCGCTCGGCGAGGCCATCAATCCTGCTTGCCTCGCATATCTGGCGGGGCCATTATAGGCGCGCTTGCTGTAAGCGCTTTTCAGGGAGTCGCGCCTGGTTTGATTCATGAGTGAGTTGCTTGAAAAGAAGGACGACCTCATCCGCTACTTTCATGACGGCGCCAAGCCGCGCGCGCAGTGGCGGGTCGGCACCGAGTACGAAAAGGTCGTCGTGCGAACGGCCGACGGTACCGCTATCCACTACTCCGGCGCCGTCGGCGTCGAGGAGATCCTGCGCCGGATGGCGGCCGACTACGGCTTCAAGCCCGGCGACGAGCATGGCCATATCCTCGAGCTCGACGGCCCGCGCTCGAGGATCACGCTCGAACCCGGCGGCCAGATCGAGTTATCCGGCGAGCAGTGCGCGGATCTTCACTGCACGCGCGCCGAGTTTGCCGAACACGTCGAGCAACTGCTCGCCGTAACGAGCCCCGTCGGCGCGACCGTGCTCGGGCTCGGCATGCAACCGATCAGCCGCATCGACCAGATCGAGCTGCTGCCGAAGGCCCGCTATCACATCATGTATCCGTACATGGCGCGCAAGGGGACTCTCGGCCAGCGCATGATGAAGCAGACGGCGGGCGTGCAGGCCAACCTCGACTACAGCGACGAGGCCGACGCGATCCGCAAGCTGCGCGTCAGCATGGGAATCGTGCCGCTGCTGTACGCGATTTTCGCTAACTCGCCGCTCAGTGACGGCGGCCTCAACGGCTACCACAGCTTCCGCGGGCATATCTGGAGCGACACGGACAACGAGCGCAGCGGAGTGCCGGAGTTCGTCTTTCGTCCCGACTGTTCATTCGAAGATTACGCCGAGTACGCGCTCGACGTGCCGATGTACTTCCTTATTCGCAACCATGAGTACATCGATTTGACGCAGCCGCCCGGCCTGACGTTCCGGCAGTATCTGGACCGCGGTTACGGGCGCGAGCGCGCGACGGTCGAAGACTGGACCAATCACCTGACCACGATTTTCACCGAAGTGCGGCTGAAAAAGTACGTCGAGGTGCGCACCGCCGACAGCCAGCCGCCGCAGTTCATCCTGGCGCTGCCGGCGCTGCTCAAGGGCATGCTGTACAACGATGATTGCCTCGCGGCGGCGTGGGACCTCGTCAAGGGATGGAGCTATCGCGAGCGCCTGGAACTCAGCGACGCGGCGCATAAGAACGGGCTCGACGCCCGCGCCGGAAAAATCAAACTGCAGGAGCTCGGCTACGAGCTGATGCAGATAGCAGCCACCGGCCTCGAGCGCGCCAAGGCTCTCAACAGTCGCGGCCAGGACGAGAGCATCTACCTGTTGCGCCTGATGGACCTGGTGCGCAGCGGCCACAGCCAGGCCAGCCTGGTGATCAGCCGCTGGAAGGGCGAATGGAACTACGACGTCGGCCGCATGGTCCAAGGATGCGCCTACGACACTGAATCGTTGCTGTAAAGAATCAGCAGCTTCCCCTCGCCGCTCCCGGTTCCGCAATCCGGGCTCAATACTACGCGGAGCGGCGGCAACCTCGTAAATTTCGATTGAAGAGTGTATTTTTGAAGCTGGGATGCAGCTCAGATTCTCACAGATTCACGTCACGATTCTGAACTTCGTGCTGATCGCGGCGCTGGCGATCGTTTCGGCGATGTGCGTGCGCGATATCATCGTGCGCAGCGTCTCGAGTGACGCCGATGCGCCGATCTCGCAATCTTACGCGCCTAAAAACGCAAACGGCACGCGCTCCCGCGCCTACTACGACGCGATCGTCCGGCGCGACATTTTCAACGAGCATCCCCAGGACACTGGGCCCGCGCCGGTGGTCGAAGCGGATCTGACTATCAAGCTCATCGGCACCTCGCTCGTGACGAGGTCGAAGCCGTACGCGATAATCGAGGATCCTACCGGCGAGGAATCGCTCTACCAGGTCGGTGAGGATATTCCCGACGCGGGGCGGCTGGTCAGCGTTGAGACCAACCGCGCGATAATCGACCGCAACGGTCATCGCGTCGCCATCGAGCTGCCCACCAGTGATATGAGCGCCGTACCGCCATCGGATTTGGGCCCGACGAACAGGCCGATGCCCGGCCAGATAAGAGCGCCGGGATTCAGAGGTTTCTCCGACGCGATGCGGCGCAGAATAGCCAGGCTGCGTCACCCCGCGGCCGCTGCCGCCGCCGATGGCAACGATAACGACAACGATAACGATAACGACGACAGCGACGACAATGACGATAGCGACGACAACAGCAGCAGCAAGCTGGACGTCAAGAAGCTCGGCCCGGGCAAGTTCGAGGTGAGCCGCGCCGAGGTTCAGCAGACGATGGAGAATCCGTCGCAATTCTTCACGCAGATGCGTGCGCTGCCTCACATGGTCGATGGCAAGACGGACGGATTTTCGATCTCGCAGGTCGAGCCTGGTTCGGTGTTCGAACAGCTCGGCCTCCAGAACGGCGACTTGGTGACCAATATCAACGGCCAGGCGGTGACCAACCCGATGCAAGCGCTCGGCCTGATGCAGGCGATGAAAACCGCGTCAGCGATCGACCTCACAGTGACTCGCGGCGGCGCTCCCACCTCGGTTCATCTCGATTTGCGATAGCAGCCTGTTCCCCGGTTGAAAGAACCCGCCTCCACTGCACCACAGCCTGAAGATCTTCGTCTGCTGCGCCTCGACGCCGAAACTATTTTTCTGCTCACCGCATCGGGGCGTATCTCTGGCGAGAATGATCCTGATCGTTCATCCGGCCCGCGCATGTTTTTCGCTGGATGCAGTCAGGGCAATATCGCGCACGTCCGCGACGACGTTGATCATCAGCTGGCTTCGCGCCTGCTCGCGACGGTTAAGCAGGAACCTCCATGGCGCGATCCCGATGTCCTTCCGCAGTGCCTTGGGAAAATCGTCGAACTGATGTCGGCAACCCAGCCGGTCGTGACGATCGGCCCCGGCCTGATTTACAAACTCCCGAATGATCTCAGTTATGCGCACTCAGCGACAATTGTGTATGGCGATTCGGTCGAAGGGGCGAAGATGCGCGCCCGCTTCGCGGACCGCGGACTGCCCAAGTCGGTGCTGGATGCGGGCTTCAAGAGCATCGACGACTTCTGGGAGCCATGGTGCATCGCGCTCGATGGCGAAGAGATCGCGTCGATCGCGTTCGCCGCTCGCATCGCAACGGCAGGCGCGGAAATTGGCGTCTACACGTTTCCGAAATTCCGCGCGCAAGGATTCGCAGCCGCTGTCACCGCCATTTGGTCATCGATGCCGTCACTCGCCGCCCGCGAACTGTTCTACAGCACGCAACGCTCCAACCGATCCTCGCAACGCGTCGCCGCCCGCCTCGGTCTGCGCTTGATCGGTGCAACTCTGCGGATAAGCTGATCGTATGGAAGTTCGCGCGGCTTGAAAACTCTTTTGAGCCTAGATCTTCTCGGCGTCAGACAGATAACGTGTCGTGGGTAATTCCTCGACAGACTCGTCCGCTCGAGCAGGCTCAAGCGCGCGCCTTCGTTCCTCAAATCCAACTCCGATGGCCAAATAGAGGAGTGCCGAACGGGCAAGTTTTAGAAGGTGCATGGCCTTCCTCTCAAACTGCTCGCGAGGAACGATGCGCGCTAAGTCGATAGGTGGCACGGTGAAGGATTCGGCCGCCGTCACTCGCAAGTATTTGTGCTCCAGATGGTTCCTTATGTCGTTGAGTCCGCGAGCCTGCGGTTCGGCCACCTCGTCGTTCGCCTTTTCGAAAAAGTCCTTGGCGAGCCAGTACAAGGCACAGAAGCCCCAATTGCTGGTCAGGTCGAATTCTCTTCGTATTGGCTGGTTTTCTCCGGTGCGCCAGAGTGTTCGGAATGAAACCTGTTTTTCGGGGATGCCTAACTCCACATAGGCGTTCATAAAGAAGCTGACTTTGTCGAAAAGAGAGTAAGAAACCCTGTAGGCGAATTTGACCTTTTCGATTGCCAAGGAGAGCGACGGCAGTGGTTCGGTCGCATGAAGCAGGACATCTCTGTCCGAGAAGTGGGCTGTCTTCGCTGTCAATCCCTCGTACAATAACCAGCGCGCCGAAACGTATTCTTGCTTCATCTGGCCGAAGAAGCTCTGGAATAGGTCGGGCGAGTCGACAGGGACAATGTGAGTCGCCAGCACCGCTGAGTCAGTGGCGGCTACTGTGTAGGGACCCAAGTCGTTCAATGGATTCACATACAAACAATTGACCAGACACCAATATCGGTAGGCACGCTCCTCCTCCGTAGCCGCCGTGTCCTGCGCTGCGAGCGGATCAACGCCCTTTGCAGCGAGAAGACCCTTCATGTCTAGCACCGACTCGATCCACTCCTTGAGGATCTCGGTTTGTTTCCGAGTAGCTTCATCACGGATACCAGTATACACCGCCGTCTGCGCAAGCGCGGCCGACGCTTCCCTATGGGCGACCCACCAGAAGAGATCCTTCTGTTCAGGATCTTCGAGGGCTTCCCCATAGTTAGCGAAGATTCTGGCCCGGTTGCACAGGGCCATCCCGAAGTTCGGCTCCAGTTCGAGAGTACGACGCCAGCACTCAAGAGCGTCTATGGCCCGGCCTGCAACACGCAGTCGGTTGCCAAGATTATTGAGGCACTTGCATCTGAGGGTTTTGGAAATCTGGTCGAACTCTTCGTGCGAGACGGCACGGCGAAGATAAAATATCTCGCGCGCTAGTGTGACCTGTTCCCACTGCCACTGCGTGCCATATCTCTCTCCGGCGATGGCGTTCGCCCTGCCGAAATCAAGCTTAATCGCTGGCTCACCGCGGGTGATCTTTTGTTCAAGAGCCTCGTACCAGGCGAGGACACAAGCGAGGCTATCCTTTCGCCCAAGCTCCAGGGCAAGGTCGGTCAATGAGCAAGTGCGTAGAACCGCATCGTCGTCTTGACGACCGTCGATACCCTCTTTCATGAGCTGCTCGCAGAGTGCGTTCTTGTGTAAGGAATCCTGGGCGTTTTCACACATGTATAGTTTTTCGCGCTCATACTTGATCGGCTTCTGGCACACAGCGCATTTCGGAATCTCATCTGGCATTTGCCTCTTCCTCAGCTACCACTCTATCGCGCCTGACCAATCGCGTGGATACTGCACGCGCCGCTGACGTAGATGACCATCCTAAGGTGCGTTGGCAACGGCCAGTAGCGGTGGCGTCGGAACTAGGTTAGAAAACCTGAATCATGGAAGTTCGCGCGGCGCATCGGAGTGAGCGGGACGAGGTGCTCGACCTGCTTGCGCGCTGGTATGATGACCGCGCGTTTTTTGCGCGCTACAACCAGAACGATCCGGGCTTTCGCGATGCGCTCTGCCTCGTCGCGCGTGACGGCGGGCGGCTGGTTTCGACCGTGCAGATTTTCGATCGCGCCATCAATCTTGACGGCCAGTCGGTGCCGATGGGCGGTATCGGCTCCGTTTTCACGCTCGAGGAGTACCGGCACAAGGGCGTGGCGTCGGCGCTGATGCGGCTGTCGGTCGAGACCCTGATTCGCGAGGGTTTCGAGGTGTCGCTGCTGTTCGCCGAGCGGCTGACCTTCTACAACCAGTTCGGCTGGCGCGAGGTGGATCGCAAGTTCAGCATTTTGGGCGCGGCGGCCGGGCTAGACGTGCGCGATGGTTTCGTAGTCGACAGTTTCGAGACGCAGCGTGACCTTGCAGAGGTTGCGGCGATTCATCGTGGCTACAGCGGCCGCTTCAACGTCACCGCGGTCCGCGACGACGCCGCATGGCGCGCAAATCTGAAGTTCGCCGGCAATCAGCCACTCCATCCTGGCGAAGGCTCCGAGGAATATTTCATCGTGTGCCGCGACGGCGCGCGAATCGCCGCGTACGCGCGCGTCACCCGCTTCCATGGCGTCTCGATGATCATGGAATACGGCTACGTTGACGGCGCCGGCGGGACTGACGCGATGCTCGCGACGTTCAAGTACCTCGGCCAATCGGCGAGCGGCATGCCGGTCACCGTGAAGAGCGTCGGGGATCATCGGCGCGCAGCGCTGCTTCACAGCGCCTCGAATCCAGCTGAGCCTTCGGTGCTCGTCACGCATACCGCGCACGATCCTGCGCTTGAAAAAGCGCTGAGCGATGCGGGCAGCCCCGTCGCGCATCATACCGACAACAACTACATGTGGCGGGTTCTCGCGCCCGACAAGCTCGCACGGCGGTTCGAAACGACGCCCGAGGCCGCGTCAGCGCGCGCGTTCGAACTCGTCGCCGATTCGGGCTCCGTGTTCTGGACCGCAGACCGCTTCTGAAAATTTTCCGCGCGCACCCGTTAACACTCGCCGCAAATTGAGTTGTTAGCTAGTATTCGTGCGATCAGTTCATGTGCTGTGGAGGTGGGTGCCTGATGAAAGCTGTTTTGCCGTCCAGCGAATCCGTCGCCGGATTTTCCCTTAGCCGAAAATTTGGAATTGTCGTAGTCGCGATCGCGATCGCCGCTTCGGTGTCGACGCGCAGCGCTTTCGCCGCGCGGCGTCATCACGCCGCCGCTGCGGCCTCCGCCGAGGAAGAAAGCGCGGCCAGCGCGTCGAACCCGGCGCTGGGCGCTTACTCCGAGGCGTGTGTGGTCGAGCCCACGACCGGCACCGTGATCTTCGAGTCCAACGACCATGCGCCGTGGCCAACCGCGTCGCTGGCCAAGATGATGCTCATGCTGATCGTCGCCGAGAAGATCCACGACGGCTCGCTCAAGCTCACCGACCAGATAACCACTTCGCGCAAGGCGGCCGAGATGGGCGGTTCGCAGGTCTACCTCAAGGAGGGCGAGGCGTTCTCGCTCGACGACATGATGAAGGCCGTCGTCGTGCATTCGGCCAACGACGCGTCGGTGGCGGTCGCCGAGTATATCGCGGGATCGACTGACGCGTTCGTGGTGATGATGAACCAGCAGGCCGCCGCGATCGGGATGAAGGATTCGCATTACTATTCGGTTCACGGCCTGCCGCCCGAGAAGGGAGAGCAGCCGGACGTCGCCAGCGCCTTCGACCAGGCGATTCTCGCGCGCGAGCTGCTGAAATATCCCGACGTGATCCGATGGTCGTCGATCGACACGGCGCCGTTTCGCAACGGAACATTCGTGCTGCGCAACACCAATCACATGGTGCGGACGTTTCCTGGATGCGACGGCCTCAAGACCGGGTTCTACGACAAATCCGGCTTCAACGTCGTGGCCACTGCAAAACGCAATGACCTGCGGCTGATTGCGGTCGTGCTCGGCAGTCAGCACAAGCTGACGAACTTCAAGGAAGCATCGGAGATGCTGTCGCAGGGATTTCTCAACTACGAGATGCACCAGGTCGCAAAGAAGGGTGCGCCGATTGCGCAATCGGTCGCCGTGACCGACGCCGACACCAGCAGTATCAAGCCGATATGGGCCGAGAACGCAGGGGTTTTCATCAAACATAGCGACGAGAACAGCGCCATCAAGGTCGACTACAATCTGCCGGCCTCGATCGCCGCACCGGTCAAGGCCGGCCAGCAGATCGGCACGGCGACGGTGACGGAAGGTGGAAAACCCGTGGCCACAATCGCGTTGCTCGCACCCGCCGATATCGCGAAAAGTACGTCGTTAACCAAGCGGCTATTGGGGATTCTGTGACCTCTGCCTTAATCTGTTCCGCAAAGAACAGTGTCGATTAGGTTATATTGCCGGTAAATGGTAACCTCGGGCACGTCGGCTACGTAGTTCTGCTTGATGACCCCGAAAGATAGATTTTACCGCGCATACATGGATTTCTTCGAGGTTGCGGAGCGCAAGCGCCGCTGGAACCTCTTCGACGACGTCCCGTGGGACACACTCTCGCGCGACGCCAACACCGAGCAGCGCGCGATTCGCATCGAGACCTACTGCGCCGAAGAAATGTTTCTGCCGGACTACACCGCGGCGAGTAACGAGCTGTTGCGCGGAGTGTTCGGGCTCGCATGGTTCCAGGCCGCGTGGAGCTTCGAGGAATCGCGCCACGGCCTCGTCTTCCGTGAGTACCTGCTACGCTCCGGGATGCGCACGCAGGCGCAGTTCGACAAGTTCGAGATCGACGTGTTCGCGCGCACGTGGAAAGCTCCGTTCGCGACGCGGCGCCAGATGAGTTGCTATGGAGCGCTGCAGGAATCGGCGACCTATCTCGCGTATCGCGCGCAGAAAGATCGCGCCGAGCTCGAAAACGATCACACGCTCGCGGCAATTTTCTTTCTGGTCAGCCGCGACGAGGCTGCTCATGCCGGCTTTTACCGCGAGATGATCGCGATCGAGATGGCCGAAGACCGCGTCGGCACGCTGGCGGATCTCGCCTTCGTGATTGCGAATTTCAAGATGCCTGGCGACGGCCTGATTCCGAATTATCACGAGAACCTGCGACTTGGCGGCGGCGGCATCAGCGCCCGTCTCTTCCTAACGCGCGCAGTGTTTCCATTGCTCAAGCAGTTGGGCACCAGCCGCGACGAACTCAAGAGCGCCACCGCCGCAGCACTTCCACTGCGCGTCGCATCCTAGCCGTCCGTGATATAGTTTCGGCCGTAGTCGCTGCTTGACGCCGACTCCGCCCCGATGAACCGGTATCGACTTCTTCTGTATGGAGCTGCGGCCGTCTTTCTGATCTGGATTGGCGGCAACCTTGCGCTTCACTTCGGCCAGAAAGCCCACGATCGTCTCGACTACAATATCGACGAGGTTTTCCCGCCCGACAAACCGACGGTGCCCGGCGAGATCTACGCGTCGACGCTTGCCGCAATCATGGATCATGAACTGCACACGGGCTTTGGCTGGCGTCCCAACGATCTCTACATATGGGGCCCTAAAGTCGGCGCCGATAATAACGCCGATCGGCAACTCGGGATCCTGCAGGCCGTTCGCGAGACGATGCGAATCTTCAAGGATCACCTGACCAAGGTTTCCTCCAACGAGTACGATCCGAATCTCGTGATCGCCGACACCGATTTTCGAAACGATGCGCTGAAGTGGATACTGCCGGCGCCCGAAGGCAAGTACGACGACGGCATCCAGCACCTCCGAATGTACGTCGCCGGGCTGCATTCCACGCCGCCGTCGTCGCGTCCGCTCAACACGCGCGCCGTCGAGCTAATCAGCCTGCTGCAAGCCTGGACCGACCTGCTCGGCGACGCGCACGCGAACCTGTACCGGACCACCAAGGACGACGGCAGCCCGGTTCATAGCTGGGATTGCGATCACTATTTCTATCACTCGCAGGGTTACGCGCACGTCATCTACCACATGATGCAGGCGCTCGAGCGGGAATACGGCGGGCAGCTCAAGGACGACCCGGTTCTGAAGACTCTGCTCGACGATTCGATCGACGCGCTGGGCAAGGCCGCGATGATGAAACCGCTGATAATCCTGAACGGTGCGCCCGACGGAATTTTCGCGAATCACCGCCGCAACCTCGACGGCTACATCACCGAGGCGCGGCAGAAAATATTATCGCTGCGCGAAGAGTTGGAACGCTCGCCGGAGTAGCGCTAGAGCTCGATGAACGGGCAGAGCAGCATCACGCCGCCCCGCACTAGCATCTCGAACATCGCGGGCGCCCAGCGGCTTGGAATCCCCAGTGTCGCTGCGGCTGCGCGAATCGTCCACGGCGTCGAGACCTCGGCGCTACCGCCGCGAAGATCGAACCATCGCCGCTCGGCGCGATAGGTCACCAGTTGATGCCGCTGATCGTCGCCGAGATGCGCGCGCGTCCGCGCTATCGCCACCGCGGCCGACATTCCGCCAATTTCGTCGACGAGACCGTTCGCTTTCGCCGCGAGACCGCTCCAGACGCGTCCCTTGGCGACCGCTTCCGCCTGTTCGGCGCTGAGACGCCGGCCTTGCGCGACCTTCGCAGTGAACGCCGAGTACATATGCCCGATAGTTTCGTTGAGTTGCGCGAGCTCGCCGTCGGTCATCGCGCGCGCCATCGACATCGCGTCGCTGATAGGCGCGCTCTTCACGTAATCGAGATGGACTCCAAGCTCGCTCAGCAGGTTGCCGAGATTGAACTTCGCATACACGACGCCGATCGAGCCGGTAATCGTCGCCGCTTCAGCCACGATCGCGTCCGCGCCCGCCGCGACGTAGTAGCCGCCCGAGCCTGCGACGTCGCCCATCGAGACCACGACCGGCTTGCCGCGCCCCTGCGCCTCGCGCACCGCCCGCCATACTAGATCGGAACCGACCGCGGATCCGCCCGGTGAATTCACCCGAAACACGATCGCGCTGACCCGTTCGTCGCGCGACGCGCGATCGATTTGCGCTGCGGTCGCTACGCCGCTGATGAATTCTCCCGTCGCCGGCCCCTCGCCCGATACCACCGGCCCGCTGGCATGCACCAGTGCGATGCGCGCGCGCTTGCCGCGCTCGCGAGTGTAGACGGCGTGTCGCCGGTAGCGCGCCAGGTTGACGAACACCTTGCGCTTGGCTTCGGGATCGAATTCGGCGCGGATGTCTTCGATATAGCCTTCCTGATCGATGAGCTTGTTGTCGACAGCAAACTTCGCGCTGACGAATCCCGCGGCGATCAGCTCGCGCACGCGCTCGGGCGTGATCTTCCGCGCCGACGCGATCGCCTCGACCAGGATTTTTTCCCAGTCCGTGACGATCGCCTCCATGCT
Source organism: Binatus sp. (SeqCode) (assembly GCA_050010075.1). Lineage (GTDB taxonomy): Bacteria > Desulfobacterota > Binatia > Binatales > Binataceae > Binatus. The sequence continues at coordinate 297 of JBEKLS010000102.1, read as the reverse complement.
CTCGCGCAGCGCCGGCGACATCGTATCGCGGCCAAACGTCTCGGCGGCGCCCTTGTACTCTTTCCATTGCAGGGTTTGAGCCTGGATCTTCAGCTTGTCCATCGCGCCTTTCAGAAAGACGCTGCCAGTCGCGACGCCGAGCAGGCTGAGCATCGTGTCGGGATTCGCAACTATCTCGCCGGCCCCGGTTGCGACCAGGTATTCGCGCAGGCCCGCATCGTCGCCGCGCAGCAGCGCGATCACCCGCTTGCCGCCCGCCTGCGCCGCGCGCAGCAGGCGATGAACCTCATGCGCCGT
>JBEKLS010000101.1:0-15830 GCA_050010075.1 Binatus sp. (SeqCode) | reverse complement strand
ACGACCTGCGAATTGTCGGGATCGTTGGTGCTGGCGACGATGGTGCGGACCGCGTGGCCCTTCTGAAAGTGCGTGTCGAAGGTGACGGACAGGTCGCTGGTCTCGCCCGGCGCGATGTGAGTCTTGGAGGGACTACCTGTAGTGCATCCGCAGGAAGTTTTGATGCCTTGAATGTCGAGATACCCCTTGCCGACGTTCTTGATGGTGAACACGTGGGTTACCATCGTGCCTTCGAGCGCAGTGCCGAAATCGTAAAGCGGATCGGAGACGATGGCCTTGGGCGCGTCTCCTGGAGGCGCGCTGTTGCCGCCGGGAATCAGTGGATTCATGCCGTCCTGCGCGAAGGCCGGCACGGTGAAGACGAGGCCAATGATCACTGCGAAAAATATTTGTTTGATTTTTGTCAAGTTAGTCATGTGACTCGCGGATGAGGCGAGCATGCCTCTCCGTCCCATCACTATATCAAGCATGGCGCGGAGCGTTGCGGTCAAGAGGCCTTGCTGACCGGCGGATGATGCGCCGCTTCGGCCTGAGCGGGCTCGTAGCGGCTTAGAAAGTCGGTCGCAAATTCGCCGCGGTTGAAGTCCTTGTCATCCAGAATCTTCAGATGCAGCGGAATGTTGGTCTTGATGCCGTCGATTACGTACTCGCGCAACGCCGCCTTGCCCCGCGCAATCGCTTCCGGCCGCGTCTCGGCATGCACTATCAGCTTCGCGATCAGCGGATCGTAATGCACCGGCACGCGATAGCCGTCGTAAAGCGCGGTCTCGACGCGCACACCCAGTCCGCCCGGCGGATGATGATTGGTCACGACGCCCGGCGACGGAATATGACGTTCGGGATCCTCGGCGTAGATGCGAAACTCCATCGAGGCGCCCTCGAACTTCACCTGGCGCTGCTTAAGCGTGAGCTTCTCGCCCATCGCCATCCGGATGCTTTCCTTGACCAGGTCGACGCCGGTGACCATCTCGGTCACGCCGTGCTCGACCTGAATCCGGGTGTTCATCTCGATGAAATAAAATTCGCCGCTGCCGGCCAGCAGGAACTCCACCGTGCCGACGTTCGAATAGCCGACTACCTCGGCCGCACGCACGGCGGCCTTGCCCATCTTTTCGCGCAGGCGCGCGGTCAGAATCGGGCATGGCGACTCCTCGACCACCTTTTGATGGCGGCGCTGGATCGAGCAGTCGCGCTCGCCGAGGTGAATGACGTTGCGCTGCAAGTCGGCGAGAATCTGAAACTCGACGTGACGCGCGCGCTCGAGATATTTCTCGAGGTACATCTTGCGCGAGCTGAACGACGCCTCGGATTCGCCCTGCGCCAGCGGGAACAGCCGCGTCAGCTCGGCGCCGTCGCGAACAACGCGCATGCCCTTGCCGCCGCCGCCGGCAGCCGCCTTGATCAGTACCGGGTAGCCGAGCCGCTTGGCGTCGGCTTGAGCCTCGCGCAATTCGGTGACGCCGGTGCCCTCGCTACCGGGCAGCACGGGCACACCAGCGCGCTTCATGATTCGGCGCGCACGCGGCTTGTCGCCCATCAGCCTGATATGACGCGCGCGCGGGCCGACGAAGTTCAGTCCCGAACGCTGGCATGCTTCCGCGAAGTCGCCATTCTCGGACAGGAAGCCGTAGCCGGGATGCACCGCGTCGGCGCCGAAGGTGGTGGCGGCGCTCAGAATCGCCGGGATGTTGAGATAACTGTCTTCAGCAGCGGGCGGACCGATACACACCGATTCGTCGGCCATCCGCACGTGCAGCGCGTTTTTGTCGGCGGTTGAGAAAACCGCAACCGTCGAGATTCCCAGCTCGCGGCATGCGCGAATTATCCGGATTGCGATTGTCCCGCGATTTGCGACCAGTAGCTTTTTGAACATTGGCGAACGCTCCATCCTGTCAAATCGTTCCGCCCGTCAAATCACTTCGATGATCATCAAGGGTTGACCGTATTCTATAGGATTTCCGTTCTCCGCGAGGATTCTAATCACACGCCCCGCGGCCGGCGATTCGATCTCGTTCATCATCTTCATCGCTTCAATTATGCACAGCGCCTGGCCCTTGCGCACCGACGACCCTTCCTCGACGAACGGCGCGGCGTCGGGCGAAGCGGCGCGATAGAACGTGCCCACCATCGGGCTTTCGATAAGCTTCTGATTCGGCGCCAGGTCGATTTTGCCGGCAGCGCGGTCGCCTTCCTCGGCAGTCGCCTCGAGATGCCGCGTCGCCATCTTGATGGGCGAGGCCGCCCGCGCCGCCACGCGGGTCTCAGAGCCGGCCTCGGTTTCGTCCGCCGTCGCGCGCGCACCGCCGCGCACCAGCCGCACCTTGCCCTTCTTGTCTTCGATCTCGAGCTCGACCAGCCCGTAATCGCGCATCAGGACCAGCAGGGTTTTCAGTTCGCGTACTTCCATCGCGTCTCCGTGTCTTCCCGAAGCGGGCGCTCGCCTGCGTGCTGGATCGTTGTCGGCCATTGCGTCACCCGCTCCGCCGGCGCGACTCCTCGGCGATAGTGCGCGCCGCTCTAAGCGCCAGGCTATAACTCTCGGCGCCGAATCCCATGATGCGGCCGTGCGCGATATCCGCAATCGTCGAATGATGGCGGAACGGCTCGCGCCGATACACGTTGGACAGATGCACTTCGATAACCGGGATATTCACGGCCGAGATCGCGTCGCGAATCGCGACGCTGGTATGCGTGTAGGCGCCCGGATTAATCAATAGCACGTCGCACTTGCCCCGCGCATTCTGGATTCGATCGACGATCCCGCCTTCGCTGTTAGACTGAAACGTATCAACCTTCATATCCAGTTCGCGTCCGAGGCTTTTGAGTTCCTTGTTGATATCGGCGAGCCGGGTCCGCCCGTAAACTTCGGGTTCGCGCTCGCCGAGCAGGTTGAGGTTGGGGCCATGAATCACTAACACCGCGATCTTGCCGTCGGCGCCAGTTTTTGCAGTTTCGCCAGCTATTTGCTGCGCCTTGGGCCTCGTCGCCATCCCCGCACCACTCCTCAGGCTCATTGAATCGCACCCTCAATGCGACTGCAAGCATGGCCTGTTGATACCAAGGTGCAGGGGTTACCCCTGCCCAAGGAAGCGTGAAACCCAGGCGGGTTTCACATTAAATTAAGTTCCTCAGTCCTTATCCTCTTCGCCGCTCGATTTGAGCGCCTGTTGATACACTTCGCGACGCCCTTTGCCCGTCAGCCTCGCGATGACCGCGCTTGCCTGCTTGAGCCCGAGTCCCGCTTCGCGCAAGATCTCAAGCGCTTCATGCATATCAAGCGCGACGCCTTCCGCGTTCGACGTCTGCGACGCGCCTGCGACGACGATCACGATCTCGCCGAGCGCCGGCGTCGTGCGGAATTGTCGCTCCAAGTCGCCCAGCGTGCCGCGCACCGTCCGCTCGTACGTCTTGGTAATTTCGCAGACCACTGCGGCGTCGCGTGATTCGCCGAATGCGGCCGCCATCGCGCTGAGAGTATCCGCGAGCCTGCGCGAAGCCTCGTAAAAGACCATGGTGCGCGGCTCGCGACGCAGTTCATCGAGCGCCTTTTGCCGCGCCGAGTCGCGCGACGGGATAAAACCCTCGAAGGTGAACCTGTCGGTCGGAATGCCGGCAATCGACAGCGCCGCGATTACTGCCGATGCTCCCGGCACCGCAATCACGCGCACATCGGCCTCCAGCGCTGCGCGCACCAGCCGAAATCCTGGATCTGAAATGGCGGGCGTGCCCGCGTCGGTGACAAGAGCGATCTTCTCGCCCGCCTTCAGCCGCGCGACCAGCTCCGGCACGCGCCGCTCCTCGTTATGCTCGAAGTGGCTGATCGTCGGCGTGCCTATCTGATGACGCGCGAGCAGTTGCCCGGTGCGCCGCGTGTCCTCGCATGCGATGAGGCCGACGTCGGCGAGAACGCGAATCGCGCGCGCCGAGATGTCGTCGGGATTGCCGATCGGCGTCGCGACCACGTACAAAATTCCGCCGTCGCCGGTTTGTTTATTTGCGCGATCAGCCATTACAATTCGGAGCTACTGTTCGCTCCCGGAGCAATCGGCGTGGCTGAAGGCAAAGGTACTCTGCTCATCTCATGCATCGACCGGCCCGGCATCATCGCCCGCGTCTCGGGCCACCTGTTCACGCTCGGCTGCAATATTATCACCTCCGACCAGTACTCCGACGACGAGGACGGCCACTTCTTCTGGCGCATCCACTTCGAAAGCCTGCGCCAGCCTATCAGCGCGCTGAACCAGGAGCTGGACGCGTCGATGATGTCGCTGCTGCCGTGGGAGCACCTGAAGTGGCAACTCTTCGACGCCGCCAAACGGGACCGTGTCGTCATCATGGTGTCGCGGCTGCCGCACTGCATGATCGATCTGCTGAGCCGGCATCACGTGGGTGAGCTCGACGGCGATGTGGTCGGCGTGGTCAGCAATCATCCCGACCTCGAACCGCTCGTGCGTCCGTTCGAGGTGCCGTTCAAGGTCATCCCGGTGCCGAAAGATGGCAAGTCGGAGTCCGAAGCTGCGCTGGTGAAGCATCTTGGCGAGCTGCGCGCGGAAACGGTCGTCCTCGCGCGCTACATGCAGGTGCTATCCGGCGAATTTCTTCGCGCTTGGACCACGCCGATCGTCAATATTCATCACAGTTTCCTGCCCGCGTTTGCCGGCCAGCGCCCACACAAGCAGGCGCACGACCGCGGCGTCAAACTGGTTGGCGCGACGGCACATTACGTGACTGAAGAGCTCGACGCCGGGCCTATAATCGCGCAAGCGACGGCCCCGATGACTCATCGCGACACGGTCGCCGACCTCGCGCGCAAGGGCAAAGATCTGGAAGTGATGGTCCTCGCGAAAGCGGTGAGAGCGCATCTGAGAAAGCAGGTACTACTGCATCACAACCGCACAATAGTCTTCGAATAAATTTTCCTCTTCCGAATACCCTCTCCCGTGAGGGGAGAGGCCGACGCCCGTCCTCGGGCGGCGGATGAGGGACCAAAATTTTTCAGTTCTGCGCCGATTCCGCAACGCGAGTGCGTAGTCTTTCAGGTCGGACCTGTAAAAAAGCTGATAGACCGGTTCGCAAACGAGATGATCGGCGCCCAGTACAGACCGAACGCTATCGTCGCGCAGGCCAGCACTCCCATCAGTCCGTAGTTCCACGCCTCGAAGCGCACCGTGCCCTCGTCGCCGCGCGGCTGCTCGAAAAACATCACGCGAATCGGTTTCAAGTAGTAATACAGCGACACTACTGAATTGAGTATTCCGACAATAGCCAGTATGTAGAACTGACCTTTAATCACTGCCGCGAACAAATAGAACTTTCCGATGAATCCAACCGTCAGCGGAATACCTGTAAGTGAGAAAAGGAAGATAGTTAGTGCGACTGCCGGCACTATTCCCCCGCGCCAGGCCAGCCCCCGATAAGCCTCGACATCCTCGCGCCCGGTCGAGTTCGCGACGATCATCACGACCAGGAACGCGCCGGCATCCATTACATAGTAGGCAAACAGGTAAAACAGCATCGCGCGAATCCCGTCGTTCGACAGCACGACGAATCCCATCAGCGCGTAGCCGGCCTGCGCGATGCTCGAATATGCCAGCAGCCGCTTCATATTGGTCTGCTGCAGCGCCGCGAGATTGCCGAGCGTCATCGTGATGACGCAAACGAAGAGCAGCAATTGCGGCCAATCGACGCCCGCGAGCGCAGTCCAGCTTCCGCCCTCAGCGAGGTGCGAAATAGCCGGGAAGAAAAACCGCGTCAGCAGCGCGAAGCCCGCAGCTTTCGATCCGATCGCGAGGAAAGTCGTGATTGGAATCGGCGCGCCGGTGTAAACGTCGGGCGCCCACATATGAAACGGCACCGACGACACCTTGTAGCCCATCCCGGTGAGGATCAGCACGAGCGCGATAAACACCGCGAGCACCGGCAGATGCGCGGGCGTCGAGAGCGCCTTGTTGATCACGCTGAAGTCGAGCGAGCCGGTGATTCCGAAAATCCAGCTCATCCCGTAAATCATCGTGCCCGACGCGACGCCGCCGTAAATCAGATACTTGAGCGCAGCTTCGAGCGAACGCCGGTTATGCCGCAGAAAACCCGTCAGGATGTACGACGTCAGGCTGACGAATTCGAGCGCGAGGTATGCCATCAGCAAGTTCGCCGACTCGGCCATGAGGAACATCGCGAACGTGCTCGCCAGCAGTATCGCGTAGTACTCGCCCTGGTCGCAGCCGTGCACTTCCACCGATCCGATCGACATCCAGATTGCGACCACTGCGGCCAGCGCGATCAGCGCGCGGAAATAAATCGCGAACGAATCGAACACCAGCATGCGATGGAACAGCCACGCGCCCGACGACGCCGGCTCCAGCCCAATCGCCACCAACGCCGCTGCGGCCACTATCAGCGCCAACGCGCCGAGGCGCGACTTGTCGCGCACGGCGAGATCGATGATCACGATGGCCAGAATTCCGGCCGCCAGGATCATCTCCGGGATGAAATGTCGAAGGCTCGCGAGGTTTCCGAGGTCCATCTCTAGTTGAATCTCTGCTGAACGCGTCTCAGTGGAGCATCGCGATAGCGGCGCCCGACGTCGAGAGCACCACCTGGTTGAGATGAACCAGCGAGGTATTGAGCAGGCCGAGAATCGCGTGCGGGTAAACGCCGAGAATCAGTACGATGATCCCCAGCGGCACCAGCGTGAAGCCCTCGCGAAACGACAAATCGGGCAGGTCCTTGTACTTCTCGTTTAACGGCCCGAGATAGATACGCTGGAAGGTCCACAGCAGGTAGCCCGCCGTCAGTACCGCCGTCGCCGCGCCGAACGCGACCATCAGCGGATGCGTCTGCCATGCGCCGAGCAGCACCAGCACTTCCGAGATGAATGCGGACATGCCCGGCAGCCCCATACCGGCAAAAAACGCGAAGCCTGTCACCGCCGTGTATATCGGCATCTGCTGCGCGAGGCCGCCGAAACCGTTTATCTCGCGATGGTGCGCGCGATCGTAGATCACGCCGACGAGGATAAAGAGCATCGCCGTGATTGTGCCGTGATTGAACATCTGCAGCACTGCGCCGTTGATTCCGGCAGCAGTGAACGCCGCCAGCCCGAGCATCACGTAACCCATGTGACTAATCGACGAATAGGCAATGAGTTTCTTGAAGTCGGTCTGCGCCATCGCGCACATCGCGCCATATACTATGTTGATAGTGCCGATGACGCCGAGGAACAGCCACGCAAGCTGGTAGCTCGCCGCGGGCAGCACCGCAAAATTGACGCGCAGGATGCCGTAGGTACCCATTTTCAGCAGCACGCCGGCGAGGATTACCGATATCGCGGTGGGCGCTTCGACGTGCGCGTCGGGCAGCCAGGTATGGAACGGGAACGCCGGAATCTTGATCGCGAAGCCGATGAACAGCGCGATCCATGCTATTCGCTGGAAGGCAATTGAGTAGTGACTCGAGTTCGCCGCCAGCTCGGTCAAATCGAAAGTCGGCGTCGCGCCGTAGTAGTACAGCCCGAGCATCGCCAACAGAATCAGCACCGAACCGAGCAGCGTGTAGAGAAAGAATTTGATCGCCGCGTACTCGCGCCGCGGACCGCCCCAAATGCCGATGAGAAAGTACATCGGCAGCAGCATCACTTCCCAGAAAATATAGAACAGGAAGAAATCGAGCGACACGAACACGCCCATCATACCCGTGTCGAGCAGCAGCAGCATCGCGTAGTAGCCCTTCTCCGCGCGGTTGATGCCGAAGCTGGCGAACACCGAGATGAACATGATGAGCGCAGTCAGCAGCACCATCGAGATGCTGATGCCGTCGACGCCGATGAAGTAGGTAATGTGGTACGAGGGCATCCACGCCGCCTTCTCGGCGAATTGCACGGCGCTGGTGGTCGTGTCGAAGTTCTCGTAGAGGAAAATCGCGATGAGCAGTTGCGGGATAGTCGCCGCCACCGCGATCCATTTGGACGCGGCCTTCATCGCGTCGGGCAGCGCGAGGATGAGTACCATCCCGGCGATCGGAATAAAGGTTATCAGCGTAAGGGCGTGACTCATTTCAATTTCGCTCTTCCCGTTTCACTTGATATCGCGTCATGCTCTTACGACCGCGCGTGCCAGCAGTATCAGCATCACCGCGGCCAGGATTCCGTACAGGTATCCGTTGATCGAACCGGTCTGCAGCCGCCGCAGCCTGCCGCCGACGTTGTACGTCACATTGGAAGCGGCGTTCACGAGAGCATCGACTACGTATTTATCGAATAGTCCTGAAAACCACGACACGAATAGTATGACGCGCGCGGCGAGATTGACTACTCCGTCGATTATATTTGAGTCGAACCATGCCAATGCGCGCGTCGCGAATAGGTACGGCTGTATAACCGCTCGATTATAAAATTCATCGACGTAGTATTTATTGGATACCCACTCGTACGGTACTCCGTCGAACATCTGGCTAAAGCGTGCGGGGTCTATTCTCTTCTGCCGGTACATCAGATCGGCGAGGTACCAACCTGCTAAGACGACGATGAACGTGATGCCCGCGAACGCGCCCTCAATGGCATGGTTGTGTATTCCCGACAGGGTTATCCGCCGCGTCACGTCTGAGCCGAGAATGGGATCGAGGAATTCCTCGAACGGTTTGAACCCGATGATGAACTCCGGCCACTTCAACCATCCGCCGACGACAGAAAGCAGACCGAGCGCGATAAGCACATAGGCCATCGACGGCGGCGATTCGTGCAAGTGATGTTCCTGCTCATGCGTGCCGCGGAACTCACCGAAGAACGTCATGTACACCTGGCGCGACATGTAGAAGACGGTGAAGCCGGCGCCGATCAGGAGAAACGCCCACACGACGAAGTGCCCGCGCGCGAACGCCTGCCAGATGATCTCGTCCTTGGAAAAGAATCCGGCGAATGGGAACACACCCATCAGCGCCAGCGTTGCCGCGACGAAAGTCCAGAACGTGATTGGCATCTTGTGACGCAAGCCGCCCATCTTGCGCATGTCCTGCTCGCCGCCCATCGCGTGAATCACCGAGCCGCTGCCGAGGAACAGACAAGCTTTGAAGAACGCATGCGTCATGAGATGGAAGACGCCGGCAGCATAGGCGCCGACGCCCATCGCCGCGAACATGTAGCCAAGCTGGCTGACGGTCGAGTAGGCGAGCACTTTCTTAATGTCGTTTTGCGCGATACCAATCGTCGCCGCGAACAGTGCGGTCGCCCCACCGACAAGCGCAATTACGCCCATCGTGAATGGCGACATTGAAAATAGAAAATTGAGCCGCGCGACCATGTACACGCCGGCCGTCACCATCGTCGCTGCATGGATCAGCGCGCTGACCGGGGTCGGTCCCGCCATCGCGTCCGGCAGCCATACGTAAAGCGGAATCTGCGCCGACTTTCCCGTCGCGCCGATGAACATCAGCAGCGTGACGAAGCCGACCAACTGATGCGAGGACTGGTAGCCCGCAAAATTTATCGGCACGCTCGCGAGCATCGGCGCATACTTCGCGACCTCGCGCGTCACCAAGGTCGGATGGCCGAGCGCCTGCAGTCCCGCGAACAAACTGTACAGCGCGATCACGAACGCCAGGTCGCCGACGCGGTTGACGATGAACGCCTTGTTGCCGGCCGTCGAGTTCGCCTGCACCTTGTACCAGAAGCCAATCAGCGCGAACGAGCACAGCCCCACGCCTTCCCAGCCGACGAACATCAGCCACATGTTGTCGCCGAGCACCAGCACCAGCATCGCGAAGGTGAACAGGTTCAGCCAGCCGAAAAATCGCCAGTAGCCATCGTCCTCGTGCATGTAGCCGGTCGAGTAAATGTGGATGAGGCCGCCGACGCCGGTGATGATCAGCGTCATGATCATCGACAACGGATCGAGCCAGAATGCAATGTCGAGATTGAGCCCGCCGACGTCGAACCACTTCCACAGATCGTCGAGCATGAAGCGGTCATCCGGCGGCAGCGAGATCATTGCGAGGAATGCACGCACCGCCAGGACGAAGGCCGCGATGACGACGCCGCATCCGATCAGGCTGATCGCGCGCTTGCCGAAGGTCTTCTGCAGCCACGAGCCGGCAAGAAAAATAATCGTCGCGCCAACCAGCGGCAGCGCCACGATCAATCGAATGAACGTAACCGGAATCGGATGATCCATCGCTCAGCAGGCGGTTGAAAAACTGACTCCCAACCCCCGCTCCCTCTCATTCGCTGCGAAAATTAAGCCCGCGAAATCAGCCGCGCTGATATAAGCAGAAAACCGCCGCGCCGGAAAGCAAACCGGTCTAGCCACGCAGCGTCTCGGTCGCATCGACGTCAATCGTCTTGAAGTTCTGATAAATCGCCAGCACCACGGCCAATCCGATCACCGCCTCGGCAGCGGCCAGCATGATCACGAAAATTGCGAAAATCTGCCCGTCGTATTTGCCGCCGCCGTAAAACGCGAACGCAAGATAGTTGATATTGGCCGAGTTGAGTATCAGCTCGACGCCCATCAGGATTCCAATCGCGTTGCGGCGCGTCAGAACCGTGAACAGCCCGAGCGAAAATACGATCAGGCTAAGAACCAGGAAATGATTTAGCGTCAGTCCACCGCCCATCCCGATTCCCCGCTTCCCTATTCCCGCGCTTCGTGGCGCGAAATGACGATCGCGCCGATTAGTGCCGCCAACAACACCAGCGACGCGACCTCGAACGGCAGTACATAGTCACCCAGGAACGCGTTGCCGATCGCGTAGGTGGTGGGCGCCGGGGTGAATGCGGCCACCTGATGCCACTGCGTCCGCACTATTGCGTACAGCATCACGAGGCCGGCAATACCTACTGTGAAGATCGCCGAGCCAGTCCCAACCGCGCGATTCGATACCGTGACATCGCCGATTCCCGCCGTCAGCATCACCGCGAAGATAGTCAGTACCAATATTCCGCCAACATAAACGAGTAGCTGGACCATCGCGACGAAGTCCGCCGCGAGTAAAATGTAAATACCTACTACGCCCATGAACGCGCCCAGCAGCGCGAAGGTCGAATAAACTATGTTGCGCGAGAAGGCGACAAACACTGCCGATCCCACCGTCAACGCAGCCAGCGCATAGAATATTATCTGTGCGAGCATCGGTTTCGGTCTTCCCCGCGTTACAAGCTGCGCTCTAGGCGGGCTCTTCTTCCTCGGCCGCCGGCTTCTCGCCGCCAGGTTGCGCCCATTGATCGAGGTAGGTCATGCCGCGATTCAGAATCGGCGCGATAGCCGAGTCGGTTTCCGGCCCTTTCTTGGGCTTGTAGGCCATCACCGGGTCCTTGACGAAGCGGCGAATCAGGCTCTCGAGCGAGTAATCGGCGCCCTCGAACTCGGTCGTGTGATGGATCGAGCCGGTAGGGCACGGCTCGCTGCAGAGCCCGCAATACATGCACTTTGCGATGTCGATGTCGAATTGCGACAGCAGCATTTGCCGCGTTTGTGGATCCTTGTCGACTACGATCACGATGCAATCGATCGGACACGCGCGCTCGCACGCGAGGCATCCCGTGCAGATTTCGAGATCGACTTCGAGGATTCCGCGGTAGCGAAACGGCAGCGTGTCCTGCACGCGCACCGGCATCCGATCCGGATACTGCACGGTGTACGGCTTGCGCATGAAATGCGACGCCGTTACCGCCATGCCCTCGAAGATACTCGAGACGGCCTCTCTTATATTTCCTACGTACTCAGAAACCGCGCCCATCAATAGCCTCTATATAGTCGGATTGAAGTATACTTCCATCCGCGAACGCCGGAGATAGTATATAACTCGTTGGATGAACACCGCCGCCAATGCCAGCGCGGCGGCGAACATGATATAGCCCATTGCCCTGTTGCCATCGGGCCAAATAGCTACCCACACCGCGGTTCCAATCATATCCACAAACGAAATCGGCACGAAGTATTTCCAGCATAGTGTCATTAGCTGATCGATACGCACTCGCGGCAGCGTCGCGCGTATCCACATCGAGACGAACACCAGGAATAGTACTTTGACGTTGAACGTGATCGCCTGAAGTATATTCATCGCGATTACATTGTTGGTGACATGCGGGAACTGCCAGCCGCCGAGGAACAGCGTCGCGATGATGGCGCCGATGATGAACAGGTTGCCCCATTCCGCCATGAAGAAGAACAGGTAGCGCATCCCGCTATACTCAGTCGCGAAACCCGCGACCAGCTCCGACTCGGCCTCGGGGAGATCGAACGGCGTGCGGTTACCCTCGGCCAGCGCCGATATATAAAGGATGTTGGCGGCGACGAACGTGAACGGATTCGCGAACAGGAACCAATGCTGCGGCGCCCATCCCTGCGCGCGGATGATGCCCTGCATCGACAGCGTGCCCGTCATCAGCACGACCGGGAAAATCGAGAGCCCCGCCGGAATTTCGTAACTGACTATTTGCGCCGCCGACCGGATTCCGCCAATCAGCGACCATTTGTCATTCGATGCCCATCCCGCCATCAGCACGCCGACCACGGTGAGCGCGGTCACCGACGTCATATAGAGGATGCCGACGTTGAGATCAGCCAGTATCAGCGACGACGAGAACGGCATCACCGCCCACGGCAGCGTGAAAGCCAGCATCACGAGGTACGGCGCCATCTTGAACAGGGGCGCGTCGGACTCGTCGGGGATGATGTCTTCCTTACAGACGTGTTTCACTCCGTCCGCGAGCCACTGCAGGAAACCCTGCGGGCCGACGCGGTTTGGACCGACGCGCGACTGGATTCGCGCCCACACGCGGCGCTCGGCCCAGCTCACGATTCCGGCAAAAGGAAAGGCGACGCCGAGAAAGACCACGGCGCTCATCACGAACACGACGATCGCCGCGACCATGTTCGGCGACGCGTTCTTGCCGAACGCGCCCGACGCGATCAGATTTTGTACCAGCGTCTCCATCGAGGATTAGCGATCGATCTCCGGCGCGATCACGTCGAGACTCGCAATCAGCGTGACCAGGTCCGCGATCATCAGTCCCGCACTCAGCTTCTGGATGATTCCCATCGCCGCGAACGATCCGGTGCGGACGTGCACGCGCCACGGATAGCCGGTGCCGTCGCTCACGACGTACCATCCCATGTCGCCGCGTCCGCTTTCGAGCCTGATCTGGCACTCGCCTGCGGGCGGCTTGAAATTGCGCGCGACCTTCGCGAGTACCGGTCCGCCCGGAATCTTCTGCAGCGCCTGACGCAGGATCTTCGACGACTCGGCCATCTCCCGAATCCGCACGACGTAGCGATCCATCGAGTCGCCGAGCTTGCCCCAATGGCCGTCGCCAATCGGCACCTCGAACTCGAAGTCCGGGTACGCCGAATACGGGATGTCCTTGCGGATGTCCCACTTGATTCCGCACGCGCGCAGGTTCGGCCCGACCAGGTTGTAGTTAATCGCTTCCGCGGGCGTAATTGCGCCGACGTTCGCCAGCCGCTCGATATAAATTTTGTTCCACGAGATGAGCGCGTTGTATTCCTCGAGGATCGGATCGAAGTGATCGAGGTACGCGAGCGCCTTCTCGCGCCATCCCGGCGGCAGATCCCACGCCACGCCGCCGATTCGCATGTAGTTGAACGTGAGCCGTGCGCCGCACAGCTCCTCGATCAAATCGTTGATCATCTCACGCTCGCGAATCGCATGGGTGAACGGCGTCACCGCGCCTATATCCATCGCCATCGCGCCCACCGACAGCAGATGCGACGCGATACGATTGAACTCCGCCGCGATCACGCGACAGTACTCGCCGCGCCGGGGGACTTCGATTCCCGCGAGCTTCTCGCACGCCATGCCCCAACCCTGGTTGGTGAACATCGCGCACACGTAATCGACGCGATCGGTGTACGGCATGAAGCCGTGGTAGCCGACCTTCTCCGCGATTTTTTCGATCGAGCGATGCAGGTAGCCGACGTCCGGAATCGCCTCGCGCATCACCTCGCCGTCGGCCCGCACCACGAAGCGCAACACTCCGTGCGTCGACGGATGCTGCGGGCCCATGTTGAGCGTCATTTCTTCGGTATGCAGCGTGCTCATTTCTTTTTGGTGTCGAGCCTGATGATCGGGCTCTCTCTAACCGTTGAAATTCCGTGGTACTCGGCCGGCTCGACAAAATCCTTGCGCAGCGGATGACCGATCCAGTCCTCCGGCATCAGGATTCGCCGCATGTCACTATGACCTTCGAAGTTCACGCCCAGCAGGTCGAAGATTTCACGCTCCATCCAGTTGGCCGACTTCCACACGCCCTCGAGCGTGTCGACGCTGGGATTCTCGCGCGGCAGCTTCACCTTCAACACCGCGCCGTGCCGATGCGTGTACGAGAACAGGTGGTAGACCACCTCGACGCGGTCCTTGTAATCGACGCCGCTCTCGTTCGAGAGGCAGTCCATCGCGAGCTCGGGATCTTCGTTCATGAAACGCCCGATCTCGACGATCGCCTTGGGGTCAACCACGACAAACGGATCCGGAGCTTTCTCGGAAGTTTCCAGCACTCGATCGCCGAACTGGTTCTTCACCCGCTCGAGTATTTGCAGAGACTCCATCTACTCAGGCAGCCGCGACCTGCTTGCCATTGCCGTTGCCATTGGGCGAGCGCACGAGCCAGCGCTCGGTCATGATTTTCTCCTGCAGCTTCAGCAGGCCTTCCGTCAGCGCCTCGGGCCGCGGCGGGCAGCCGGGGACGTAAACGTCGACCGGCAGGATCTTGTCGACGCCGTCGCACACTGAGTAAGCGAGCTGGAACAGTCCGCCGCAGCTCGCGCACGAGCCCATCGAGATGACGTACTTGGGGTCGGGCATCTGATCGTAAAGCAGCCGCGTGCGCAGCGCCATTTTCAGCGTCAATGTTCCCGCCACGATCATCAGATCGGACTGGCGCGCCGACGCGCGCGGCGTCGCGCCGAAGCGATCGATATCGGCGCGCGGGCCGCCCGTATGCATCAGCTCGATCGCGCAACAAGCCAGGCCGAACAGCATGTACCAGATGCTCGACTTGCGCATCCAGTTCAGCAGCTCGTCGGTCTTGGTGGTCAAAACGTAGTCCGGCAGCGTATTTAACAAGGGCATAAGAAAAACCTCAGTCTTCGACCGGTACCTTCTTAATCCATTCCAGGTCATGCTTGACCCAAACGTAAACCAGGCCGACGAACAGGATCAGCAGGAAAACCAGTATCTCGCTGAGCGCGTAAAGGCGGCGCCCCGAGCGAACCCAGTCGAGGTAAACGGCGGCGATAGGATAAACGAATGCGACTTCGACCTCGAACACGACGAAAATCAGCGCGATCAGGTAGAAGCGGACGTTGAAGTTGATCCATGCGCGGCCGGTCGGCGGCTCACCGCATTCGTAGGGAATCAGCTTGCGATCGTAGGGATTTTGCGGCGCCAGCAGCTTCTGCAGCCCGAACATCAGCGCCACGAAGCCGATTCCGATGATCGTGAGGGCCAGCGGCACGCCGAAATTAAGATACATCTGATGTTACCGAGTCCTCATTAGTTGGACTGGACCAAGCTGTCAAGAAGGATCGCTTCACCTGCGTGCGCTTTCGCTTAAGCAGGGCTTAATTCATATCACCGTGCGGCTAACTCTGCTTGGCACCCTTCAGCACCGACTTTAATGTACCAGAATCGAGCCACGCGCCATGCCCTTCGGGGCATACATGCATCTTAACTCCAGCCTCAGTCTTCGGAACCAGGATTTCTTTGCACTTCGGACAAGCCGTCTGGCTCAACCGCTTGCGCATCTTATCGACCAGCTCCGCATCGTTCTTTCGAGCCCATTGATCCTCGCGCGCGGCACCAGCATCCTTCAGCTTCTC
>JBEKLS010000100.1:0-15877 GCA_050010075.1 Binatus sp. (SeqCode) | reverse complement strand
CAGGGGTGAAGCGGGACGTTTCGATGCGAGCCACGCGACCACGTCGGACACCTGCGCGGGCGTCAGCGGTTGTCCGGCGACGTCGTTCTTCCAATCGGGATGGCCCAGCTCGGGGCGTCCCGCGATGACGATCGTGCGCAAGTACTGGTCGCTCACGAGCGTCAGGTAAGAGGGATCGACGACGGAACCCGCAGTCGGCCCGCCTTTGCCGTCGGCGCCATGACACGATTGGCAATTGGCCGCGAACACCTGCGCGCCACTGTTGGAATCGCCGGGCGCGGAAGCGGAGTAGGGCGGTGCGCCCGCTCCCGCGGATGAATCCCCAGACCATTTCTGGCGCATGCCGCCTATCAGAAGGTCGATCTGGGAATCTGTCAGTGAACCGCCGGCGCTCTTCGCAAACGGCGGCATCGGAGTGCCGGCGACGCCGCCGGCGATCACGCGGCGCATCGAAGCGTCGTCGACGATCGCCAGGTAAATCGGATTGTTGAGAGCAATTGCCGCGCCGGACTTGCCGTCGGCTCCGTGGCATCCCGCGCAATTTTCGCCGTAGAGCGCGGCGAAGTCAGTCACGGCGGAAGGGCGCAGCGGCAATTCGGCCTGGGTAGGACGGCCGGGAAATGAATCGCAGCCGGCGAGCATGAATGCCGCGATCGATGCGCTCGCGAGGAGCGATTTGAGCCTGCGCGCATTCAACTTGAGGCTAGTCCTTGCGTTTCTCGCCGAGGCCGCGCGCCTCGATGCCGGTGCGAGCGGCGAACGGCAGATGCTGCAGCGTGTGGACTTGCTCGGTCAGATTAACCACGAAACCGGCGACGGCGCCGAACGCGATTTGGCAGACGATGAACTGGCGCCATTCGATTCGCGCGTCGAGCACCGGATTGATGACGCTGAGCGACGACCACAGCAGACCGGTCCACAAAAGCGGGGCGACGATCGCGGCCCACAACGCGGGGTAGCGCGGGAACATCGGCAGCATCACGCCGTACAGCAGTCCGATCAGAATTGAAGCGGCAGCGTGAATGAAGAGCGCGACGATGAATGCTTCCGGAATGAACGATGACAACGTTGCCGTGTCGGCGTTGGCGAGCTTGGCCATCGCGGTCGCGGCAAGAATGTTGATCGTGTACCAGATGCTACCGTGATAAATGAGCCCCTGAAGCGCAGCGAGCGCTCCCATCACGACGCCGCCCGCGATGCCGCCTTTGATTCCTGCGGAGTAAGGATAGATTTGCAGCGGCAGCACGGCGCGATTGCCCAGTTCGCCGACTTGCAGATAGTCGACGCCAATTTGCTCTTCGATGACGGGTGCCGCCTTAGGCTCCATCCGAATCATCACGTGTTGCTCGAAGGGAAGCACGTCGCGAAACCATCCGACCGCGCCCGCGATGAACAGAACGAAGCCGACCATGCTGACCGCGACGTTGGTGACGAGGCCGGCGAAGGAGAGCGTCAAGCCCAGTGCGAAGATCATCGGCCATGCGGTCGGCGCGGGAGCTTCGATTAGCTTGTCACTGTTTTCTTCAGTAGCCATTGCATTAGCCTATCGGCCGATCACATACACTGTAGTGAATACTACTACCCAGACCGCATCGACGAAGTGCCAATACCAGGAGAGCACGTCGGTACGCTCGATGTGTCGTTCGTTCATGTAGCCGCACATAGTCAGAACCAGGACGAGTAGAATCAGCAGCAGGCCAATAGTCACATGGAGCGCATGCAGTCCCACTAGTGAGTAATATGTGGTACCGAAGAGATTGGTGCCGATGGTCAGGCCGTCATGGTAAATGAGGTGATGCCATTCGAGCGCGGTGCCAATCAAAAATTCGAGACCGAGCGCGAACGTGATGAACCACCAGACGGCAAAGGCGCGAGTCGAGCCGGCGCGGAGCGAGCGAATCGCAAGCACGATCGTGATGCTGCTGGAGAGCAGGCAGATGGTGTTGAGAATCGGCGCCGACAGAACGTCCTTGGGGAACGGCCCGGTCAGGCTTTTGCCAAGGTAAAAGATATAAGCGACGACAAAGATCAAGAAAAACGACGACTCAGTAAGGATCAGCAAAAGAATGCCAACATGTCCCTTCCGCGGCAGACTCTCCTTCCACGCGGGAGCGGGCGATTGGATTGCGCTGCTTGCGGCGGCCATTATTCGTACTTCCAATCCGGATCGTCAGGATGTTTCAAATCCCACAACGGTCGCCGGCTTCGGACCACCGGCGGTTCGTCGAAGTTGTACTCCGGCGGCGGCGAGGTCGTAGACCATTCCAGCGTCCACGCGTCCCACGGGTCATCGCCCGCTATCTCGCCCGAGATCAGTGAACGCACGATGTTGATCACTAAGATTAAAACCGCAATGCCCTGTACCAGCGCTCCGATCGATTCCACCAGGTTAAAAGTGTCCAGCCCCCGACCGGGCTGGAACGTATAGATGCGCCGCGGCATTCCCTGCAGCCCGGCGAAATGCATCGTGTCAAAGGTCAGATGAAAGCCGATCAGGAATAGCCAGAAATGCCACTTACCCAGAGTCTCACCCAGCATTCGGCCGGTAGCCTTTGGGAACCAGTAGTAGATAGCGGCGAATATCATGAAGACTATTGCGCCGACTAGTACGTAGTGGAAATGAGCAACCACGAAGTAAGTATCCGTGACCTGCCAATCCAGGGGCGCTACCGCGAGCATGATGCCGGTCAAGCCTGCGATCAGGAACTGAAAGAGGAACGCCACGCTGAACAGCATCGGTACCCTGAAGCGAAGCTTGCCGCCCCACATGGTACCCAGCCAGTTGAAGATCTTGATGCCGGTGGGGACGCCTACAAGCATCGATGAGGCGGCAAAAAACGAGTTGCCGGCAGGGGTCATGCCGACCGCGAACATATGATGCGCCCACACGCTCATGCTGATGAACCCGATCGCGCACGTGGCCGCGACCATCACGCTGTATCCGAAGATCACCTTGCGCGAGAACACGGGAATGATCTCGGAGGCAAATCCAAAGGCAGGTATGACCAGGATATAAACTTCGGGATGGCCGAAGATCCAGAAGAAGTGCTGCCACAATATCGCGGAGCCGCCGGCCTGGGTGTCGAAGAAGTGAGCGCCGGCAAACCGATCGAGCAGCAACATCACCTGCGCAGCAGAGAGCGGCGGCAACGCGATCAGAATCATGAAGGAGACCACGATCGCCATCCACACGAGCACCGGCATCTTGGTCAGCGTCATGCCTTCGCATCGCATGCAGAACGCGGTCGAGATTATGTTGATGGCAGTCGCGGTCGATCCAACAGTAGTCAGTAGAATACTCAGTATCCAATAGTCAGTACTGTTGCCGCGCGAGAACGGCAGCTCGGTCAGCGGTGCGTACGCGAACCAGCCAACGTCGGGCGCGCTGCCCGCGCCGTACAGGCCGTCGCCGCCGATGTAGCTGAAGTAGAGCAGCAGCGCGCCGAAAAACCATAGCCAGAAGCCGAACGCGTTGAGCCGCGGGAACGCGAGGTCGCGCGCACCGATCATCAATGGCACGAGGTAGTTGAAGAAGCCTGTAAGGATCGGCATGCCGACCAGGAACACCATCGCGGTGCCATGCATCGTCAGCAGGCGGTTGAATACCTGCGGCGGTATGATGCCGGCGTCGGGGACGGCGAGTTGCAGGCGAATCAATCCCGCTTGCAGTCCGGCGATCAGGAAAAAGAAGAGCCCGCCCCCGATGTACATAATGCCGAGGCGTTTGTGATCGACGGTGACGACCCATTCGTGGAGCTTGCCGAGGATCGGCAGCGCCTGTGGGTCGTCGACAGCGCCGAGAGGAATTTCGCGTTCGATGGTTCCCGCCATGACGTATCTTCCCGCCTAGTGCAGCGTCGCCAGGTACGCGACGAGGTCGTTGAGGTCCTTGTCGCCCAGGTTCATCGCCGGCATCAACGCGCCGGGCTTCATGACGTTGGGATCCGTCACCCAGACCTTGAGATTATCGGGCGTGTTCATCGCCGCACCCGAGCCGATTGTCTCGCGCGCCATCAGATGAGTGAGGTCAGGACCGAAACGTCCGTTGGCCGAGGTGCCCTGGATGGTGTGGCAATTCACGCATGCGGTGGATTCAAAGACCTGGCGTCCGTGGACGACCGACGCATCGACGTTAGGCGGCTGCTTCTGCGCCGCGACCCATTTGTCGAAGTCGGCCCGCGGCTCGACGATGACCCTAATCAGCATGAGCGCGTGCTCGGTGCCGCAATACTCGCCGCATTGCCCCAGGTAGGTGCCCAGCTCGTGCGGCTCGATCCACATCTCGTTTTTCTTATTGGGGATGACGTCGGTTTTGCCCGCGAGGCGCTGCACCCAGAAGCTGTGCGCGACGTCGGCCGACTCGAGATCGAGAAAGGTCGGCGTGGGATTCTGCGGATCGCTCAGCGGAACGTGAAGCTCGTTGGCAGTGACGACGCCAAGATCAGGGTAGCGGAACTCCCACCACCATTGATGCGCAATCACGTGGACGCTGATCGCGCCCGGCGGCCGTGTCGCCGCCTGCACCGTAAATATGGTGCGGGCGGTGATGAGCATGAGCACAAACACAATGATGATGGGGACCGTCGTCCACGCGAACTCGATCGGATTGCTGCCGTAGACCTGCGGCGGTTCGCGATCGTCTTCGCCGGGCCGGGGGCGAAACCGCACGATGCTGTAAGTCAGCAGCCCGCCGACGATCACAAATATCGCGCCGCAGATCATTACGACGAAAAACGCGACGACGTCGATTTCGTGGGCGGGAGTCGAGACCGGTTGGAAGATACTGCTGGGCGGAATTTTCGAGTTCGAATCGCCCATCCCCCAATCGTTCGCCAACGCGGCGACGGGGGCGCAGCCCGCCCCTGCAATGATAGCGGCAATCGTCGGCCAGCAGCGCTGCTTAAGTGCGTACAAGATCTTCGCAGCCCCCGCGCGGCAGCGTGTGCCGATGCCGCCGCGCAATCACGAACCTTAGTTACGTGGCATGACTATCACAAATCTTTTTTTATGACTAAGCAGTTCGTGACCGGCGAGGAACCTGCCGGCGAAGGCTTAATTCGAGGCGGCTGATACGATCGCGTGATCGCCGCGCGGCAGGATCATCACTTCGGACATGCGGGTCTCGGGATCGAGCATGATGAAGTAGGCGGGGAAGCCGGTCTCGGCGACGGCGACGTCGGTGCGCGCGTCGCAACCGCAGCGCGCGGCCATCGCGTCGTTGATGGTGGCGAAGCGGTCGAGGCTGAGCGCGGCGAGCTTGAGGTTTGCGTCGTCGATCGAGAGCTTCAGCGTCGAATCTTTCAGCTCAACGTTTGCGGCGACAGGGGTTCCGGAGACGGTCGAGGTTTTGACGACCCACCGCTCGAATTCGTCCTTGTTCATCGACTCGACGGTCGGATAGGTCTTGCGCGCGGCGGAGATAGCGGCGTGGAGCGAGCGCTTTTTACCGGTGGTGTCCGTGGGCACCTGCGCATCGGCCAGCGTCCAGATTTTCTGCGACCATCGGGCAACCGTCGCCGGGTCGTCACCCGGCAAACCCTGGTAGTCGGTCGCGGCGCGCTCGGCGTCGGCGAGATCATGAGCGGCGAGCGCGGCTTCGACTTCGTCGGCGTCCTTGCGACGCTCGGCGTCGTCGAGTTGCGCGATTATCGTGCCGCTCTGGCTGTCAGGCTCCTTGGCGGCCTCGAGGCATACGCTGCGCTGCTCGGCCAGCGAGAAGGTGGGGCGGCCGATCATGAAGTCGCACAGGCAGAGGTCGTCTTTCACTTCGCGACGCTCGCCCGGACTCAGGTCGTCGCGCGAGGACAAAGCGACAAGTTCCTGACGCGCTGCCGGATAATTGGCGGCCGCAATTTGGCTGCGCGCAGAGCTGAGCGCCGAGGGGGCACATCCGGCAAGCCCAACGGCGAGCGCAATCAGCAGGGCTGCTCCGGCGGCAAGCCGCATAGCAGCAGACGAACATATAGATGAGAGGCGGTCGCCCAGCATGAGTCGATTATGGCAAAGGCGGCGTCCGATTGCCTAACCGGCGAGATACGGCATGTGGCGGCGTGTCTGCGACGGAATCAGCCGATGTACCGCGATGCGACACACGTGATCGCAGATTAGCGCGCGCGTTCTGCTCTAGACGGCTACCTCGCTCTTCGCATCGAGCTGACGCTGGCATGAGTGGTGCAATTCAACCTACTTGGTGGCGCCGAACAGAAATTGGATACGGCGGAAAACAACCGGCAGTCAACGGACCGGTTTGCGTGACGGAAATCGAATGCGCTGACGCAACGCGCAAAGGAGGACATCAATAATGAATTACATCAACAAACTCATGGTCAGGGTCCGCGAGAGCAAGAAGGGCCAGACGATGACCGAGTACGTGCTGATTATCGCGGCAATCGCGGTGGCGGGATACATCGCGTATCAGGGCCTCGAAGGCGGTATCAACACGATCATCACTAACGTGACCAACACTCTCAAGACTGCGTAGGACGACCGGCTCGCCGCAAAGAGTTGATTTTGCGCGGAGCGAAGGAGCCAGGAGGGAACTCAAACAATGAATCATGAGCTGTCTCAATCGACTCATTGTGTGGGTTCGCGGGATCAACACGCTGCTGACTAACGTCACCGCGACTTTGAAGTGCGCGTAAGCATCATCTGCGAACCCGAATCCGAACTCGCGGAAAAAGGCGGCGGGGACCGAGTGCCCCGCTGCCAAAATTCGAGCCTGGGCAGACGAAGTGCGACTCGATGCGAGGGAAACGATTTACGTCCGGCAGCTCCGACTTCGCCCGGCTAAGCGAAGTGCGCGACGGATCTTGAGAGCAGTACGTGAGCCAATGAATTCGGCCCGGGGGGACGGTCCGCATCAGGCGGGCTGCATAAGAATGGGGGCATAGATGAAGCGACCTATAGTGTTCGTGATCCTCGCGGGAGTCGGCGCGGTGCTGGCCGCGATGGTGGTCTTTTCCGCGATTAACAAGCGCGAGTCTGAAGTGCAGCGCGCGATGGCCAACTCGGTCGAAGTCGTGGTCGCCGCCAATGACATAGCGCTGGGCGCGAAACTCGAGCCCGGCTCCGTGAAAATGGCCCGCTGGGCGCGCGACAGTGTGCCCGAAGGCGCCTTCACTGATCCGCAGGCGATAGCGGGCTCCTTTGCCAGAAGCGAGTTCGTCGCCAACGAGCCGGTCGTCGCCAACAAGCTGTTCATGGGCGAAAAGATTTCCGGCGTGTTGCCGCTGCTGATTCCGCCCGGAATGCGTGCGATGTCGGTGCCGGTTGATGAAGTCTCGGACATCGCAGGCTTTGTCGCGCCGCATACACGGGTCGACGTCCTGGTCGCCGTCTCGGGCACGGGCCCGGGCGAGTCGTCTTTCTCGCGCATCGTCCTGCAGAACATCGAAGTGCTGGCCGTTGCGCAGGAAATCCAACACGTCAAGGACGAGCCCGAGGTAGTGAGAGTCGTCACGTTGCTGGTGACTCCGCGCGACGCCGAGAAACTTACCCTGGCGAGCCACGAAGGGATGCTGCGGCTGGCGATGCGCAATTACAGCGACGACAAGATTGTCGCGACCGACGGAGTCGCACTGCCCGACCTGCTGCGTCGCGGGGGCTCGGCCGCAGCAACTCTGCCGGTGATGCAGGTGCAGCCGGAGCCGGCGGTCGCCGCGCGTCCTGCCCATGCAGCGACAACGCTTCGACTCGAAGTGATGCGCGACGGCAAGTCGGACGAGGCGATGTCCTTCGTCCGCTCCGGCGCGGGAATGCACGCGTCGGTTGCGGCGCCACCGCCCGACGCGCCTGCCGTTTCGGAACCGCAGCTGCCGCCGCCGCCGTCACTGCCGGATGCTCCCGAATCTCCAGTCTCGTCGGCCAGGCCGGTGTGGTCGGCGGCTTTTACCTCGCCGCCCGAAAGTGCCTTTGCGGCGGTTCGAGCCGATGCAATTAACGGTCGCACAGCGGCCAATAGCGCGCCGCTCAGACCGGGGGATCCAGGGTACGAGCCGGCGCCAAAAACTTATCAGGTTCCGTGATCGCAGCGTGGCAACAGGGGGAAAGGCCATGAGGATACGCAAGAACATCTTGAAAGAAATCTGCCCGGCGGAGAAATTCTGCCGGCTGCTCGCCGCGGCCGGGTTGCTGATGCTGGCAAGCGCCGCAAGCGCGCTGGCACAGGTGAAACCCGTAGTCGATTGGATTCCGGTTTCGATTAACTCAGGCGAGACCTACGTGATCGCTAATATCAAGCCAGGCACCCAGCCGTCGGTCCACGTCGCCGATAATCCGAGCGCCTTCGTCAGCTACAACTCGCCGCCGGGCAAATTCACGATGCTCAGTGCCGGCCCGGGCCGGTGGATCGTCACCGTGACGAACACCTCTAATCAGGTCGTCAGCTACGACATCAATTCGTTCGCCGTGGCGACGCCCGGCGAGCCGCTGAAACCGGGCACGGCGCCGCCGTCAATCAGCGACGGAGGACTCAGCCCGCGCGCAGGAGCGGGCGCGTCCATGCCGACTCAGCCGGCGACGCCCGAATTGGCGACAACTCCGGGGTACAACGCAACGCCGCCAGACAAAACGTCGACGTCATACGACGCCTCGTGGAGTGTGCCTGCCGCACCGGGCCGCGGTGCTCAGACCTATGAGCCGAATCAATCGGTCGGTCCGCTTGAGTCGCACGCCGGCCAGTATCGAAACGATCCCTCGGTGCTCGATTCGAGTCCGGACTACTACAACGACACTGTTTCCGGCGGAAAGCATTATCTGCCGAACGACGCGATAACACTGATGATGGGCACCTCGGAGGTAATCGACTTCCAGCGCCGTGTCACGCGCATCTCGGTCGCCGACTCGAAGATCGCCGACGTCCAGGTTATCGATCCCTTCCAGCTCAACCTCATTGCTCATCAGCCCGGCTTCACCACGTTGGCAATCTGGGATGCCAACGGACGCTACGAAGAACGCAGCGTGCGCATCGACGCCAGCGGGCGCCAGCAGGTGATGCTGAACACTATCGTGGCTGAGCTCGACCGCCAGAAAATGGAAGCTCAGGGAATCAATCTCTCGGCGGCGTTCTCGAAGCTGGGTCTGTCGATCGTCGGCCTGCCTGGCACCGTCGCGACACCCTATAACGCGAACAGCACTATTCAGAGTTCGAGCACATCCGGCTCTCTGGCAGGGACTACGGAGCCCAGCGGTACGCTGCCCGGCGCCGGCTCGATAATCCCGCTGCTGTTGTCGTCGACCATGACCTACGGCCTGGCGGCGGAGAATGCCGACGTATTATGGCAGGCGTTCTTCCAGTTTCTCGAGAATCACAGCCTGGGCAAAATCCTCGCCGAACCGCATCTGGTCGCCAATTCCGGTGAGAAGGCCAAGTTTCTTTCCGGCGGCGAGATCCCGATCGTGATCGCGCAGGCGCTCAACTCGACGATAGTTTTCAAAACCTACGGCACCTCAGTCGAGTTCATCCCGACCGTGATCGGCCGCGACGATATCGAACTGCTGGTCAAGCCCGAGGTTTCCCAGCCCGACTATGCGCAAGGCGTTCAGCTCTTCGGCTTCACCGTTCCGGCCTTCGTAACGCGCCGCGCGGAAACCTTGGTGCGCCTCAAGGATCGGCAGACGCTGATCATCGCCGGTCTGATTCTTCACCAGAAAAATTCCCAGGTGAACAAGGTGCCTTACCTCGGCGACATTCCCTGGGTGCGGAATTTTTTCCATACCACCTCTTACACCGACACGGAGAGCGACCTTGTGATGAGCGTAACGCCCGAAATCATCCGGCCACTGCCTCCGGGCGGAGAGGTGTACCTGCCCACCAATCGCGGCGAGATGACCTCGGCTGAAATCAAAACCGTGCCCCTCGAGCCGCCGGATGCGGCCCGGCCCCGCTTCTAGACGCGTCGGAGAAAGATCGAGTGCCATTTAACGGATCGAAGGGCGACGGTCGCCGCAGCACGATGAAAGTCATGCTGGTCGGCGATCCGGGCGATCAGCGCACCCAGCTCAAGACAGTCCTGAGTGGGCTGGCCGAGCCTGAACTCGAGATAATCGAGGGCGAATCCGCCACCGCCGCGAATCTCTCCGAGAACGCCTCCGCGCCGCCCGACGCGACCCTCGTGATGATCAACGGCAATGAGGAGGCTGCGCTGACGTTTCTGCAGAGCCAGGCGCTCAATTCTCCGCGTCCAGCCTTGCTGGCCGTCCTGACAACGCGCTCGGCCGGCCTGATGAAGCGCGCACTGCGTTCCGGCGCCGACGAGATTCTGTTCACACCGCTCGATCCGGGAGAAGCCACGCGCGCGCTGCTGAAAATCAGCGAAGCGCGCTGGCGCACCGACCGGCGCGCCGGTGGCGTGGTCATTTCCGTTGTCAGCCTGGTCGGTGGCGTCGGCGTGACCTCGCTCGCGGCCAATCTGGCGTTGGCGCTCGGGTCGCTGAAACAACGGGTGGCGCTCATCGATCTCGACCTTCAAACCGGAGGCCTCGCCGTATTTCTGAACCTCGATCCGGAAGTAACAATCATGCCGCTGGTGCGCCTGGACAATAAGCTGGATTCGATCCAGCTCGAAACCGCCTTGACCAAGCACTCGTCCGGTGTGTACCTGCTCGCCGCGCCCAAGCGAATCGAGGAGAGCGAACTGGTTTCGGACATCACGGTCGGCGCCGTGCTCGACCTCGTGCGCCAGTTGTTCGACTACGTGATTGTCGACTGCGGCGATCACGTCGACGAAAACGGCGTCGCCGCATGGGAGCGCTCCGAGCATCTGTTTTACGTTCTCAATCAGTCGATAGCGGCGGCGCGATGCGCGTGGCGATTCATCGATCTGTTCGAGCGCCTCGGCCTGACCACGCTCGAACCGCGGTTCATTCTCGACCGGTACAACCCGTCGCATCCGCTGACCGAGAAGGCCATCGAAGCAACTCTCGCCAAGCCCATTTACGCGAAGATTCCAGCCGACGAACGCACCTTCGAAGCGATCGAGATGAAGGCGCAGGACCTGTTCCAGGTTGCGCCCACGTCGCCGGTCGCGCATGCAATGCTCGCTCTTGCCGCCTTGGTGATGCCGCGAGCTGAGCAAGCCGCCCCGCAGAAAAGCTTCATGTCGCGGATCAGGGCCGCCTTCGGCGCGCATTGAGGTCCACGCTTGAACCAACGAGGTATGAAACATGGGACTGAATGACCGGCTCTCGAGTGTCAGCAATGGCGGACGCCCCGCAGACGTCGCCAGCGGCGGCTCGCTTATCGGTGCGACCGTGCGCCGCCGCAAGGACGTAATCGCGGATAGCTCACGCCGCCTGAAAGTCAAAGTCCACAACAAGCTGTTCGAGACTATCGACGTGTCCAAACTCGAGACACTCGAACCCGCGATGGTCGCGACCAAGGTTACTGCCGCCATCAACGACATTCTTAATGAAGACGACCGTCTCCTCACCGACGGCGATCGCAACCGCCTGGTCGAGGAGCTCAAAAACGAGCTGCTCGGCCTGGGACCGCTCGAACCGCTCCTGCGCGACGACGAAATCACCGACATCCTGGTCAACGGCCACAAGCAGGTTTACGTCGAAAAGCGCGGCAAGCTGCACCTCACCGACATCGTCTTCCAGGACGACCAGCATCTGATGCTGATCATCGACCGCATCGTGTCCCGCGTCGGACGCCGTGTCGACGAGTCGTCGCCGATGGTCGACGCGCGCCTGCCGGACGGCTCGCGTATCAACGCGATCATTCCGCCGCTGTCGCTCGACGGGCCGTCGCTCTCCATTCGCCGCTTCGGCCATCATCGGTTCGACATCGGCGCGCTGGTCGAGAAAGAAGCTCTCACCTGGGACCTGGTCGAGTTCCTGCTCGCCGTCGTCCGCGCGCGCCTCAACGTGATCGTCTGCGGCGGCACCGGCTCGGGTAAAACCACGATGCTCAATTGTCTGTCCGCGTTCGTCCCGGAAGACGAGCGCATCGTGACCATCGAGGACTCCGCCGAGCTCTCATTGCAGCAGCCTCACGTCGTGCGGCTCGAAACTCGCCCCGCCAATCTCGAAGGCCGCGGCGAAGTCACGCAGCGCGACCTGGTTAAGAACTGTCTCCGCATGCGCCCCGACCGAATCGTCGTCGGCGAGGTCCGCGGCGCCGAAGTCTTCGACATGCTGCAGGCCATGTCCACCGGCCACGACGGCTCCATCGCCACCATCCACGCCAACAGCCCGCGCGAATGCCTGGGCCGGCTCGAGATGATGATGCTGCTGTCGGGCGTCTCGATCCCACAGCGCGCGATGCGCCAGCAGATAGCATCCGCGGTCAACATTGTCGTTCACGTTAGCCGCCTGTCCGACGGCTCGCGCAAAGTGATGAAAATCGCCGAGATCAGCGGCATGGAAGGCGAGATGATCATGATGCAGGACCTGTTCGAGTTTAAGCGCGTCGAGACCGGCGCCGCCGGAAAAATCAGCGGTACCTTTCAATCGACCGGCATCCGCTCCACTTACACACAGCGGCTCGAAGCGGCCGGCTACAAGACCGAGTCCAAGGCGATTAAAACGGCCGCGCGATGACATCCAGCGAACTCCTTATATGCTGTGCTGTCGGCGCCGTCGCGATGGCGGTGTGCGCGGTGGTCTTCATGCGCGGCAGCGACCGGCCCGGCGTTAGTCGCACCGTCCTGCGACGCATGGCGCGGCCGAACGCGGTCGTCGCCGACGACATCACCCGCACCGATCGTCATCGCCTCAACGGCCGCGAGCTTCTAAGCTGGCTCTACCGTCTCAATATTCTGCAGAACCTCGAGCGCAACCTCTGGCAAGCCGGCATCTATGCTCGCATCGCCGATGTCCTGCTCGTGATCCTGCTGATGTTCGCGGCGGGACTGGCGGTGGGCCAGGCTATCTGGGGCAAGGTGCTGATCTCGATCGGGATGGGCGCGGCTGTTGCTGCGCTGCCGATAATCTACATCCGCGTGCGCAGGCAGCGGCGCCTGACGGCCTTTGCCAAGCAGCTGCCGTACGCCCTCGACCTGATCAAATCGTCCCTCGAAGCGGGCCACACGCTGCTGCGCGGATTGCAGGTCGTGGTCTCCGAGTTCGCCGATCCGATCGGTGTCGAGTTCCGCTCCGCCATCGAGCAGAGCCGGCTCGGACTGCCGCTGGCGCGCGCGCTGGAAGAGATGCTCAAACGAGTGCCGCAGGAAGATCTGCGCCTGCTGGTCGTCGGTGTCCGTGTGCAGGCGGAAGTCGGCAGCTCACTCGCGATAATCATCGGACGCTTGTCGGAAATCGTTCGCACACGTCAGCGTCTGCAACAACAGATCAAGGCGCTGACCGCGCAATCCAAGATGAGCGGGATACTGGTCGGCTTTTTGCCTATCGTGATGCTCGCCGCTTTCAGCATCATCCAGCCCAGCTACACCAACACCCTCTTCTATGATCCGAGCGGGCAAAAGATCCTCGAGGTCGCCGCCGTTCTCGACGCGATGGCGTTCCTGACGATCCGCAAATTGCTGAAGGTCAAGTACTGAGATGCCGGCAATCTACGCGAGCTTGACGGTGTTCTTGTTGTTCGCCGCGATCTCCGTCGCGATCTACGCCGCCATCTACGGTAGTCATCGCCCGTTCGACGAACGCATCACTGAGATCGGCGTCAAGATGCGCGTTACCTACGGAAATCCCGCCAACCTCGACATGGAATCGGATTCGTTTGCGAATGCGCTGTTCCGATGGGTCTCCAAGCGTCTTCCCGAACCCAGCCTGAACAGCCCGGAAGGCGAAAAGCTCTCGCAGACTTTGGTTCGCGCCGGCTTTTCCGGGCCGCGCGCCATCCGCGTATTTCATTTTACCCGTCTTGCATCGACTGCCGGAATGGCATTCACGGCGCTGGCCGCATCGGTCGCGTTCGGCTTCGGCGGCGTCAAGCCGCTTGGCTTCATGTTGGCCGGAGCGGGCGTCGGCGCGTTCGCTCCGAGCTACTACGTTGGCAGGATGGCCCGGAAGCGCACGCAGGAAATCGCGAGCCAGCTCTCCGACGTTCTGGATTTGCTCGTGGTCTGCGTCGAAGCCGGTCTCGGTCTGAGCGAGGCGATAAAAGTTGTCTCCTCGGAAATGGAACGCCAGGGGCTGAAAATCGGGACCGAGCTATCGATGGTGTCCGCCGAGCTCGCCGCTGGCAGCACGCTCGGTCAGGCGCTAAGAAATTTCGCCGATCGCACCGGAGTCGAAGACATCAAGCCGCTGGCCGCCACGCTGGTTCAGAGCGAAAAGCTCGGCGCGCAAATCGGCCCCGCACTGCGGTCGATTTCGGACACCATCCGCACGACCCGGCGGCTCCGCGCGGAAGAAGCGGCCGCCAAAACCACCGTCAAGATTCTCTTTCCGCTGGTACTGTTTATATTGCCCGCGATGATGAGCGTAATCGTCGGCCCCGCCATGATTCAGATCATGCGCGCGCTCACCTCCGTCCCCGGACAATAGCCGCGCTCTTGACGCGGGCCCTTCGGCACAATAACCGATCATCATGGCCGATTCAGAGCCGCGCAGCCGCGCCCTCGAGTTGTGGCATGAGGCGATGCGGTTTCACATGAACCGCGACCTCGAGCGCGCGGTCGAGCTCTACACAAAATCCATCGAAATATTTCCGACCGCCGAGGCCTACACTTTTCGCGGATGGGCTTTCGAGGGGATGGGCCGAATCGACGACGCGATCGCGGAATGTCGCCGCGCCATCGAAGTCGATCCCGCCTTCGGCAACCCGTACAACGATATTGGCGCCTATCTGATTGCCAAGGGCGAGCTCGACGAAGCCGTTCCCTGGCTCGAAAAAGCCAAGACCGCGGCGCGTTACGATCCGCGTCACTTTCCCTTCATGAACCTGGGCCGAATTTACGCCGCAAAGGGAATGGTCAAGCGCGCGATCGACGAGTTCGAAGGCGCACTCGCGTTCGCGCCCGGCGATCCAACCTGCGAATCCGCGCTGGCGCAGCTCCGCGCCTTGCTGAATTGAAATGATCAAAGTCGGACAGCAGGCACCCGATTTCACGCTCGCCACTCACGACGGCGCGAGCTTCTCCTTGCGCGACCTCCGCGGCGCCAAGGTGCTGTTGTGGTTCTTCGTCGAGGCCGACACGCCCGGATGCACACTCGAAGGGCGCGGCTTTCGCGACCATCAATCGTACTTCGATGAAAACAACATCCGCGTCGTCGGCATCAGCTTCGATTCGCCCGAAGACAACGCGTCATTCGCGCGCAAGCATGAATTCGGATTTCCACTTCTGAGCGACGCCGATCATCGCGTCGCGATTGCTTACGGCGCATGCGCGGGCGCCGGCGTAAGGTATCCCGACCGCGTGAGCTTCTTGATCGACGAGCATGGTACAATCGAGCGGGTGTACGATCAGGTCGATCCGCGCGATCATCCCGCGCGCGTGCTGGCCGACGTTCTTGGCGTGTGACCGATGCCACAACTTCCGCTGAAAGTCCGCGCCGTCATCTTCGACCTCGACGAAACTTTGATCGAAGAGGAGGCCACCAACGACGCGTCCGCGCTGGCCGCGGGCAGGATTGCCGAGGCTCGCCGCGGCGTTGACCCCGTCGCGCTGCTCGCCGCCTTGCGCAAGCGCTCGCGCGAGCTGTTTCTCGCCGGCCCGATGATCGATTACTGCCGCGACATCGGCATCAGCACGCGCGAAGCGCTCTGGGGTACGTTCACCGGCAACAATCCTTCGCTGGCCGCGCTTCGCCGATGGATGCCCACCTTCAGATTGGAATCGTGGGTGGGCGCGCTGGACGAGCTGGGCATCGACGATCGCGCACTCGCCGCCGAGATGGCGGAATTCTTTGCAATCGATCGGAGCCGGCGCCACGTGGTTTTCGCCGAATCGGAGCAGGTCCTGCACGAGTT
>JBEKLS010000099.1:0-16125 GCA_050010075.1 Binatus sp. (SeqCode) | reverse complement strand
GCGTTTGTCGATCAACTCGAAGCGAAGCTGAAGCAGATTGGGGAGGATGGCGGGCACGGCGGCCTTGGGGGAGGCGGGCACGGCGGGCCGCCCTACTGTCGAATTGCGACGGTTACGGGGCGCTACTTCGCGATGGATCGCGACAAGCGATGGGATCGAGTCGAGCGGGCGTGGCGCGCGATCGTCGAGGGTGAAGGCGCCGCGGTGTCGAGTGCGCGCGAGGCGGTCGAGAATTCGTACGCCGCCGACAAGAGCGATGAGTTCGTCGAGCCGCATGTGATCGGCGAACGAACGCCGATAGCGGACGGCGACCAGGTCATCTGCTTCAACTTCCGCGCCGACCGGGCGCGCGAGCTTACGGCCGCAATCGCGCTCGACGGATTTTCCGAGTTCCGGCGTCCGCGAATTCCGAAGGTCGGCTACGTTTGTATGACGGAGTACGACCGATCGTTCGCGCTGCCGCTGGCGTTCGGGCCCGAAGACGTGCGCAACACGCTCGCCGAAGTGCTGGCGCACGCGGGGCTGAAAAATCTGCGCGTGGCCGAGACCGAGAAGTATGCGCACGTCACGTACTTTCTGAACGGCGGAGTCGAGAAGGCGTTTCCGCTCGAAGAGCGCGCGCTGATTCCGTCGTCGAAGGTCGCAACCTACGACCTGGAGCCGGCGATGAAGGCGGCGGCGATCGCGACGCGCGTCGCCGAGGAAATCGAGGGCGGCAAGTTCGACGTCGTCGTGATGAACTTCGCCAATCCCGACATGGTCGGGCATACGGGCAAGTTCGAAGCGACGGTGGCGGCCATCGAGGTGTCGGACGCGGCGCTCGGCGTCGTGATCGATGCGATCGAGAAGCGCGGCGGAGTCGCCCTCATCACGGCTGATCATGGCAACGCGGAATTCATGGCGGACCCGGCGACCGGGCAAGCGCATACGGCACATACGACGAATCCGGTGCCGCTGATTCTCTACGATCCGAAGTTCAAGGGGCGGTTGAAGGACGGCGGCACGCTGGCGGACGTAGCGCCGACGCTGCTCGGGATGCTCGAGGTGAAGGCGCCCAGTGAGATGACAGGGCGCGATCTGCGCATTTCGGGCTGATTTTGGGTAATTTCGGGGTGATCTCGGCGTAAGTCAGCGTATTTGTTGGAGATTTACGCTGTTAAGGGCATGAAAACGGGGGATTTTCGAGCGATCTTGTACTCTCTGTAGTGGCTGGCGGGATGGCTACACACCATTGGTAGCTTCGATCCGTTTTTTTTTATTTTTCAGATACGCGACTCTTTTGACGTGGCGTTGGGCGGTTGCTGCGATGGCGAGTGCGCGGCTCATGCAGGAAACATAGCACTCCAGGGGGTGGGGTTTCAGGCTGAATTAGTTCATCCACAGAGCGGGGACAGTCGGGTAAATCGGAGACGCGTCGCCCAGTTACGCAAAGCTGTCCTGTATGGGAGAGGAGCGCCGCGACGTCAGAAATGGAGCGCTGCGCGATTTCGAAACCGGAACCGGCTTCGCTGGCGCGAAGCTGTCCGAGATCCTTCCATCCGCTCGCGTCGCTCGCTCCGTCAGGATGACTCAAAAAAAGCAGGCGAAGCCGAGCTGAATACTTGCAACGTTTACTTGCGACGCAAGCATCGTGCTGAATGCTGGCGCCCTCACCTGTCGCGCGAAGCGCGCGCCGTCCTCTCCCGGGGGGAGAGGTAAAACTCCGGACGCGGTTCAGGATTCTGCCTCTTCCGACGATCGTCCGCGAGAAGCTTACGCAAGGGTCACCTGATGGGGAGCGGTTATTACCAGCGGATTACTTGTTCGTAGATTTTTGGGAGCTGGCGCGGTAGCGAGGCTATGTCTTCGATTACGAGGTAGCGCGAGGATTGGCACATCTGGCGCAGGTAGTCGTGGCCGGTTTTGTCTACCGTTATGCAGAACGGCAGCACGCCGGCGAGCTCGAGTTCCTTGAGCGCTACCATCGTGTCCTGGATGCCGTAGGCGTTGGAGCGGCGGTCGTGGCCGTAGTCGAAGTCCTGCGGGAAGCCGTCGCTCAGCAGGATCATGTGCTTGGCGCGCGAGGACACGTCCTTGAATTTTTCACGCACGTGGCGAATCGCGGCGCCCATCCGGGTTGAGCGCTTGGGTTCGACCGCGCCGACGCGCGCCTTCACTTCGTCGGTGAGTTCCTGATCGAATTCCTTGATGACGTAGAACTCGACGTTATCGCGGCCGTGGCCCGAGAAGCCCATGATCGCGTACGCGTCGCCGATCTCTTCGAGCGCCTGCGCCATAATGACGAGCGCTTCCTTGTTGACGTCGATGATGCGGCGCGGACGATTGGCGGTTTGCGGGCGGCGCTGCCATGCCTTCATCCAGTCGTCGGTGTCGTCATCGTCGGTATGCTTGCGCGGCTCGCGATGGACGGGCTCGTCGGTCGAAGCCGACATGTCGAGCAGGAACAGCGTCGCGACATCGCGCGCTTCTTTCTTGCGCGCCTTGTACACGCGGTTGTCGGGCGTCTCGCCCATCAGGCGCGCGACGCGCGCTTCGATCGTGCGGTCGATGTCGATTTCTTCGCCGTCCTCGAGTCCGCGAACCATCCGGTACGAGGCCGGCCGGATGCGCTGGAAGTTGCGCCGCACGCCGGGCAGCATCTCGGCATAGCGCACGAGAGTGTTCTCGAAAAAATCACCCTCGTCGCCCGTGAGCGGAATTTCGCGCAGCCGGCACCAGTTGCGGCGGTAGTCGTTCAGCACGTAATCCCATTCGTCGTAGGCGTAGTATGAGTCCTGGCGCCCGCGGCCGATCATCAGGCGTCCCTGACCCGCGACGGTACCGACCTCGCCGAGCTGCTCGCGCATCTGCTCGAGCTCGCTGAGCTGCTTGCCGGTAAGCTGCGTCAGGTACATGCCGTCGCCGTCGGCGCTGCCGTCGCCCTGCGAGGGTTTGATCTCGGCGCCCTGCTCGATGAGCTTGCGCAATTCTTCCGGCGACAGCGCCCTGCCCTGTCCGCCCTTTGATTGCTTGCCCGAGACGTCCATCTGGATGTTCTGGTCGGGTTCGCCGCCGCCCTCGCCCTGTTCGCCGTCTTCGCCCTCGCCGGCAGTCTGCGACTCCGAGCCTTTCATCCCTTTGATCAGGTCATTGCGCATCCGCTCGGCTTCTTCTTCGGTGAGCGGATCGCCTTCGCCGCGCTCGCGCGCCTGGCGAATCAGCTCCTGGAGCCATTTGTAGAGCGCGCCGACCTGGCGGACGCTGGTCATCACATTGGCACCATGCTCGCGCACGGGCGCGAAATGAACCGACGCCATTTGCACGAGCGGGGAGTCGAACACTTCGCCGGCAGTATCGAGATCAAGTGCCGCGCGCACGAGCATCGTGCTGAGCGACTCGGGATGGAGCCTTTCGAGGAGCGAGCGGTTAAGCCCCGCGATCCGCGGTGCGAGTCCGCGATAACGGCGCGCAAGCTCGGCGTCGATTCGCGCCGACTCCGCCAGCCGCATCAGCGCGCCCGCGAGGCCAGGGTCGTCGAACGACGCGACGAAGCTGTCGATGGCCTCGACGCCGGTCTCGCCGCGCTCTTCGAAGCCGGCAATGTCGGAGAGCTTGAGCTTGAAGGTGCCGAAGTCGTGGCGCGCCGCGAGATGGGCGGTGGTGACGAAATAATAGATGTAGGCGTCGCCGCGAGTGCCGAACGGTTCGAGCCGCTCGGGCAGATAGATCATCTCGCCGGGCAGCAGCGGGTAGTGAAACGGCAGCATCGGGCCGCTGTTGGCGAGCGAGTCGATGCGGAATTCAAGCGGGAACAGCATCCGCATGAACTTCGTCAGCACGCCCTTGATTTCGAAGAGGTCCTGAGCTTTCTCGGTGATTTCGGGCATCGTCCTTTAATGATTGTGGCAAAGACCGATGCATGGATGCAATTTCATCCTCGAGGCATCGCGCCGCGCCTTCGACAATGATTCCTTGACTTGCTGGCGAGCGGCGGACTTAGATGATCGTACGCTATGCTCATCATGATCTTTGGCAATCATCGCCGCCTTGTTCCAATGGTGGCGCTCGGTACCCTTCTATGCCTGGCTGCTGTGGCGCCCGCACACGCGGGAATCGCGGATGCGGTCAAGGCCCAGACGCTGCCCAACGGGCTCAGAGTGCTGGTGCTGGAAAATCACAAGGCGCCGCTGGCGACCTTCAACGTCTTCTACAAGGTCGGCTCGCGCAACGAGCAGTTCGGCAAGACGGGCCTGTCGCATCTGTGCGAGCACTTGATGTTCAAGGGCACCAAGAAGCTCGGCCCGGAAGAGTTCTCCCAGACAATCCAGCAACACGGCGGCGAGGATAACGCGTTCACGGAAGAGGACTTCACCGACTACTTCGAGACGATCAACAAGGATCACCTCGACGTGCCGA
Organism: Binatus sp. (SeqCode); assembly: GCA_050010075.1. GTDB lineage: Bacteria > Desulfobacterota > Binatia > Binatales > Binataceae > Binatus. Next base: position 11,730 of record JBEKLS010000099.1, on the reverse strand, counting down.
TCACGCTCGAAGCCGATCGGATGGGCAATTTCGAGCCCAAGGATTTCGACAAGGAGAAGCACGTCGTGCTCGAGGAGCGGCGGCTGCGCACGGACGACAATCCGGAGGACGCGCTCGACGAGATGGTCCGCGCGCAGGCCTACGTGGCGCATCCGTATCACTGGCCGGTGATCGGATGGTTCCACGATGTTGACGGACTGACGCTGGCCGACGCGATGGCGTATCACAAAGTCTATTACTCGCCGCAAAACGCGCTGATCGTCGCGGTCGGCGATTTCGACGGCGATCAGGTGCTCAAGCAGATCAGCGAGGCGTTCGCGGGAATCAAGAACGGTCCCAAGCCGCCGCCGGTGACGGAGCTGGAACCGCCGCAGGAGGGAACCCGGCACGTCGAGATGCAGCATGCGGCGAATCTGCCGGCCTTCGAAGAGGCCTATCACGTGCCGAATCTCACCAGTCCCGACAGTTTCGCGCTCGAAGTGGCGTCGGAAATTTTGAGCGACGGGCAGAGCTCGCGGCTCTACAAGAAGCTGGTGATCGAGAAGCAGATGGTGGTCGATATCGGCGCGGGCTACGACATGACGTCGTTCGACCCGGGCTTGTTCATCGTGTCGGCGCAGATGCGGCCCGGCGTGACCGTGGCTAACACCGAGTCCGAGGTCGAAAAGGAAATCGCCGCGATGCGCGATACCCCGGTCGGCGAAGAGGAATTGCAGAAGGCCAAGAATCTCGAGCAGGCGCAATTCGTGTTCGGGCAGGACTCGGTGATGCGCGAGGCTGAAATGCTCGGCGTGTACGAAATGCTCGGCGACTACCACCTGGTCGACAAGTACCTTGACGGAATCGACAAGGTGACCGCGGCCGACGTGCAGCGCGTCATGAAGACCTACCTGGTTGCGTCCAACATGACCGAAGGCGTGCTGGTGCCGACCGGAGTACTGCCGCATGGTGGCGAGGGAATCAGCAGCGGAGAGTTGCGATGAGGGCGGTGGTGAATCAAATGAAAATGCTGGCGGGCGTCGCGGCGATTGCGGCGTTCGTATTCGCGGCCACGCCGTCGCATGCGCTCGACATCAAGAAAATGACACTGAGCAACGGCGCTACGCTGCTCGTCTCGGAAGAGCATCATCTGCCGATGGTGACGGTGATGATCGAGTTTGACGCGGGCACGCGGCGCGATCCGAAGGGCAAGGAAGGAATGGCCGAGTTGACGGCGCGATGCCTCGCCCAGGGGACCAAGGAACTCACGGCGCCGGAATTCGATCAGAAAGTCGATTTCATGGGCAGCGAGGTCGGGATCTCGGCGGAGCGCGATTATTCGACCGCCGGGATGACGACGCTGACGAAGTACCTGGACAACACGCTGAAGCTGCTGGCGGGAATCCTGACGGAGCCCGGGCTGCGTGACGCCGATATCGAGCGCAAGCGCGCCGAGCAGGTCGCGGAAATCAAAGCGGCGGAGGAGCAGCCGGGTTACACCGCGGACGTCGAATTCGTAAAGGACCTGTTCGGCGACGCGCCCTACGGGCATCCGGGCGCGGGTTTTTCCGATTCGGTCGCGAAGATCTCCGATGACGACGTGCGCACTTTCTATCACGATCACTACAAGCTCGGCGGCGCAATCATCGCGGTCGCCGGCGACGTGAAGGCGGACGAAATTAAAGTATCACTTGAAAAAGAGCTGGCGGGGCTTTCCGGCACCGTCGAGCCACAAACCGAGCCGGCGCCAATCGCCGTCCCGCCCGGCCTGCACGTGAAACTGATCGATCGGGACGTCGCGCAAGCCAACATCATTATGGGATCCGGTGGAGTCGCACGTTCGAATCCCGATTTTTACCGGCTCAAGGTGATGAACTACATCCTGGGCGGCGGCGGATTTTCGTCGCGGCTGGTGAAGATCGTGCGCAGCGAGCACGGACTCGCGTACACGGTCGACAGCGGCTTCGAACCGGGCAAGTTCCAGGGCGCGTTCACCATCGGCCTGCAAACCAAGAACGCGAGTTCGAACCAGGCGATCGATTTGATCCTGCAACAGATTCGCGAGATCCAGGAAAAGCCGGTCAGCGACGGCGAATTGGACGGCGCGAAAAAGTATCTCATTGGCAGCTTCCCGCTCAACATCGAGCGGCAGAGCGCGATCGCGTCGTTCATGATCCAGATCGAGTTCTACGGCCTGGGGCTCGACTATGCGGATCAGTATCCGAAGTTGATCGGATCGGTCACCAAGGATGACGTGCTCGCGGTTGCGAAAAAATATCTGCATCCCGATGCGATGCTGGTGGTAGCGGTCGCAAACCAGAGCGACGCGAAGATCAAAACCGCTCAGATGGAGAAAGCAGCCGACGCCGGCAGCGCTCAATAACGCCGCGCCGATTTTCACGATCGGACATTCGACGCATCCGATCGAGCGATTTCTCGAGCTGCTCGGCGAGCATCGCATCGCAGTCGTCGCCGACGTGCGATCCTTCCCCAGCTCGAAGCGCTGGCCGCAATTCAACCAGGCGGAACTCTCAGCGTCGCTCGAGCGCGCGGGAATCGAGTATCGATGGATCAAGCGGCTCGGCGGCCGGCGCAGTTCGAAGCGCGCCGATTCTCCGCACATCGCATGGCAACTGCCGGCGTTCAGATCCTACGCTGACTACACGGAGAGTGCGGATTTCGAAGATGGCATGCGCGAGTTGACGCAGGCTGCGACGGGGTCGTGCACGGCGTACATGTGTTCGGAGGGGCTTTGGTGGCGATGCCATCGGCGAATCATCTCGGACATTCTGGTAGTGCGCGGCTGGACCGTCGAGCACATCATGCCGACGGGAAAACTGTCGCCGCACGTGCTCGCGCCGTTCGCGCGCGTCGTGGACGGACGAATTATTTACGACGGTACCGCTGCAACGGAATCGTGAGTGGGCAGACTACGCGGCGGCGCGATGGTTTAGCGCCTCGCGCAGAAAGCCCGCCGTGTACGACGCCTTGACGCCCGCGACTTCCTCGGGCGTGCCCTTGGCGACGACCGAGCCGCCGCGATCGCCGCCTTCGGGTCCGAGATCGATCAGGTAGTCGGCAGTCTTGATGACGTCGAGGTTGTGCTCGATCACGACAATCGTGTTGCCGGCGTCGGCGAGACGGCCGAGCACGCCGAGCAGGCGCTTGATGTCGTCGAAGTGCAGGCCGGTGGTCGGCTCGTCGAGGATGTAAAACGTGCGGCCGGTCGCGCGCCGCGCGAGTTCCTTGGCGAGCTTGATGCGCTGCGCCTCGCCGCCCGACAGCGTCGTCGCCGACTGGCCGAGATGAATGTAATCGAGGCCGACGTCGCGCAGCGTTTCGAGCTTCTGGCGAATCGGCGGGACCGAGCCGAGAAATTCGACCGCGTCGAGCACGGTCATGTTGAGTACCTCGGCGATGTTCTTGCCCTTGTACTGAATCTCGAGCGTGTCGCGATTGTAGCGCTTGCCGCCGCAGACCTCGCAGGTGACGTAAACGTCGGGCAGAAAGTGCATCTCGATGCGAATGATGCCGTCGCCCTCGCACGCTTCGCAGCGCCCGCCCTTGACGTTGAATGAAAAGCGCCCCGGCCCGTAACCGCGCATGCGCGCTTCGGGCAATTGCGCGAACAGCTCGCGGATATGGGTAAACAGCCCCGTGTAGGTCGCGGGATTCGAGCGCGGCGTGCGTCCGATGGGGCTTTGATCGACGTGAATGACCTTGTCGAGATGCTCGACGCCCTCGAGCGTCTTGTACGCGCCCGCGCGTTCGCGGCTGTGATTCAACTTTTGCGATAGCGCGCGATAGACGGTGTCGAGCACCAGCGTCGATTTGCCGGAGCCCGAAACTCCGGTGATGCAGGTGAAGACGCCGAGCGGAATCGCCACGGTGAGATCGCGCAGATTGTTTTCGTGCGCGCCCTTGACGGTGAGCCATCGGCCCGAGAGCTGACGGCGTCGCGACGGAACGGGAATCTCGACCTCGCCCGAAAGATATTTGCCGGTGAGCGAGTTCTCGTCGCGCATCACCTCGTCGGGCGTGCCCTGCGAGACGACGTAGCCGCCGTGGATTCCGGCGCCGGGGCCCATGTCGATCAGGTGATCCGCCTCGAGCATCGTCTCGCGATCGTGCTCGACTACCAGCACGGTGTTGCCGAGTTCCTTGAGGCGCTTGAGCGTCGCGAGCAGGCGCTGATTGTCGCGCTGATGAAGCCCGATCGACGGCTCGTCGAGAATGTAGAGCACGCCGACCAGGCTCGAGCCGATTTGGGTGGCGAGACGAATGCGCTGGCCCTCGCCGCCGGACAGGCTGCCCGAGGGGCGATCCAGCGTCAGGTACTCGAGTCCGACGTCGGCGAGAAAATTCAACCGCTCGCGAATTTCCTTGAGGATGAGGCGCCCGATCTCCGTTTCCTGCGCGCTTAGCTTCGGCGCGGCGAAGAACGCGAGCGCCAGCTTGACCGACATCGCTGTCACTTCGGAAATCGACTTGCCGTTGAAGCGCACGAACAGGCTTTCCTTCTTGAGCCGCGCGCCGTCGCAGGTCGGACATGGGCGCATGTTCATGTAGGCCTCGAGGAACTCGCGCACGCCCTCCGACTCGGTCTCCTTGTAACGACGATCGAGCCATTGCAAGACGCCCTCGAAGGTCTTCGCGTACTCGGCGCGATGGTGCCCGCGCTGGTAGGCGAACTCGATCTCCTCGTTGCCGGAGCCGTACATGATGGCCTTGCGGACCTTGGCGGGGATTTCCTTCCACGGCGTATCGAGGCTGAACTTGTAGTGCTTGGCGAGCGCGTCGAGCACTGGCTGCAGGTAGTTCATCGTCGCCCACGGCGCGATGGCGCCATCGGCGATGCTGAGATCCTCGTTCTGCACGACCAGCTCGGGATCGAAGTACATGATCGAGCCGATGCCCGAGCACTCGACGCAGGCGCCGTGCGGGCTGTTGAAGGAGAACATGCGCGGCGCGATTTCCGGATACGAAATTCCGCAATCGACGCAGGCGAAGCGCTGGCTGAAATAAATCTCGCTCTCGTTCTTCGGCCCGTCCAGGCGCTCAACCTTGAGCAGGTCCTGCCCATATTTGAACGCGACTTCGAGCGAGTCCGACAGCCGCTTCTCGATGCCCTTGCGAATCGCCAGCCGATCGACCATCACCTCGATCGTATGGCGCTGATTCTTGTTGAGCGCCGGCTCCTCGCCCAGTTCGTAGAGCTTGCCGTCGATCTTCACGCGCACGAATCCGGCGCGCTTCATCTCGGAGAGCTCCTTGCGGTACTCGCCCTTGCGGTCGCGCACGATCGGCGCGAGCACGTGAATCCGCGAGCCTTCGGGCCATGCGATGATTCGATCGACAATCTGCTGCACGCTCTGCTGCGTGATTTCGCGGCCGCAGTTGTAGCAGAACGCATGGCCGACGCGCGCGAACAGCAGGCGCAGGTAATCGTAGATTTCGGTGATGGTGCCGACGGTCGAGCGCGGATTGCGCGAGGTGGTTTTCTGTTCGATCGAAATCGCAGGCGACAAGCCCTCGATCGAATCGACGTCGGGCTTTTCCATCTGCTCGAGGAACTGGCGCGCGTACGCCGATAGCGATTCGACGTAGCGGCGCTGGCCCTCGGCGTAAATCGTGTCGAAGGCGAGCGACGACTTGCCCGATCCTGAGAGGCCGGTGATCACGACCAGGCGGTCACGCGGAATCTCGAGATCGATGTTCTTGAGATTGTGCTCGCGCGCGCCCTTGATGACGATTCGATCGGCCATCGCTCCTATGCCGCCGCCTGCCGCGCGATTTTTTCGCGGCTCACCGCAGCCCGCCACGCGTATTCGATCGCGGCTATCATGCTCGAAGGATTCGCAACTCCCTTGCCGGCGATGTCGAACGCCGTGCCATGATCGGGCGAGGTGCGGACGAACGGCAATCCAATCGTGATATTCACCGCGCGATCGAATTCCAGCGTCTTGAGCGCAATCAAGCCCTGATCGTGATACATCGCAACCGCCGCGTCGAAACCGAACGCACCCGCCTTGCGAATGAACGCGGTGTCAGGTGCCAGCGGACCGTAAGCGTCGATGCCGTCGCGCTGAGCGCGGCGAATGGCTGGCGCAATCACGCGAATTTCTTCGTCGCCGAACATCCCGCTTTCACCCGCATGAGGATTCAATCCGAGCACCGCAATTCGCGGCCGTGCAACGCCAAGCGCGCCACGCATATGGGCCGACAGCAGGCGAATCGTGTCGAACACATTTCGCTGCGTCAGCGCAGTAGCCACTCTTGCAAATCCCATATGCGCAGTCACCAGCGCCACCGTCAGCTCGCCGCCCGCGAACATCATGCGCCATAGCCGCGTCCGCGCCATCTGCGCGAGCAGTTCCGAATGGCCGGGAAAATGATGCCCCGCGCGGTTCATCCAGTCCTTGCTGATAGGCGCGGTCACGAGCGCGGCCACCTCGCCGCTCATCGCCATCCGCGCACCAGTTACAATGTAATCATAAGCGGCGCCGCCGCCCTCGACCGTAGGATGACCGGGGCGAGTCGCGCGCGCCGACAACTTCGAGATCGAAAGTACGCCGAGTCCCTTCGCGAGGCGAATCGGCGGCTCCCCATGACGCCATTCCAACGGCGCAGGCACGTTGCGCAGCGGGGCGGCGGCCGCGCGCATCGCCGACAAATCGCCAACCACGACGATCGACGGCGCGCCGCGACGGCGCGCAAGCGCCGCTGCCGCCTTCAGGATCACCTCCGGCCCGACGCCCGCCGGATCGCCCATGCTCACAGCCAGCAGCGGCGGCGTCTTTCGTCTGAGCACCGGCATCATCTAGTACATGGTCTCGACGTAGTGCTGCTTGACGAGATCGGATTCAACCCACTTCTCGAGCTGCGCGCTGGATTGCTCGCTGACCAGCTGATCGCGAATCTGCGCCTTGACCTCGTTCAGCGGCACCATGCCGGGCACCTGGTGCTCTTCGAGCCTGACAATGTGGAGGCCGTGGCTGGTGCGCACCGGCTGCGAAATGTCGCCGGGCTTGAGCTGCTTCACCGCGGCCAGGATCTGATCGTTGATGTCGCCCGGCGCGAACCATCCGAGCTCGCCGCCGTTGGACTTTGAATCGTCGTCCGAGTAGACGCGCGCAAGATCGCCGAAGTCGTCGCCCTTGAGTGCGCGCGCACGAATCATCGCGGCCTTCTTCTGCGCCGCGGACACCTGCGCGGGCGTCGGGTTGGCCGGCAGCGCGACCAGGATCTGCGCGAGCTTGAGACGCTCCTTGGTGACCGTGAAGTCGTCCTTGTGGGCGTCGTAGAAGGCCTTGATGTCGGCGTCGGGAATTACGATTTTCGCGCGGACCTCCTGCTCGATCATCATCGCTTTTTCGAGGTCGAGGCGCACCCGCTTGCGCAGTTCATCGTAGCTCATCCCGCTGGCCTGAAGCTGCTCGCGGAACTCCGTGTCGCTCATGTGCTTGCTCTCGCGCAACTGATCGATGTACTTGTCGACCTGATCGTCGTCGACCTTGTCATCGTACTTCTTCACTTCCTGCTCGAGCAATTTCTCTCCGATCAAAGCTTTCACCGCGGTCTTGGCGCTGTCGGAGGCAGCGAAATCGTCGGTGTCGATCGGCTGGCCGTGCTGCGACGCGAAGTCCTTCACCTGGCGCTCGGTGATGGGATCGCCGTCAACGCTGGCCACGACGCGATCGAGCGAAGGCGCGTTGTCTTCCGCTTCTTCATCGACGCTCTCGGTGTTGTCTGGCTCTGGTGGGCGCCCCGCCGGCGAGTTCGGGTCGACCGGCGGCGGGGTAACCTGCTCCGCGACCAGGATCTTCGGCGTGCGCGTGGGATTGACCGCTCCCTCCTGCTGCGTGGGCACCGTCGGAGCTGAAGGCTGTTCGGTTGCCGTAGAGGCTATATTTTTCCAGAATTCCATGGACTCGGGTTTCATGAAATCTATCGAGCAGCCCGAAAGAGCGCCTGCCAGAACAAATCCCAGCGACGCCAGCACCGCTGTCGCCACGCCGGCCTTGCCGCGGCCGCATCGCGCGCCGCCACGCCAGGACAATCTTCGATTCTGCATGAGTCTAATTGACAGCCGACCCGACTTTCGCGGCCGGCCAGTTTTCCAACTTTTCACAGCCCGCCAGAGCCTGCAAGACGCCGTCGAGCTGCGCAAATAATTGCTCGTATTCTCCGGGCTCGATTCGCACGATCACCTGGTACGACGGCGTCAGCCGCATCGTGCGCCGATTCTCGTCAGCCAGCTTCACCAGCCGCGCGGTATCCACCGGCGCGTCGGGATGAAACCGGATTTCGAGCTGCGTGCCCTTCAGTATAGCGCTCAGAATCATGAGCTGCTTCATCTGCCGCCGGACATTCATCGCCGCGATCAGATTCTCGATCAGCGTCGGCACCGGGCCGAAGCGGTCGCGCATCTCGTCGCGAATCTCGCCGAGCTCCTCCTCGCGCTGAGCGCGCGCGAGCCGCCGATACAGCACCAGCCGTTCGTTCTCGTCGGCCACGTATGCCTCGGGGATGTACGCGGGCACTGCGATCCGAAGCTCGGGCTCGAAATCGGGCCGATTGGGCTGGCCGCGCAGCTCGGCAATCGCCTCTTCCATCATCTCGGTATAAAGCTCGAATCCAACCGCGGCGATCTCGCCATGCTGCTCCTGGCCGAGCAGGTTGCCGGCGCCGCGATGCTCGAGGTCGGCCATCGCGAGCTTGAATCCGCCGCCGCTCTCGGACTCGACCAGCTCACGCAGCGCGTCGATTCGCCGCTTGGCGTCGCGCGTGATGATGTGCTCGCCGGGAATCAGCAGATACGCATACGCTTTCTGCCGCGAACGGCCGACGCGCCCGCGCAACTGGTAGAGCTGCGCGAGGCCAAAATGGTCCGCGCGGTTGATGATCATCGTATTCGCGTTGGGAATGTCGAGACCTGACTCGATGATCGCGCTGCAGACGAGCACGTTGACGCGCTTCTCGATAAAGTCGCGCATTACGTCCTCGAGCTGGCGCTCCTTCATCTGGCCGTGCGCGATTGCGATCTTCGCCTCGGGCACCAGCGAGCGCAGATGACTGGCCATGTAGTCGATATTCTCGACCCGGTTGTGCACGAAGAAGACCTGGCCGCCGCGATTCAGCTCGCGCAGGATCGAGTCGCGGATAGTGGCGTCGTCGAAATGCGCGACGAAGGTGCGAATGGCCTGCCGGTCCGGCGGCGGCGTCTGAATCACCGACAAGTCGCGAATACCAAGCATCGCCATGTGCAGCGTGCGCGGAATCGGCGTCGCCGTCATCGTCAGCACCGGCACCAGCTTCTTGAGCTTCTTGATTCGCTCCTTGTCGACCACGCCGAATCGATGTTCCTCGTCGATCACGAGCAGGCCGAGCCGCGGGAACTGCACGTCGCTCGACAACAGGCGATGCGTCCCGACGACGATATCAACTTTGCCGTTGGCAGCGTCGTCGATGACGGCTTTGTTTTCCTTGTGGCTGCGAAAGCGCGAGACCATCTCGACCCGCACCGGATAGTCCTTGAAGCGCTCGCGAAAGGTGTTCCAATGCTGCTCGGCGAGGATCGTCGTTGGCACCAGCACGGCGACTTGCCGGCCGTCCATCACCGCCATGAAGGCAGCGCGGAGCGCGACTTCAGTTTTGCCGAAGCCGGCGTCGCCGCAGATCAGGCGATCCATCGGCTTGACGCGCGTCAGGTCGCGGATGACGTCGTCGATAGCCGACTGCTGGTCGGGCGTCTCCTCGAACTCGAAGCGCGCGGCGAACTCCTCGTAATCGGCGCCCGGTGGCGGATACGCGTGCCCTTCCATCACCTCGCGCGCCGCATAGATGTCGAGCAGCTCGGCCGCCATCGCGAGCACTGCCTGCCGCGTGCGCCGCTTGACCTTCTCCCACGAGCCGCTGCCCAGCTTGTCGAGTTTCGGTTCCGCGTTATCGCCGCCGATGTATCGTTGAACGAGATTTATCCGCTCGACCGGCACGTACATCGTGTCGTTGCCCGCGTACTCGAGATTCAGAAAGTCGCCCTCGACGTCGGCCACCTTCATATGCCGCAGGCCGCGGTACTTCGCGATACCGTGATCGAGATGGACAACGAAGTCGTCGGGCTTGAGCTCCTCGAGATTGAGCAGCGCGCCCTTCGCAGTTGGACGCCGACGGCGGCGCGCGCGCGGCTCACCGAAAATTTCCTCTTCGCTGTAGATGTATAAGCCGTCGTCCTGCAGAACGACGCCGGCTGAAATCTCGCCTTCCATAATTGCGGGCCGGTAGTCCGGCCATTCGAGCAGCGCCGACAGGCTTTTGCATTCGACGTTGATGTCGAGATCCCACGCCTCGAGATGACGGCGCAGGCGCGCCACCTGATGCGCACCCTCGACGATCATCAGCGAGCGCCCCTGCCCGCGCTGGACTTCGCGCAGTTCCGTCGCTAGCGGCTCGAAGCTTGGCGGCGTCTTCACTCCGCTCAGTTGATTCGAACCCAGCCGCAATGCGTTCTGCGATTTGACCTCGACTGGCACCGCCCATCCCTCGCGCGGCGCCGCCATCGTCACCAGCGATCCGACTTCGACCGCCGTGAATTTTGCGAGCGCGCGCTCGAACGCGTCCGCCCCGATGAACAGCGACTCGGGCGCGGGATGGAACGCGGGCTTCTGCGCCGCCGCCGCGGTCTCGTTGTTCACGGTATCGGCGAAACGATTGGCCTCGGCGAGAACGCGCCCGGGATCGATAAGCCACAGCAGCGTGTCCACGGCCATATAATCGAACACGCTGTCGAGCGCGCGCCCGTAAACATAAGGCATCAGCAGTTCCGCTCCCGGAAACAGCAGGCCGTTCTCGAGCGCCTCCGACAGTTCCGCGGCCTCTTTGCGGACCATGCCGATTTCCGCCGCTCGCAACGCAACCTGCTCGCGCAGCTTGGGATCCTTCAACGCCGACGGCGGCACGTAGCGCGTGCGCGTGATCGTCGCCTCGACCAGCTCGGCGCCCGAGCGCTGGCTGTCCGCATCGAAATGCCGAATCGAGGTGACCACGTCGTCCTCGAGCTCGATGCGCACCGGGTTGCGGTAGAGCGGCGAGAACGCGTCGACGATTCCGCCGCGCACGCTGAAGTCGCCTGCCTCTTCGGTCTGCGGCACGCGCTGATAGCCGCATGACGCGAGCGCTTCGACCAGGGCCTCGAGATCGAGGCTGTCGCCAATAGCAACCTTGACGATCGATTCGTTGAACGCCGTGCGCGGAATCGTGCGCGTCATCAGCGCTTCGGCCGAGGTGACGATCAGCGGCGACTCATGCCGAATCATCGCGAACAGCGCCGCGAGCTGCGACGCCTGCGCGTCGGTCGGCGGCGACAGTTGCGCCATCGGTTTCACTTCCCACGAGCGCAACAGATGCACGCGGCGGGTGGCGGCATCGGCGTCCGCCGGCTCGTCGAGGAAAAACGCGACCTCGCCCGCCAGCGCCTCGGCTTCTGCCGCCGTCGAGGTGACCGCGACGATCGGACGATTCAGGCGCAGACGCATCTCGCGAATCATCAGCGCGCCGGCCGCGCCGCGTAGTCCCATCACCGGGAATCGGCGTTCGGTATTTGCGGCGAGCCGTGCTTCGAGTTCGCCGGCCGCTTCTTTGAGGCTTCGTTGCAACTTTTTCCAGTTCGAATACGCAAATTCGCCCTGCGGCGATGCGCGCGAGGACCGCGCATGCCGCTGGCGTGCTTACGATGATAGCAGAAAATCGCGC
>JBEKLS010000098.1:0-16233 GCA_050010075.1 Binatus sp. (SeqCode) | reverse complement strand
GCGCGCAGCAGGTCATTCAAGGAAGTCAGGTCGGTGTTCTGGCTCGCGAGGTCAAAATCAAAATCGGGACCTTGCTTCTGCGGCCGCAACACGCCTGTGAGCCTCGTATCGCCCGACCCCATAAATTTGCCGCTGAACTGCAGGTTGGCGGTTCCTTCGGTCATATGATTCGAGAGGTTGGTCGCGCGGAGGTTCATGTCCGAGACCATCAGCGTGTAGTGCGGATCCGACGCGGCGTTCATAAACTTCATCTGGCTGTTGGTGAGAACGACCTCGCGCGCTTTCAGCATGACGCTCGGCGCGTTGTTGATCTTTGCCGCGGCCGTCTTCACCGTCTCGATTCGCTGAGTCTCACCCGCGGCCGTCTGCGAAGTGTGAACGTAGTCGAGATGAACACTGTCCACCGTGGCGGTATCGACGTCGACTCGCGCGACCCTCGGCGAATACTCGACCACGCCCTTGCTCTGTAGCGTCCCCTGGTAAACGTGGAGATTGGCGCGCTGGATTTCGGTTTCGAATTTATCCAGCGGGATGCGTTCGACCGAGTAATGCGCAAGGATTCCGGGAAAAGGGTTGTCGAGGAAATTAGCCCTTCCGTCGATAGTCATTCGACCTTGCTCGAATACTACCGAGTAGAGGCGGAACTGCGACGGATACACCTGGTCGTTGTAGTGGATATTGCGGATGTTATCGGCGTTCAGCGCGATATCGCTCAAATGCAGCGGCCGCTTCGGATCGGTGTCAATGTAAATGACTTCCCCGTCTCGAATTCTGAACCGATTTATCTTGAACGGGTAGACGCTCTGGATCGCGTCCTGCCAGCCCTCGTCTTTCAACGCCACCTTACTCGACGCCTGGGTTCGCAACTGGGTCAGGTTGATGTGCACGTGCGGGTGCGTGAGCAGGACGTCAGCGACGATATGGCCGGTAAGCAATTCGCGCCATTGAATGTGAAAGCCCATCTCCGGCAGATTGGCGACCGGCGGATTTGGATGAGCGTTCTGCGTGACGACCAGCCCGTCGAGAATCAATGAGCCGCTCAGCAACTGAACATGCGCGTGAGCAAGCCTGGTGTGGTAACCGACCAGCTTCTGATTCATCGTGTTCTCGACCCGCGCCCTGACGATCGGATCGAGAAAAAACGACAATATGAAAATGGCCACGATCAGGATCGCGAACGCGCTCATCACCCATGCGCTGATCCGCGACCTGCGAGGTTGCTGATTCTCGGGAACGAAGTTCTCTTTCCTGGCTATTCCAGCGGCCATTTTTGTAGACCTGTGACCCTGTTAACGACGCAAGATTGATACCGCGTAAGTGGCGTCGAATCTCGGGCGTCGCGAGACGCTCGGTGAGACAGGCGTGAAGTTTTGACCGGGATTGCTCCGGTCCCTCGCCCGTTATTTCACGGGAGAGGTTAGGTGAGGGTTCTGCGGAATAAGCCGGCTGCGAAGCAGAAGCTACTCGCCGATCTGTATTTCCTACTCATCGCACGATTTTCCTGCCGAAGAATTCTTCTCGAAAAAGCTTTTGCCGTCGGTATTCCTTGCGTTGTTGAAAAATTCTCCCGGCCGAAGTCGTGGCACATTCGTTGCTGTTTGCACTGTTAGCTAAAGCTATAGGAACGATTCGTCGAATATCTAAAACGATTGAAGCCGCAGGGAGGCTACAAAAATGAGAACTCGAGCGTTGCTCTTTTCCGCTTCGCTTTTGGCCAGCACTTTTCTTGTCCCCGCTGGAATCGGGACAAGCTTCGCGCAGGCCAATCCGAACACCGCGCCCGATAACAGCGCTGTGAATCAACGTGATCGCGATCAGCAGAATCTCACGCCGATCGATCAGTCGAACAAACCTGAAGACGTCAAGATGACGCGCGAAATCCGCCGCGCGATTGTCAAAGACGATCAGCTTTCGATGGACGCGAAGAACGTAAAGATCATCACCGTCGACGGCGCGGTCACGCTTCGCGGGCCGGTCAAGACCGAGCAGGAAAAAGCAGACATAGCAGCCAAGGCCGCACAACTCGCCGGCGACTCCAATGTTCACAATGAACTCGAAGTCGCAGGTCAATAGCTAGTCAAATAACCAGGAGTATCACCATGGCAAAAGCGGTTTTTTGTATCGCCAAGAGCGAAGAGCAGGCGGTCCACATCGTCAATCAACTGAAAGAGGCGGGCTTCTCGAACAATGACGTATCAGTGTTGCTGCCCGATCGCGCCGGGTCGCGAGACTTCGCGCATGAGCAGCATACCAAGGCACCCGAAGGCGCCGCGACTGGCGCGGTTGCCGGTGGCGTAGCGGCGGGCGTACTGGGCTGGCTTGTTGGAATTGGCAGCCTGGCGATTCCCGGCGTCGGACCGCTGATCGCAGCGGGCCCGATCGTGGCAGCTCTCAGCGGTGCGGCCGCGGGCGGAGCAGTCGGCGGAATGGTCGGAGCATTGGTGGGCTTGGGCGTTCCGGAATACGAAGCCAAACAGTACGAAGGCAAAATCAAGGACGGCAACATCCTGATCTCGGTTCATACCGAAGACAGCAAGGAGCGCTCCGTCGCGAAAGAAATTTTTGACCGCGCGAACGCCAGCGACATCTCCTACACCGGCGAGGCTCGCGTCTAAGGCGACACTCAAGCAATCCGCATGACCCGCCCCAGGACTCGCGGGCGTTGGACTTCGGTTCATCGCCCGCGAGTCGCTTCAGCGATCAGTGCTAAAAGGTAGCGATCATGCTGATAGCTACTACCAGCATAACCAAGGTGGCTATCCATCCGACGATCTTTTGCGGAGCGGGTAGTCGTAACCCTCCGACCACCTTCTTGTTCGTGGTCATGAGCATCATAACGACCATTATTGGAACGGCGGCGACGCCATTGATCACGGCGCTCCAGAACAGCGCCTTGATAGGATTGATCGACCCGAAATCGAGCGCGACACCTATTAATGTCGCGCCGAAAACAATTCCGTAAAAACCCTTGGCCCGGTGCAGCTTGCGCTCCAGTCCTATCGGCCACTTGAGAGCTTCACCCAGCGCGTACGCAGCGGAACCCGCCAGCACCGGAACAGCTATCAACCCTGTTCCTATGATTCCAATACTGAAGAGCAGAAAGGCCAGCTCGCCCGCCAGCGGCCGAAGCGCTTCAGCCGCCTGCGCACTCGTCTGAATATCGGTAATACCATGGGTGTGAAGCACGGCAGCGGTATCGAGAATGATGAAGAAGGCAATAAGGTTGGAGAACGCCATTCCAATGTAGGTGTCGGCGTGCATAGGCTGCAGCTGCGCCTCAGCTTGCTCGGGCGCTCGCTTGAGAGGCTTTTCACCCGGCGCTGCCTGTTGTTCCTCCACTTCCTGAGACGCCTGCCAGAAGAAGAGATAGGGACTTATCGTGGTGCCGAACACCGCTGTCAACGCGGTCAGATAGCTATTCGAAAAAGATAGCGAAGGAATAAATGCTCCGGCCAGTATCGGCTTCAATGGCGCCCGGATCACCAGCGCAGCCGCAACGTAAACGAACAACACCAGCGTCGACCACTTGAGCAACCGCGCGTATTGGCGATACGGCACAAAGGTGACGGCCATCACCGAAACGAAACCGAAGCCGACTGAATATAGATGTGCCGGCCCGCCCACCAGTATCTTGAGCGCGCTTCCCATCGCTCCTATATCGGCACCCAGGTTGATCACGTTGGCGATCAGCAGCAACCCCACCAAAGGATAGAGCACCGCGACCGAGTAAGAGCGGCGGATATTTGCCGCCAGACCCGCTCCGCTGACGCGACCGATCCACGCGCTGATTACCTGGATCGCTGCCATTAGCGGATAGGTAAGCAGCATCGTCCAGAGCATCGCGAAGCCGAACTGAGCGCCGACTTGCGAATACGTCGCGATGCCACTGGGATCGTCGTCAGCGGCGCCGGTAACAATACCCGGACCAAGGCTTCGAAACCCGTCGACCAGCTTTGATTTCAGCGCCAACAGATTGCCTGACCCTGATCTCGCTGAGATGGTCTCACGCGTTGACGCTGCCTTCTTTGCCATATGCGCGCCAACCTACACGTTCTGTGCCATCCCCTATATGAAAATACTGCAATTGCGACGTTACGTGATCTGATCGAAGTATTGCGTAATAACTTCTGCGTTCACTGCCCCAACGCCCGCGATCTCGATTCCGGGTTTGATATGAGCGCGCAATCCGAATATTGCGCATTCTGACACCGAGTGAGGTATATTTGCGACTTGCGCTCTGAACCGCGCAGAGAGTTTCGCAGCAATCGTTGCCGAGGAAGAGGCACCGAAGAGATCCCTATGACGATTAGCCGACGGCGTCTGGCGTGGCTCCCGACACTCGTAGCAAGCGTCGTCTTTGCATTCTCGTTCTCACTCTCCTTGCCTGGCCTCGCCGTCCTCCCCGCTCTAGCCCAGGATGCTCCAGCCCAGCCTTCGAAGGTGCTTGAAGGTAGTGTTACCAATAGCGTTCCCGCGACGTCGCTCTCCAGAAACGACCTCGACACGCAGAAAAAGATCGATGCCGAGGACGATCAGCACGACGTCAACGATGCCGCTATCGACAACGCGACCCGCGAGGAGAACGTCGAGCACGATTACCACTTAAAGGCGATCGAGCAATCGCAGGCGCCGGCCGAGGTCAAGCAGGAGGCGACCGCCGACGAAAACGAACGGCACCAGGACGCCTTGCTGCATTTTCAGAGACAACAGGCAGAGGAGGATCAACGGCACGACCAACGACTCGCGCAGATAATGGCAGCGGCGGGCAAATTGTTGTCAGGGGCGGCCAGCGCCATCGGCAACGCCCTCAACAATGGCAATGGAGGCGGCCAGTCCGGAGGCGTATCGTCGAATCCATCGGCCAGCAATCCCGCGAATCCTGCGACCGGCAATTCCAACCCGCCGGCACAAAACTCAGCACCGCCAGCGGTTGCGCAACAGCCCGCTAAGCCGCTGGATTTCGTTGCTGACGCAGTCAACAAAGCCGTCGACAGCGTCCCAAATGGATCGCGAATCCTGCAGGGAGTGGCGGAAGTATCGCGCGCGGCCGGTCAGGGCGCGGCCGATTCAATCACGAAGGATCTGCAGAATCTGGACAACACCACGCGACAGATTGCACACCAGCTCGAAGCGCAGTGGACCGAGGATCAATACGGCGGGGCGAAGCAAGTCGCGGGCATGTTTGCCTTCGAGGGCTTGGGCGCGGGCGTTCAGAGTGCGTTTGCTACGCGCGCCGCGATGCAGGCTGGCGCGCCTTTGAAGAACGCGCTTATGACAGGTGGAAAGACCGCTTTGCAGAAGAGCGTGCTCGGCGGCCCCAACGGGCTCGGCGCGCTCACGTCGCGAGGTCCGGGCGCATTCGACGAGGCCTCCAACTCGGCCGGTGTGAATGGAAACAAGCTAAGTGGCAACGTCGATCAGAGCGAACCGGCAGCTGGAACTGCGGGCGGAAATGGTGGCCCGGGCGAGCCGGCTGGAGGCGGCAATGCGCCTTCGGAACCCCCGCCGGGCGATGAATCGTCGGGTCCGAGCGGCGCCAACGAAGAGTTCCCACCCGCATCAGACCCGGTCTCGCGCGGCATGCCACCCTCAGTCGACAACGCTTTGAAAGCGCTCGCGAAAAAGAACAAATGGATCATTGTCGTCCGCGATTCAAATCCTGCCGCTGAAAGATGGGTGGGTCAGGAAGGTTACCTGCCAAAGCCGCAAGCCCTCAAGGCGAAGTCCATTCCATATGACCCCGCCAAGCCGATGTCGGAACAACCCTACGCCGGGCTCGTTCGTGCCGACAAACTTTCCCCGCTGGAGAAACAGCTCGGGTACAAAATAGACCCAAGCACGGGCCTGGTCTCACAGGACGGGAAGTATTTCTACAGCGATATCGACCTTCACGGGGTTTATGATTCCGCGGGTAACGACGTCACCCGGCAATTTTTCAACGAGTTGATGAAAAATCCGCAGTACCGCAACAGCTCACTGCAAGACCTGATTCAACACTATCCCCAGGATTGGTGGCAATTTAGAAATAATCCGGAGGTGGCGGGCTCTAACTATGGGCCTCAGGTAGGAGGCGGCAAGACCGCGACCGCTTACTTGCCAGACTCAACCGTGCGCCTCGAGACCCTCGCACAGATGAAGGCGCTATATGCGGAAAACAACATCAACTTTTCGTGGCTCTATCCGCACCACTGAACCAGCCGCCATCGCCGCGACTGACTAGTGATATTGCATGTATCGCGCGATGGTCACCGCGTCGGCGGAGCTCACTTTCTCAAGACCGCCATAGAACAGCCTGACCGCGTTGCACTTCTGCTCCGGGGTCTCACTCGCGGAGTTACTCGTCGCCATCGCCTCGACCGCAGCTTGATCGGTAGGCGACATCGTTGCGATCAGCCGGCCCATCGCGGCGTTGAATTGATCCGCGGGCGGTGCCGGCATTGCCGGTTGGTTCTTTATCGTCGCGATAGCAGCCGTGTCGAAAAGCTGGGCCCATTGACGCTGTTGGTCGTCCGGCAGCGTTTCGATCGAGCGCAACAGCACATCGTTGTTCCCGCCTGACCACATTTCCGCACAAGCCTCCGGGTCGGCGTGCTCAACGAAATCAGATCGGAGGCGCACGATCGACATCAGGGTCGGATCGTCGAGGCGCTGAAATCCCTGCTCAGCTGCGAGCCGGACCACGGCCGCCGAGTCGATATGCGAGGCGTCGATATGCTCCGCGTTGGCCTCGCGCGCACCGGCCGTCAGCACGGCCTGGACGATGTCCGGGTATCCCTTCTGCATGGAAGTTTCGAAGACTGTGCGCGCAGTGCCGGGTTCGGCCGTGACAGCGCCGGGCATCTGGTAGGTGCGCTGAACGACGACCCAGAGGACCGCGAGCAGCGCGAGAACCGCTATCAAGGTCAGAAACTTTCTCATTTTTCTCTCACGCGGTTCAGGGAATCGGACAACTGCGGGCCAACGTGAAGTTTGCCGAGAGCGCTTTGCCCTGGCCTAAGCTGTAGTCGTATTGGAAGCGAATATCGTAGGAACCATTTTCGAAGATAGGACCCAGAAATTGTAGTGTGCGACCCGAGTCGAGATCGAGATAGTACGGGGCGTTCTGAAACTGCCCGCCGCTCGCGGGATGACGCGTGACGGCGAGGCTGCCGGCGGTCGGCCGGCCGTGGTAATCGATTACCGCGACAATCATTCCGTCGGTGTGGTAGCGGTTCGTAGGACAGCCGTCGGTTCCTGAGATCGTCGAACCCGGGGGATAAATTTTCGTTCCAGCCGGAAGCTGCGCTCGCGACCCCTGTCCTGTAACCGAGCCGTCCACAAATGCGAACCCGGTCAGGCTGGCGTTAGCGTCGGCGCTGGCAGAGAAGGACCGGGTCGCATCAGACACCGGCATCGACGGATATTTCACGTCGATCGTCAGATTCAACGTGCCGCTTCGGTAGGGAAACTTCGCCGCGCCGTAGCTGAGTGGTCCGGAGGAAGTGTTGGGGTTGTTCGATAGTCCAACGCCCTCGCGCGGAGTGCCGTCCGGGTTCAGCTCGAGCACATGAGTGCTGTCCTCATCGTGAAACACCAGGACCGCGTAAGATCCGGGGTCCAGATTCTGGAAGTCGCATTCGGCGTGTCGATTGGTGATCGTCGACGCCGTGCTCGACGCGTTGCCGTCGGTGTTCGAGGGGAAGTTCTGCGCCGACTGAAACAGCTGGCAATAGACCTGCCCCCGGTTGTTTCGCAGCCCTGCGATTTCGACCTGGATGATGTTGCCGGCTTGACCTCCTTCCCCCTCATTGTCGGAGTTGGAAAGTCTCGCGTCGTTTTGATCCGGCAACTCGGCCAGGACCGCACCCTGCTCGTCGAGTGCCGAAGCGATGACCCATTCGGTGCCGAAGACCCCGATGCTACCGGCGGCATATGAGCCGCGGCCATAATTCTCGAGATGCGCACTTTTGATCTTCACGCCGCGCATCCCTTTCGCGCGCAGCTTGGCAACGGCGGTAGGCAGATCCATAAAGCTGGCAGGCAACGCGCGTTCATCGCGAGGATCGGCGCTGGATCCAGGCAGCAACTCGCCGGCGGGCGAGTTCGGCATAAAGGTGAGCGTCTGTTGCTGTCCGGGAGAGTAGAAGAGGAACTGGACCAGCATTCCTCCATCCGGGGACTGCGCATTGGTGAAGCCTGACGTCCGCTCCAACTGGATCGACGTCAGAAAGGCGTCGGGTTGCCATTTGCTGCGAACGTACGCGGCTGCGCGCTGCGCGATCGCCGGCAAGTCGCCCAGCGGCCACTGGATTTGCGCCGGCAGCACCTGGCTTGCGGCCGCGCTCTGCATTGGAGCCTCGGACGAAGTGCGGATCCATTGGATATCGGCGCCGGGGGCGGTTCGGGTCGTCATATGCTTGCTGCCGTCGAGACGAAACGCTCCGACCATTCCCGAGATGCTACCGCCCATGATCATGAACGTGCCGCTGTCCTGGCCGGTCACGTAAAGGTTCGGCGCATAGGTACCGTTTGGCACGCTGGTGATCGTGGCCCGTTGACCCGTCAGCGGCATCGGGCACGTATCGCCGTAGGCAATCTGCCCTGTAGCGGCAATGTCCATCACGCATTGCTGACGCTGGCCGCTCGGGTTGTACATTTCCGCCTGCCATCGGCCCACAGTCGTTGACCCCGATGCCGCCGATGGATCAGAGCCGGAATGTCCGCATGCCCAGATTCCGCAAACGCTCACGATCGCGAGACCAAAGCGTACGATCGCGCTCACTCGGGACGAACGGGGTCGGCGTAAGACTGAATGGCCGATGAACGCGCGATCTCTCATTGTCGGGGTCCTCAGCTTCTGCGATACCCGATGAGCGCCGCTCTCTGTCAGCGCCTTCAGAGACGGTAGTCTTGTGGGCGTTAAGAAATCTACGCTCGTTTACACCCGTTTCCAATCGCGTCCCCGCCCAAAGGCCAGTCGGATAAGGAGTGCGATGCAATTCCCTGCGACCAAAGCGAATCGCACCGAAGAGGCGCCGACGCGCGGAGTGCGGCTCAAGCTGCGCGGCGTCAGGATCGCAGCCTATCCTGAATTTTTGCCGAGTCGATGATGAAACGACGGTGTTCGCGGGTCACTACGCCTTCAGCAACGAGCCGCTTGAGGCATTCGCTCACTTTCGGCCGCGAGCTGTCCACCAGGTCCGCGATGTCCTGACCGCTTAGGCCCAGATCCATGATCATCGCGTGGTCGTCTCGCTGACCGAACTTGCGACCGAGATCGAGCAAGGCGAGCATGATTTTCTCTCGAACGGTTTGGCTGAGAAAGTTTGAATGGCGCTCCAGCAGCGACCACCATCGGCCGACCGTCAAATTGAGCGCCTCGTTGAACTCGCGGAACGGAATGCCGACGATGCCCTCCACCAGCGCGGTTGGCCCTATCAACCCGATCTTACAATCCGTGAACGCCTCGCAGGTAAGTTTATGGCGAATATCCGGCAACAATGACGGAATCTGGATCACGTCCCCGGGTCCCAGCACCTCGAGCAGATTGCGTTTCCCTTTTCGATTGAGACAGATGAGCCGGGCTATCCCCGAGAGCACGATGTACACGGCATCATCTGATTCCCCCTCCTTATATACGATCGAGTGTTTGGAAAACTGCCGAATCCTCATCCTGGCGCGCAAGGCTTCCAACTTTCGGGGAGAAAGGCCCGCCAGCCCTCGCAATTTCCCTAAATCTTGAGCGCTGACCGCGCGAGGTTGAGGAGGCCTGGCCCCTCTCTGCCTGATGGATTTGCCGCGTGATGATCGTGGTGCCATGGCTCAACGAAGATTGAAGCGATCTCGGTGTCCTTCAAGTCTAACCCGCGTCCGCCCTATCGCAGGTCGCCCGCAGTCGCCGGATGTAACGACAATCGATGCGCTAAGACAACTTGGGATTTGTTCCCTTTGTGACAGAATCGGCCTTGAACCTAACTTAATTTGGCCTAGAACATGCTCGGTATCGCGGCTCATCCGTTTGTAGGCGCTGACGGTGTATACGCCCTATCCTGCGCGGTGCGATTTTGAATGAGAAAAGAGCTTCGCGCGAAACTGACCTCGACCGACTAAGCCGGCTCAAGGCTTTGTCGTGGCTTTCTCAATCTGAGCTGAAACTTCTGGCGAGTGCGCTCTCGCTTTCAAATTACAAACAGCACGAATTAATTCTGCAAGACGTTGCGCTGGCCCAGGGTGCCCACATTCTGTTGGCAGGAATTGCTCGGATCACCTGCCGCAACACGCGCAACGAGCGTGTCACGGTAGCGCTACTGGCGCCGGGGCCGATTCCCGATTTCCCGGCGCTGCCGCTCAATCAATCCGGTTTTCAATGCGAGGCCTACAACGATTGCCGCGTTGGGACCGTGAGCTGGGCTGATTTCGGCGGCATTACTCCAAATGCTCCCGAGTCCGCCTTCAAGCAATTTCACAGCAACGATTTGAAGCAATGGTACCGCCTCCTGCTACGCAGCTCGAGTTTTCTGAACCTTGGCCTGCACGATCGAATCGCCATCACACTGCTGGAACTGTGCTCGGACTTTGGAGTCGAGGAATCGCGCGGCACGCTGCTGCGCGTAGCTTTCAGCCAAAAGGACATCGCCAATCTGGTGGGAGCCTCGCGGCCAAGAGTTACCGAGCATCTGGCGCGATTGGAGCGCGAGAAGTTCGTTATCCGCCAGGGACGACAGATGGTTGTGCGGGCCGCCAAGCTGCTCGATTCCATGAATGCTCAAGCCGGCGCGCATGCTTTGCGGGTCGACCCGCGACGTAAATAAGGCGAGCTCCCCCGCGGCAACACTCGTGTGCGTGCCACTCTATGTCGCGCGCGAGCGTTAAATTGGGCCTGTTTCTCGGGTCTTAAATCGTCAATCCGAGTTAAGAGCGGCGTCTTTTCGTTTAGTGAAATCTACCTGTCTCCTACAAATTGAAGATAAATTTGACTTAGTCGTGGATCAGGGTGAGTGTCTTTGCCACTGAATCACTCCTTCGAGTGATTCACTGTGAGTTTCGCCGACTGCTGGGAGGAAGGCTGACGTTGAGCCGCGTCAGTCGCCGGAGTTCGGATGATCGCTCGCGACAGTACCGGTGTTTTCGGAGATTGCGTCCTCGGGGCCGATAGTCTCAAGCCCACGGCTTGAGCTGTGCATCACAGGGGAGGAACACCCATGGCTGTTCGTAATTCCCGCGTCTGGTTACGCGCGCGGTTAACCATTGCGGCAGTATCGACGGGGGCGGTCGCGATGGTCGCATTCACGCTGCTGACGTTCGCAGCGCGAGCCGGCGGAGCACCGGCGGCGTCGGCATCGACTGCGGATCGGGAGCAGCTTCGGCAGCAAGCGATGCACAAAATAGCTGGGCTGCCGCTCTACTTCGAGGCGAATCGCGGGCAGGTCGATCCGAGCGTGCGCTATCTCGCACGCAGCGGACGGTACTCGCTTTTCCTCACCAACGATGCCGCCGTGTTCTCGTTGATTGGCGGCGAGGTGCACAAGGGTCTGTCGCCGTCCGGCTCCTCCAGGCTCACTGAGTCGGCGGTGCGCGTGCGGCTGGTTGGCGCGAATCCGCATCCGGAAGTCGAAGGGTTGGAGCCGCTACCGGGCCGCGTGAATTATCTGGTTGGCGATCAGAAGAACTGGCATCGCGACATCCCGACCTTCGGCCGCGTGCGATTCCACGATGTTTACCCCGGCGTCGATGTCGTTTACTACGGAACGCCAAGCGCGCTCGAATATGATTTCGTCGCCGCGCCTGGTGCGGATACTTCAAAAATCAAGTTTGCAATCGAGGGTCCGGCCACCACCACCCAGACCGCGAGGGGCGACCTGCTGATCGCAACGGCGTCGGGTACCGTCAAGATCTCCAGGCCGGAGAACTATCAGCAAAGCGCCGACGGCAGCCGCACACCGGTCGAGGGCAGCTTCAGGCTGGCGAAAGACGGCGCCTTGGTGGCCAGAGTCCCGACGCGGCAGGTTGCGCTCGAACTGGCAGGCTACGACCGCAGCCGCGCGCTGTATATCGATCCGGTCGTCATTCCGTATTCGACCTACTTCGGCGGCAGTGCGTCCAGCATCGGCATATTGAACCTCGAGCAATACTCGCAGGTGCTGCTGGGCACGCCGATTCCGGGAGTGGCTGAAAGCGGCCTCGACGTCGCACTTGATTCCGCGAGTCCGCCCAATGCGTACATCACCGGATCTGCATTCTCGAACGATCTGCCGACGACAGGGTTTTTCCAGACTGCGCTGGCAGGCGCCAATTCTCCGCCGAACCAGAATCCAAATGTCTTCGTCGCGAAGTTCAACACAAACACGAGCAATGCTGCTTCGCTGATCTATGCGACGTACCTTGGCGCAGCGGGCGATACGATTGCCGACGATGTCGGAGATGGAGACGGCGACCTGGGATTCGGCATTGCAGTGGACGGTTCGGGCGATGCGTACGTGGTGGGCCAGACCTATTCGGGTAACCCGAATTCGACCGGGGCGCAGTTTCCCGGCGTCGCTTCGTGCGGCGCCTGGGGTACGACCGGAACCAACAACGGCATGAACGCCGACACCAACGTCGGCTTCGTCAGCGAACTCACCGCGGGCGGCGACAGCCTCGAATACTCCTGTTACATTCCCGGCTCCCACAACGCGACCGCCGCGCGCGTGGCGCTCGTCCCCGGATGCTCGTCGGATTGCGACGCCTTTATCGTAGGATCGACGCAGAGCACGGTAGCCGACGGCTTTGTTGTGACCGCCAACGCTCCGCAGGCAAACCTCGCAACCGGCGAGGGCGGCTTGAGCAACGCGTTCATGATGATCGTGGGCGGAGACGGCGCCGGATCCACGCCGGTGTTTTCGAGCTACTACGGCGGAACGGGAAACGGATCGGAAGGCGACGAAGGTCTCGCTATCGCGGTTGCGAGCCTGAACGAAGTGGCAATCACCGGTGCGACGTTCTCGGGCGCGAGCGGGAAGACGGCCGACAAGATACCGCTGGCGAATCCGGCGCAATCGACCTTCCTGGGAGGCAACACTCGCAGCATGGCGTTCGTCGCGTCGTTCAATCAGTCAAAGTCGGCCGCACAGGCGCTGCTCTACGGAACCTACGTCGGCGGGTCCGGCACCACCAACGGGCTTACTGGTATTGCGATCGGCGACGTCGGAACGGCGATCGTTCACGACAGTTCGGTGGACGACTTCTGGATCGCGGGACTGACTGCATCGACCAACTTTCCGGTCAACGGAGTGACTGGCGTCAGTACGACCAATCCGCCTTATCAGGCCGTGAACGAGCCTGAAGCGAACACATTCGTGGGGAGTCCGGCGACGACAGGATTTATCACCGAGCTGAATCCGAACGGCAGCCCGGGGCTTGGCCAGGTGGTCTATTCGACCTACTTCGGCGGCGGCGGACTTTGCCTGGTGGTGGAGTTCGATGGCGGCGGATGCACCTTCGGCGCTGGCGACGCGATCGGCGCGATGGCCGAGAATGCGGGAATCGTCTATGTGACGGGACTCACGACCTCGGCCTACTCTGGCGGCGGCCCTTCGCCTCTGGCCGGGATATTTCCCACCAGTTCGAACGCATGCCAGACCCAAAACAATAGTTCCGGACTACCGCTGACCGTCGATGGTTTCAGCGCACCGTTCAAGCCGGTCAAATCAAAAGGTCCAAAGACGAAATCAAATGGAATCCCAACCATTGACGTTCCGATCACTGCGTTCGTGTCCGCGGTGGACACTACGCAGGCGACGGTTAACGCGAAGCAGTTGCCCTTTTCGACCCTGCTCGGCGGTTCGGGATACGCCGACATTGGAGCCGGGATCGCGTTTGATCCGGTGGCCGGCCAGATTTTCGTCACCGGACTCACCTATTCAACCGACTTTCCGATCACGCCGAACGCATATCAGTTCGGAAATAACGCGGCGGATCAGGGCAGCAGCAACGCGTTCCTGACGGTGATGAATCCGACGGGCAGCGGATGTCCGACGCCGTTTCCGACCGCGACCGCGACGCCAACGATAACCGCAACGCCGACGATAACGCCTACGGCGACGACGACGGCGACGCCCACTCCGACGACTAGCGCGACGGCCACTTCGACTGCGACGCCGACGCCAACTGCGACGGCCACGCCCACGGCGATCGCGACGACCACTGCAACTGCGACCGCAACGGCTACGGCTACAGCCACACCAACGGCGACGGCGACGCCGGTGGTCGATGCCAAGCTGAAGATTTCGCCCAAGTCGCTGGACTTTGGCAAATCGGTCAAGGTCAACACCGTCAGCAAACCCAGGAAGGTGACCATCGAGAACAAAAGCTCGAAGAAATCGGCGATCACCGTGACGATCGTGGGTGAATCGGCTACCGCGCCTTTCGCGGTAAGCAGCGAATGCATGACGGCGCTGTCGCCGGGCCAGAGTTGCAAGGTTTCAGTGACGTTCAGCCCGACTGACAACACCAAGCAGATGGGTCAGTTGACCATCAACGACGACGAGACGGGAGCACCGCAACAGATCCCGCTGTCCGGCAAGGGGAAGTAACCGACCAAGGACCGCCGGAGCTAACAGCTGGAACTGGAACCGAGCTGGGAGGGGTCATGAAAATTCAATTCGCGTCGATTGCCAAAGGGTTGCGCCGCCGTGCTCTCGTCTTCGCGATGGTGCTGGTAGCAGTACCGGCGGCTTGGCTGACTATCTCCTTTTCGCAGGACAGTGGCACCGTAAGTGCGCCGACCAATGCACCTTACGATGCAACCATCGGCGCCCAACAGATGACCACGGAGCGCACGTTCGGCGGCGTCCCGATCCCGCCCGATGCGTACCAGAACGGGATGAAGCAGTGGAGCGCGATTGCGCCGGCGGTGATCCTGCCGAAGACCATCGCCGCGAAAAACAAAAAAGGCGGACCGCCCATCGCCAAGCCGGCCGTCAGCAGTATCAACGGAGTGGTGTGGAAGCCGCTGGGGCCCAGTGGAATCGCGGCGGGTTCGTCGATCTGGAACGGGCGGGTCGATGCGATTGCGATCAGTCCGACCAACCCGAGCGTGATTTACCTCGGCGCGACCGACGGCGGTATCTGGAAAACAATCGACGCAGGCGCCGACTGGACCCCGCTGCTCGACCATCAGGCGATGCTGGCGATCGGCGAGCCGAGCGCTATCGCGATCGACCCGAACAACACCGACATCATCTATGCGGGCTCCTCCTCATATCTTAAGGACACCGGAGCGCAAGGGACCCAGATCAACACGACGATCGGAATTCTGAAGTCGACCGATGGCGGCGGAAGCTGGATCACGCTCGGCTCCGGATTTCCGGCGAGCAACGTCGGCAACGCGAGTCAGTTCGTGAACCAGAGTATTTTTGGAATCGCCGTCGATCCTGCCAACAGCAACAACCTGTACCTTGCGGCGAGCAGCGGCCTGTATTTCTCGACCGATGCGGGACAGAACTGGACAGTGGGGAGCGGCGCCAGCGGAGTGCAGGCCGATTACCTGGCGTTCGACCCGTCATCGCCGGTGGGCAGCCGCGTGCTGTTCGCGGGGTTGAACGGCGTCGGCGTCGTCGAGTCAACCGACGGCGGCATGACCTGGACTCAATCTCTCAACAGCACGACCCCCGCGCTCGCGGCGCGTTTGACGGCGCATAGCGGCGCCACGATTGGCAAGGTCTCGATTGGTCTAGCGCCTCCGACTTCCACCCCGAATCCCGCAGGCGTGCAGGTTATCTACGCGACGATCGAAGGCAGGGGCGGAAACTTCGCTATCGCAAGCAGTCCTTACACCAACACGCTGGGTATCTTCGAGAGCACCGATCAGGGCGCGACCTGGACCTGGAAGGGCAACGGTCCGTTCAACGCGGTCAGCGGGGTCTGTCAATGCTTCTACACGATGTCGCTCGCCGTTGATCCCGGATCTCCCGGCGATGGCGTCAACGACATCCTTTACTGGGGCGGCACCGATACGTGGCTATCGACCAACTCAGGCACGAGTTTCAGCGACGTCACTCACGGCATCCACGCCGACAGTCATTCGTGGGCCTTCGCGCCGGGCACGCCGTCGATCGTTTACGCCGGTAACGACGGCGGCATCTGGCGGAGTCTCGATATGGGCGCAACCTGGACCGGCACCGGTGGTCCGACGCCGACGATCAACGCGGGCGGTCTCAGCATTGGGCTGCTCTATCACATGGACATCAAACAGGACGCGACAGCGAGCGTGACGCT
>JBEKLS010000097.1:0-16557 GCA_050010075.1 Binatus sp. (SeqCode) | reverse complement strand
GAGCGCCTCATCGGTGACGTTGCAATGCTGCACGATAGCTTCGCGCGAGGTCTCCTGATGCGCGAGGGAGTGCACGCGACGATCGTCGGCAAGCCTAACGTCGGCAAGTCGAGCCTGATGAACCTGATGCTCGGAATCGACCGCGCTATTGTCACCGCCATCCCCGGCACCACGCGCGACGTAGTCGAAGACTCGGTTCAGCTCGGCCCTTACGCGCTGGTGCTCAACGATACTGCGGGAATACGCGAGGCGACCGACGACGTCGAGCGCATCGGAATCGAGCGCACGCTACGTTCGGCGCGCGACGCGGATCTGTTGATCGCGATGTTCGATTCGTCGCGCCCGCTCGACCTTGCTGACGCCGACGTGATTCGCCTAACGACCGGCCGCCCGGGCCTGGCGATTCTCAACAAGCGCGATCTGCCCGCCGCAGTTACGCCTGCCGACCTTCGCGCGCAAGGTTTACAGATTCCGATCCTGCCGTTCTCGGCAATCAACCTGGAAGAGGCCGCAACTCTGCGCGCCGAACTCACCAAAATAATTGCCGCACTAATCTCACCATCCGCGCCAACGATGAACAATCAAATCGCGATCTCGCGCGAACGCCATCGCGACGCGCTGGCGATAGCTCTGGAAGCGCTCAAGAACGCCCGCGACTCGTCACTTACGATGTTGCCGCCGGAGATAGTAGCGGTCGATATAATGGCCGCAGCGGCGGCGCTCGGCTCGATCACCGGCGAAATAAGCGGCGAAGACGTCCTCGACGCAATCTTTCGCGACTTCTGTATCGGCAAGTGAGCGCACGCGGAAAACAAATCAAGTAGCGTTCATCGCGCTCGAGTCGAGCAAACCTAACCCCTAACCCCTTCCTCTGGTGGTAGGGAACCGGATTAATAGTCCCCTTCTCCCCCAACAACTTCCTACAGGGACGAAGTCCCGCATCTTTTTTCTTTTCACTGGGTGCAGGGGTCACCCCTGCCGAAGGAAGCGTGAAACCCACCGCGGGTTTCACATATAACTCTTAGTAGTATTTTTCTACTTCCGATTTGCTCCGCGCGCTTTGCGCGATGCGCCGGGGCGGGCCATAATCGCTGCTCGCGATGAACTACGACGTTATCATTGTCGGCGCCGGTCATGCCGGTATCGAGGCTGCTCTGGCTGCGGCGCGGATGGGCGCGAGCACGCTGATGCTCACGCTGAATCTCGACCATATCGGCCAGATGTCCTGCAACCCGGCCATTGGCGGGATAGGCAAGGGCCACCTGGTTCGCGAGATCGACGCGCTCGGCGGCGAGATGGGCCTGGCGGCCGACGAGACTGGAATTCAGTTTCGCTTCCTGAACACGCGCAAGGGTCCCGCGGTTCGCGCCCGTCGCGCGCAGGCCGACAAGGCCGCCTATCGTGCGCGCAGCAAGCGTGTACTCGAGCGCACGGCAAATCTGCAGGTGCGGCAGGCGAGCGTCGAGCGCCTGATCGTCGAGGACGGCGCGGTGCGCGGCGTCGAGTCGCAAATCGGCGAGGTCTTCGAGGCGCCGACGGTCATCCTGACGACGGGTACGTTCCTGAAGGGGCTCGTGCATATTGGGCTGCAGAATTATTCCGCGGGCCGCGCCGGCGATTTCGCCGCGATGGGTCTCAGCGAGCACTTGGCGCAGTTGGGTTTTCGCATCGGCCGGCTGAAAACGGGCACATGCCCCCGTTTGGACGCGCGCACGATCGACTACTCCGCGTTGGAGATTCAGCCGGGTGACGAACCGGCGCCCCCGTTCTCATTTCGTACGGCCAGGATTGCGCAAGCGCAGATCCCTTGCCACCTGACCTTCACCAACGCGCGCACTCACGAGATAATTCGCGGCAGTATCGACCGGTCGCCGATGTACTCGGGCGTGATCCAGAGCAAGGGGCCGCGCTATTGCCCGTCGGTCGAGGACAAGGTGATGCGCTTTCGGGACAAGGAGCGTCATCAGATTTTTTTAGAGCCCGAGGGCCGCGACACGGTCGAGGTTTATCCCAACGGACTGTCGACCAGTCTGCCGCTCGACGTTCAGCTCGCGATGGTGCAATCGATCGCCGGGCTCGAGCGGGCCGAGATAATGCGTCCCGGCTATGCTATCGAGTACGACTTCTCGGACCCAACGCAGCTGACGTCGTCGCTCGAGACCAAGCTTGTGCGCGGGCTGTTCTTCGCGGGCCAGCTAAACGGCACGACCGGCTACGAGGAAGCGGGCGCGCAGGGGTTGATCGCGGGAATCAACGCTGCGCTCAAAGTCCGCGGCGAGCCGGCGCTGATTTTGCGGCGCGATCAGGCCTATATCGGCGTGATGATCGACGACCTGGTGACGCGCGGAATCGGTGGCGAGCCGTACCGGATGTTCACCTCGCGCGCCGAGTACCGGCTGCTGCTGCGCGAGGATAATGCGGACCGGCGGCTGTCGCCGATAGGCGAGCGGCTGGGTCTGCTAGACGCGTCGGCGGGCGCACGCGTTCGCGCCAAGACTGAAGCGGTGCGCGCCGAGATCGAACGCCTGAAGTCGGCGCTGGTTCCCGCCTCCGACGAGGTCAACGCCGCGATTATGGCGCACGGTTCGACCCCAATCGCGCAGCCGGTGCGAGCGATCGAGCTGCTCAAGCGCCCGGAAATCGGCTACGACGCTCTGATGAAGATGAGCGGGGCCGACTCGACTCTGAACCTTGACGAGGCGGCTGAGCTCGAGACCGAGATCAAATACGAGGGCTACGTGCGCCGCCAGGCGGAGGCGGTGGAGCGGTTCGCGCGCCTCGAGGACACGACGATACCGGACTGGGTCGATTTCAAGGGCGTGATGGGGCTATCGACCGAGGTTTCGGAGCGGCTGACCGCGGTGCGGCCGCGATCGCTGGGGCAGGCCGCGCGGATGCCGGGAATCACGCCGGCGGCAATCTCGATCCTGGCAGTCCATATTAAGAGCCGGCGCGACCGCGATGCGCGCGCGATTTGAGCCTGTTTAGAACGTTTCACGTGAAACGTTTTGCGAAATAACCTAATAAAATCAAGCTAAATATCGCCTGATAGGGACGTTTCACGTGAAACATAAGGCCCCGGCGCGCGCCGCAAAAAAGAAAAAGGCCGCCAGTCCCGACGAGATTGCCGCCGCAGTGCGCGCTCAGCTCGCGCCCGCAATCGCGGCGACCGGGGTAGTCGCCAACACGGTCGAGTTCCTGAACCGGATCGAGCAGATGGCGGCCACGCTCGCCGTGTGGGGACCGAAAATTAACCTGACGGCGCATCCGAAGGATCCCAACGAGATCGTGTTCCACGTCTTCGATAGTATTCTCCCGGTCTCAATTGCGGTCAGCTCGAAAATCCTGCGGCTGACCAACCGGATGGACCGCGAGCGCAGGTTTCTGGATATCGGCAGCGGCGCTGGCTTTCCGGGGCTGGTGATTGCCGCCGCGATCAACGCGCAGGTGACTCTGGTCGAGGCGCGGCGCAAGCGGGCGACGTACCTCAGCGAGGCTGCCGTCGAGATGGGCCTGCGCAACGTGCACATCGAATGCATTCGCGCCGAATCGCTCGACGTTCGGGACGGGTTCGACCTCGTCACCGCGCGCGCTGTCGGAAATCCAGGCGAGCTCTTCAAGATTGCCGGCCGCGCACTGCGTCCGGGCGGCGTGCTGATGCTCTACGTGAGCGCCGATCAGAAGTTCGATGACGACACGGCAGTCGCAGCCGGCTCAGGGCTGGTCGAGCCGTCCGTCTCCGGGTACGATTTGCGCCATGGACGGCAGGTAATGCACCGTTCCGTCGCTACCTGGACTCGTCGCTAAAACGTTTCACGTGAAACGTTCCGTCTAGAAAACCTAAATAATTCAAGCGTCTGTGCGAATCTGATCGCGCGATTTGATTTTGCGTGATCGCGGGCATTTAATGGTTCGCGAGGCCGAATGTTTCACGTGAAACGTCTCGGCCGCTTCGGTTGCGGGGTAGGTCGTGGGGCGGGTAATCGCAATAGCTAATCAGAAAGGCGGCGTCGGCAAGACCACCACGGCTATCAACCTGGCCGTAGCGCTGGCCGAGACCGGGCGGCGTATCCTGCTCGTCGACCTCGACCCCCAAGGCAACGCTACTTCCGGTATCAGTACCCCCGAAGACGTCAGTGCGGCGCGTGGCGAGGGCAAGACTATCTACCAGGCATTGGTCGGCGGCTTGGCGGCTGCCGATATTATCCGGCAGGTGCGGCCGATGCTGTTTCTCGCGCCGGCGGGCGATGATCTGGTCGGTGCCGAGATCGAGCTGGTGACTATGGAGGGTCGTGAGCGGCGCTTGCGGGCGCTCCTGGAGCCAACTCTGCCAGAATATAACTATGTTTTAATCGATACGCCACCTTCGCTCGGAATCCTCACCCTCAATGCGCTCGTCGCCGCGGATTCCGTGCTGGTGCCGATGCAATGCGAGTACTACGCGCTCGAAGGTCTGAGCGCGCTGCTCGGCACGATCAACAAGGTCAAGGCGGCGCTTAGGCCCGCGCTCGAGCTCGAAGGCCTCGTGCTCACGATGTTCGACACGCGAAACCGCCTGAGTCATGAAATCTCGGACGAGGTGCGAAAACATTTTCCTCAAAAAGTTTTTCGCAGTGTAATCCCGCGCAGTGTGCGGATGTCGGAAAGCCCCAGCCATGGACTGTCCGTGCTCGAGTACGGGCCGAAGTCGGCCGGTGCCGAAGGGTATCGCGCACTGGCGGCGGAGATCATCGCGCGTGATGGCCAGAACGGAGGAGGAACTTGATTGAATGTGAAACCCGCGGTGGGTTTCACGCTTCCTTCGGCAGGGGTGACCCCTGCACCCAGTATCATGAAAAGAAAGATGCGGGACTTCGTCCCTGTTAGGAAGGTTTTTTGGCGACCGGTTCCCCTTCCCACATGGGAAGGAGTTAGGGGTTAGGTTGGCGCGGATCGAGCGCGGTGCCAGTGCGGTTCGGATCCAGAAGCTAACACGATCGAAATCTCAGAGGACTACCAGGATGATTCGGAAACCATTGGGACGCGGACTCGATGCGCTCATCGGCAACGCCAACGCGGCGGCTGCGATTGAAGTCAGCGGCGCCGAAGATATCGGCGGCGCGCAATTCAAGCTGGCGCCCGTCGGCAGTATCACGGCCGGTCCGTTTCAGCCGCGAATAAACTTCGACAAAGAGCGGCTGGCCGAGCTTACCCGCGCGATCCAGAGCCAGGGAATTATCGAGCCGCTGATCGTGCGCCGAATCGGCGCCGGCGAAGCCGACGGCCCCCGCTACGAACTGATCGCGGGCGAGCGGCGGCTTCGCGCTGCGCGTGCGGCCGGTCTGGAAACCGTCCCGATCGTAGTGCGCGAGCTCGACGATCGCGCGGCGCTGGAAATGTCGTTGGTCGAGAATATCGTGCGCGAGGAGCTGAACGCGGTCGAAGAAGGGCTCGCATTTTTCCGCCTGGTCGATCATTTCGGGCTCACGCAGGACGAAATCGCCGCGCGCGTGGGCAAGAGCCGCCCGTACGTCAGTAACTCGATTCGCTTGCTGGAATTGCCGCAACAGATCCTGAATATGATCGCCTTGGGACAACTCACCGCCGGGCAGGCGCGGCCATTGCTCTCGATAGAATCGGCCGAGGCGCAGTTGTCCGCAGCGCGGCGAATCGCAGCAGTCGGAATCTCGGCACGCGGCGCCGAAGAAATAGCGACTGCCAGCCGCCCGCGCAATACAAAAACCGCCGCCGCCCGCTCCGCCGCCGACGCCAACCTCAACGCGCTGGCCGAGGGTCTGCAACGCGCGCTCAAGCGCAAGGTCAGAATCTTCAAGCGCCGCGGCCGCAGCCCGGGAAGGATCGAGATCGATTACTATGACGATAACGATCTGACCGCAGTCGCGGAGATGCTGCTCGGGAATGCGCGGGGTGCGATGCGCGCTTAGCGAGAGCGGGGGAACGGGGGAACTTGATTTAATGTGGAACCCGCCGTGGGTTCCACACCTCCCTGGGCAGGGGTGACCCCTGCACCCAGTGATAAGAAGCTGAGCGAAATCGCGCGGACGCGCTTTCGCTTAGGTTGGGTTCGGGACGGAGGGGTGCTGGTCCGAATCCCTCGCCCCAGTTAGGGTGTTGCGTTCCGCGCCACTGCTTACCCGCCTCGCCCGCTTAGTTGCGGGAGAGGCCGCGCTTGGCGCGGGTGAGGGTGACCTTTCACGGGAGAGGTTAGGTGAGGGTTCTGCGATTCAAGCTGCATGCGTGCAGAGTCGATGTCCGCGTTCCTTTGTCGTCCTTCGTTCGTGTCACTCCATAGCGAAGCGAAGAATTCCGGCTCGTTCCTAGCCTCTCCCTGTCAGGGAGAGGCCGCCGCTCGTCTTCGAGCGGCGGGTGAGGGTCCGAATTCCTAGATGGCCTTCTCCAGGCTGCCGTCTCATGCGAATCACTCCACGCATTTTTGTGTCATCCTGAAATCGGTGATTTTTCATATCGTCAAACGCATTGAGTGGGAGGCGGCGCTATCGCGTGGTCGCTATGCGGCCGCGAGTTTGCGCGTCGAAGGGTTTATCCATTGCTCGACTCTGGCGCAGGTGGTGGATACCGCTAACCGGTTTTATCGTGGCCAGGCGGGGCTGGTTGTTTTGTGTATCGACGAGGCGCGGCTTGGTGCGGAGTTAAAGTACGAGGCGCCGACGAGTGCGCGCGGTGAAGCGGTGGGCGAGGTGTTTCCTCATCTGTATGGAGAGTTGAACGTTGATGCGGTCGTGCGGGTGGTTGAGTTGCCGTGCGAGGTCGATGGATCGTTTCGATTGCCGGGTGGGTTGCGTGATTAAGCGGGTAGCTGCCCTCGTGCGACCTAACCCCTAACCCCTTCCCCTGGTGGAAGGGGGGACCGGATAAGAGAGGGAGAAGCCCTACCTTTTCGGGAATTGAGACGGAGCCTAGTTGTGGCGGGTGGGGTCCTGTGATGTTAGTGGCGCTGCGGCGCCATTTGTTTCGTTGGACGGAGTGGTTTGCGCGACTGTGGCTGCGCCGGGGCTGCGGCGGGAGCGGCGGCGGCGATGTCTGCGGCGGCGATGGCCGCCGCCGGTGGATGACGGCGCGCCGTCGGCCGGGGGCGGGTTCGCGCTGAAGGCGTCGGGGTCGGCCAGGAAGCGCAGCGTGCGCGTGGGATCGATCGAGTAGGTCGGCGCACTCATCTCGAAGAACATCCGCGCGTCGGGGAAGTACGGCCGGCGCATCAGGCGCCGCGTGCGGCGCGTGGGTGCGGCGAGATTCGCGAAGGACTCGAGGATAAGGCGCATCTGCTCCGTGTCGCCGCGCGCGAAGCCGTGCGCGCGAAGCGCGCCGAGCAGGTCGACGCGAGCGGCGCCATTGGTGCGCTCGCCGCCGGCGCGCTCGACACCGCCACGGTTATCACCGGTCTGCACGCCACCGGCGCGGTCGGCGCCGGCGCGATCACCACCCCCGCGGTCGCCACCACCACGGTCACTGCCGGCGCGGTCGGTACCGCTGCGTGGGCCGCGATGTTGTTCGCGATAGAGATCGAGCATCAGGGCGGCCAGTACGATCGAATGGTCGGGAGCAAATCCGCTTGCGATTGCGCGGCCCAGTGCCGCCATGTTGCGGACCGCGGGCTGCTCGGCGAGGGTCGCGTCGCGCGATTTAAGATGAGCGGACAGAATCGGGATCACGTATTCGAGCAGTCCCAGCTCTTCCATCAGCACTAGCGCGTGCGCGGCTTCGGGCTGGCCAAGGGTTTTGTAGGTTTCGTCGACGAGGCGCGGCACGGAGGCTTTGGCGAGGTCGGCGCGATGGCGCTCGATGGCGGCGCGGGTCGCGGGCTCGATCTCGAAGCCGAGCTTGGCGGCGAAGCGCACCGCGCGCATCATGCGCACGGGATCCTCGCGCATCCGCAGCTCCGGATCGCCGATGGTACGAATGAGCCGCGCCTCGAGGTCGCCGACTCCGCCCGGATAGTCGATCACGTTGAAAGTCAGCGGGCTGTAGAACAGCGCGTTGACGGTGAAGTCGCGGCGAAACGCGTCTTCCTCGGGCGTGCCGAAAGTATTGTCGAGGCGAATGAGCGGATCGTCGGTGTCGGCGATGGCCTCGGCCTGTTTGCGGAAGGTCGCGACCTCGACATTCTGGCGCCCGAAGAAAACGTGGACGAGGCGAAAGCGGCGGCCGATCAGACGCGAGTTGCGGAACAGATCGCGCACCTGTTGCGGATGGGCCGAAGTGGCAACGTCGAAATCCTTGGGCCTGCGCGAGAGCATGAGGTCGCGCACGCCGCCGCCGACCAGGTATGCCTCGAAGCCGGCGCCCGCGAGACGATAGAGGACCTTGAGCACGTTGGCGTCGATGTCGCGGCGCGAGATGGGATGCTCGGCGCGGGCTAGTATGCGGGGTTCCAATTACGTTTCGCCCGAATTCGCTCCAAAGCTAGCACGACGGCGAGCGGTCTTCATCGTCCCCGCGGGCACATTGCGAGACGTACGCGGCACTGGTCTCAAGTCCTAAAGGGCATAGGCTGGAGGTATGCAAGAGGAGAGATTCACACATGGAAAAATTTCTAACTGACGTTAAAAAACTTCGCGACAACGCCCGCAAGAATATGGAGAAAGGTGCCGTAACCGAGGGCTACCGGGCCGACGTCAAGCAGGTGGTGAAGGTGCTCAACGACGTGCTCGCGACCGAGCTCGTCTGCGTGCTGCGTTACAAGCGTCATTACTATATGGCGCAGGGGATCAGCTCCGATTCGGTCAAGGCCGAATTCCTGCAGCATGCCAATGAAGAGCAGCAGCATGCCGACTGGGTGGCCGAGCGAATCACGCAGCTTGGCGGCGAGCCCGACTTCAGTCCCAGCACGCTCGCGGGCCGATCGCATTCGGAGTACGTCGAGGGCAAGACGTTGATCGATATGATCAAGGAAGATCTGATCGCCGAGCGGATCGCGGTCGAGAGCTATTCGGAAGTTATCCGATGGCTGGGCGACAGCGATCCGACGACCAAGATATTGATCGAGCAGATTAACAAGGTGGAAGAAGAGCACGCCAACGATATGTTGGACCTGCTGTCCAAGATGGGCTGACGACCGGGTTCTGATGGGGACGCGGATGTGAGACGCGCGCATCCGCGTCTCTGATTTTCGTATCGTCGCGCGACTATGAAGAAGTTCAAACCAGAGGCGGTTGTGCAGGACGCGGAAGCTCGGCAGAAGTCACTCGATGAGGCCGCTCGCGCCGATGTTTACGAAGCCATCCGGCAGGGCCTCGACGACATCGCGCACGGGCGGACGCGGCCGGCTGAAGAGTTTTTCAAAGAGTTCCGCCGACGCCATGGCTTGCCGCGTTGAGCTGACAATCCGTCAGCGTGCACGGTAGAAGAGCCAGGCGCGTTCTGTGATTGCGGCTATATAGAAGAGGGCGAGGATGGGTGCGAGGTCGTGTATGATTGCGCCCGGCGTCGCGGGGGGCGGTGCTATCGCGAGCGTGATCACGAGCGCGTAGTTGATTATGCCGCCCCAGTGTCCGAGGCGGCTTTTTATCGGGCCCGTCGCGCGCTGTCCGATCGCGATCGAATCGAGCGCGTACTGGCTGAACGACAGCGCTATCAGGATCGGGATGTAAAACGGGATTGCGCCGGTGGCGGCTGCGCAGGTTAGCGCTGCTAGCACGAACATCACATCCGCGATGCCGTCGAGCCATCGCCCGCTGCCGCTGGCGACGCCGAGCCGCCGCGCGATTCGGCCGTCGATGAAATCGCTGCCCGCGGCGAGTATCGCGACGATTGCAAATGCGAGCCGGCCCTGGTGGCCGCGCGCTGCCAGATCGATCCATACGGCGGCCAGCGCGAATCTCAGCGCGCTCAGGCCGTTGGGAATCTGCGCGAGCATGACGGTATTGCGGCGGCGCCGCGATGCTGGCGTTTCGCTCGCGCGCGCCGAATGCTCTACAATTGATCTCTTATGCCCGGAAAAACTTCCCGCACGATTCAGGTCGTCAGCCACGGCCCCTCATGCCTCGACGGTGTGATGGCGGCGGCGGCGGTGGCGCGCTTTTACGATGGCCATAAAGTTTTCACGACGCTGGCCGGCAACAACGAGGCCGACCATGTGCTCCAGAACTTGTCGCTGAGGTCCGAGGACGCCAATGACGAGATCTGGATCACGGATTTGTCCTGGAACTCACCCGCGACCGGCGCGCATCTGGCGGAGTTGAGCGCGCGCGGCGCGCAGATCTACTGGATCGATCATCATCGTACCGCAGTTTCCCGCGCCGATGCCCCTGAGTTCAAGGTGCCGTTCGCGGGCAAAGTTCTGAGCGAACAGTATTCGGCGGCGCGTCTGACGTTCAATTACCTCAAACGAATGGGCCGCGACCTGCCCGAGCACGAGCGCGCCGAGTTCGACGCCTTCCAGCCGTTCGTGATGATAGCCGACGACCACGACCGCTGGGTCCATCGGATAGCCGAGTCGGCCGACTGGGCGCTGGCGGTGCAGACGCTCGGCGGTATCGCGTCGTATCGCGAAATCCTGAAGCTGCGCGAGCCGCGGATGAGCCGCAAGCTGCGCGGTGCGTTCGAGTCGGGCCAGGACGCGATGCGCCGGAGTATCGAACTGGCCAACGCGACGAAGGTCGACCGCAAGCTCGAGAACGGAATCACAGTGCGGAGCGCGTGCTGCTTCGGCTACAGCAGCGAGGTCGCGGCGCATCTATATGAAGGACAGACGCAGACGGTCGTCGCGCTGTTCGACTTGCGCAGCCAGGGCGTCAGCCTGCGACGCAGCGCTGATTGCGACGTCGATTTGTCGGTGTTGGCGCAACATTTCGGCGGCGGCGGCCATGCGGCCGCATCAGGGCTGATGATTCCCGATTTGCGCCGAGTGCCGGCTGAGCGGCTGGCTGAAATTCTGGGCGACGAGCTCGAGAAGTCATCGGCCTGAATCAGGGGAACTGGGGAACTTGATTTAATGTGGAACCCGCCCTGGGTCCCACACCTCCTTGGGCAGGGGTGACCCTTGCACCCGGTATTCAGAAAGGAACGGATGCGGGACTTCGTCCCTATTAGAAGGGATTAGGGTGCAAAACAGCGTGATCGTTGTTGATCGCGCACTCACCTTTTCGCGGCGCACTGCGCTTGCTTCAAGTTTGACGACTTGCCTAGACTGACCATACGTTCATTTGACTGACTGTCCAGTTTCGCCGTGACGAAAGAAGAAGTAATCAAGGAATATCGGGTCCGTGAGATCCTCGAAGCCGCACGCCGCGTGATGGCTCGATACGGTATGCAGGGGACTACGGTCGACCGGGTCGCGGAGGAGGCGAAGGTCGCCAAGGGAACTATCTACCTTTATTTCGACACCAAGGATGCGCTGGTGCATGCGGCGGTGCTCGAGGGTCTGCGCGAGATGGTGGCGGAGACGATAGCGTCGGACGACCCGTCGATACCGCCGCTCGAGCGTATCCGCAAGCTAATCCTCGCGCAGTTCCGGATACAGGCCTCGAACCAGGATTTTCTCAAGACGCTTATCATTGGCAATTCGCTCGATATCGAGCTCGAATCGGAGGCGGGCCGCGAGTACATGCGGGTCTACGCCGGTCATCTCGACTTCGTCGCGTCGGTGCTGCAGGACGCTATCGACCGCGGCGCGATTCGGCGGATCGATCCGCAGTTCGCGGCGTTCATGCTTGGAGAGATGCTCACCGGGTCGCTGCGGCGGCGGCTGCTCAAGCTGGCGTCGAGTCCGATCGAATCGGACGCCGAAGCGGTCGTGGAACTTTTTCTAAAGGGGATTG
Source organism: Binatus sp. (SeqCode) (assembly GCA_050010075.1). GTDB lineage: Bacteria > Desulfobacterota > Binatia > Binatales > Binataceae > Binatus. The sequence continues at coordinate 4,780 of JBEKLS010000097.1, read as the reverse complement.
CAGCGAATCCATGAAGCCGAAATGGTCCAGAGTTTCGGCTTTCGCGGCGATTGCGGCTCTGCTGGGCGCATTGGCGCTCGCGGGATGCCATCAGCCGCCTGCTGCGGCCGATGTCGGCAAGGACGGCAATACAGCGCCGGCGGCGATTGCGATCGAGGTGGCAGCGGCGCATCAGCAGAGTCTCGACCGCACGGCAGAGGTGCAGGGCGCGCTGTTCCCGCGGGAGCAGGCGGTGATGTCGTCGGAGGTCGAGGGGCGAGTGACGGAGGTCGTCGCGGACTTCGGCGACAAGGTCGTGGCCGGCGAGGTGATGCTGAAAATCAACCCGCGCGAGTACGAGTTGCGGGTAGAGACTGCGCAGGCGGCGCTCGACCAGGCGCGCGCCCGGCTGGCCAACTCGACCGCCCGCTACAATCGCGCGCAGGCGCTGAAGCGAGCGTCGGCCATCTCGGCTGAGCAATTCGATCAGTTGGCGTCGCAGTTGCGCGTCGATCAGGCGGACACGGAATCGGCGGATGAAGCTGTTGCGATGGCGCGCAAGAAGCTCGGCGACACAGAAATCAAGGCGCCGTTCAGCGGATCCGTGCAGAAGCGGATGGTTTCGCTGGGCGAGTACGTCGCGCCCGGCAAGGAAATTTACGAACTGATAGCAACCGACCCTATAAAGCTGCGCTGCCCGATGCCGGAGCGGTTCGTGCCGCTGGCGCGCGTCGGCATGCCGGTGAGACTTACGATCGACGCCGATCCCAACGCGTCGTATACGGGCAAAATCACGCGCATCGCGCCGGCGCTGGATGAAAGCAGCCGCACGCTGCTGATCGAGGCTGAAGTCGCCAATCCCAACGGCGCGCTGAAGCCCGGATTTTTTGCGCACGTGATCATGGATCTCGGGCATGACCGAGCGCTGTTCGTGCCGACCGCCGCGGTCCTGCGCTACGCGGGCGTCGCGCGCGTGTTCGTCGTCGAGCAAGGCGTGGTGCGCGCGCGCGAGGTGACGACCGGCAGCGTCGTCGGCGACCAGACCGAAATCACCGCCGGGCTGAAGGCGGGCGAGCACGTCGCAGTAAGTGATGTCGACCGCCTGGCCGACGGCACCGCGGTCTCGGTCTCAACGGTAGCGAAGGAGCAGTCGTGATTCTCGCCGACCTCTGCGTGCGCCGCCCCGTCTTCGCCACGATGTTCGTCGGCGTGCTGGTCGTGCTCGGCTGGTTCTCCTACATGCGGCTCGGCGTCGATCTGTTTCCCAAGGTCGACGTGCCGACCGTGATGGTCACGACGTTCCTGCCCGGCGCGGCGCCCGAGGAAACCGAGGCGCGCGTCACCAAGCCGATCGAGGAAGCCATCAATACGGTCAGCGGAATCGACGAGATGCGATCGAACACGCTCGAAGGTGTTTCGCGGATCATCATCGAGTTCAAGCTCGAGCGCGACCTCGACGCCGCCGTGCAGGACGTGCGCGACAAGATTTCGACGGTGCTCGATCAACTGCCGGATGGGACCAAGCCGCCGCTGGTGCAGAAGTTCGACCTCGACGCGGTGCCGGTCGTCACGATCACGGTCACCGGCTACCAGAGCCTTAAAGAGCTGACCGAGCTGGCGCGCCGCCGTCTTAAGGAGCCGCTCGAATCGGTCGACGGCGTGGGCTCTATAGATATCGTCGGCGGACGCGAGCGCGAGATCCACGTCGCCGTCGACGCCGACAAGCTGCATGCGACGGGAGTGACGATTCAGCAGGTGGGCGCCGCGCTGTCGCGGCAAAACGTCGAGTACCCCGGCGGCCGCATGAAGCAGGGGATGTCCGAGGAGATGCTGCGCACGCTTGGACGAATCACCGAAGTTCCGGATTTCGCCAAGGTTATAGTCAGCGAGGCTGACGGGCGGCCGGTGACAGTCGGCGACGTTGCGGCGGTCGAGGACAGCGTCAAGGAACCACGCTCGCTGTCGCGCTGGGACAACAAGAACGCGGTGTCGCTGGTGGTGCGCAAGCAGTCGGGTGAGAACACGATCGAGATCGTCGATCGGGTGAAGGAGCGCTTCGAGACGCTCAAGGGCACGCTGCCGCCCGGCGTCGACGTGATCTTCACGCGCGACGCGTCCACCTTCATCCGGGCCGCGGTCGAAACGGTGCAGGAGCATCTGTGGCTCGGCGGCCTGTGCGCGGCGATCGTGGTGTTCTTTTTTCTCGGATCGATTCGATCGACGCTGATCGCCGCGGTCGCGATTCCCGTTTCGATCATCTCGACCTACTCGTTGATTCTGTGGATGGGCTTCACGCTCAACCGGATGACGCTGCTCGCGCTGACGCTGGCGGTCGGAATAGTGATCGACGACGCCATAGTTGTGCTCGAAAATATTTTCCGGTTCATCGAAGAAAAGAACATGGACCCGATGTCCGCGGCGAAGGCCGCCACTGCCGAGGTCGGCCTGGCGGTGAGCGCGACGACGCTCTCGCTCGCCGTGATTTTCGTGCCCGTCGCGTTCATCCACGGCGTGATGGGCCGCTTTCTCAATTCGTTCGGACTGACGATGGCCTTCGCGATCATGGTCTCGCTGCTGGTCTCGTTCACGCTGACGCCGATGCTGTGTTCGCGCTACCTGAAACCCAAGGGCGCGGGCGGCGCGAAGCACAACAGCACCAAGGACTGGAAAATTTTCCGCTGGATCGAAGACCGCTACGACCTCGCGCTGCGCTGGTCGCTCGACCATCGATGGGTGCTGGTCGCAATCGCGATGGTGCTGGTCATCTCGATCCCGTTCCTGGGCAAAATGGTCGGGGCGACTTTCATGCCTGACGACGACTCGAGCGAATTCGCGGTCAACATCCGCACGCCGCCGGGTTATTCGCTCGCCCATACTGACGAGATCGTCGCGCAGATCGAGGATCGGCTGCGCACTATTCCCGAGGTTCGCGACCTGTTCACCACCGTCGGCGACACCAACGGCGACGATCGCGTGACGGTCGCCGAAGTCGATGCGAAGCTTTTCCCGCTCGACCAGCGCCATCGCAGCCAGGAACTGGTGATGGCCGACGCGCGAAAGCTGATGGACGCGTTTCCGGCGCTGCGGGTCAGCGTCGACGCGATCAAGCCGTGGGAACAGAGCGGCTATCGCGACGTCGCGGTCGAATACGACATGCGCGGGCCCGACCTTGATACGCTGCGGACGTACGCCGACAGCCTGATGACGCGGCTCAGAAAAATTCCGGGCATCGTCGATCTCGATTCGAGTTACGAGGGCGGGCTGCCGGAGCTGCAGGTCAATATCGATCGCGACAAGTCGGCTGATCTCGGCGTGTCGGTCGACGATATCGCGCAGACGATCCGCACGATGGTGCAGGGTGACGTGATCACGCGCTTTCGCGAAGGCCAGGATACCTATGACGTGCGTCTGCAGTTGGCCGACAAGGATCGCAACGATCCGGCCGCGGTGGCGGGGCTGACGATTCCTTCGAGCAAGGTCGGGCAGGTGCGGCTCGACAACGTGGCGACGCTCACGCACGGGACCGGGCCGGTGCAGATCGATCGGCAGGACCGCCAGCGCAACATTTCGATCGTCTTCAATCTCGCGCCCGGCGCCGCGATGAACAAGGTGATGGACGCCGTCACGCGCGAGGTCAACGAGATTCATCTGCCGCCGGGCTACATCACGGCGTTTGGCGGGCAGAGCAAAATTTACGGTGAAATGGTCACCGGCTTTCTGATCGCATTCATGCTCTCGATCATCTTCATGTACATGGTGCTGGCGGCGCAGTTCGAGAGCTTCATCCACCCGATCACGATCATGCTGTCGCTGCCGCTGGCGGTGCCGTTCGCGCTGATCTCGCTGTTGATCTTCCGCGAGCACCTGATGCTGTTCTCGACGCTTGGCATCCTGCTGCTGTTCGGCATCGTGAAGAAGAATTCGATCCTGCAACTCGATCAGACGCTCAACCTGATTCGTGCGGGACTGCCGCGGCGCCAGGCGATTCTCACAGCGAATCGCGATCGGTTGCGGCCAATTCTGATGACGACGGCGGCGCTAGTGGCCGGCATGATTCCCGTCGCGATCGGGCAGGGCGCGGGCGACAGCTCGGTGCGCGCGATCGCGCTGGTGGTGATCGGCGGTCAGACGCTGTGCCTGTTGATCACGCTGCTATTCACGCCGGTCGCGTTCTCGCTGTTCGACGACATGGAGAACTGGTTCCGCAGCTTCCGCAAGACGCCGACGCGGCTCAAACTGGTCGAACCCGCGTACGACGAGGAGATCCAACGCGAAGCGATCGACTAGTCGCGCGGGCAGTGCCTTGCGATTCCGGATTGCGCTTACTAAGTTCGCGCTATGGACGCGGCGCTCGAAAAGGCACTCAACCTTTTGCTCGAATCGGAACGCGCGGGAGTGATTGCGCTCGAGAAGCTCATCGCCGACGTCAAACAGGACGAGTTGAAGAAGTTCCTGGCCGGGTCGCGCGCGATGGAACAGCGCAACGCCGAGGAGCTCGAAGCGCTGATTCGCGACAATGGCGGCAAGCCGTCTGGTGGGGTCGGGCCGTTCGCGCGCAAAGTTGCGGCGCTCGATTCGATTCGCGATCGCCTGAACCTGCTGTCGCGCGGCCAGGAATGGGCCGCGCGCAAGACTGAAGTCGCGCTCGCGCTCGCGCCTGCAGAGGGCGCGATCCACGACTATTTGACTGCGATGGCGAATCGTCATCGCGCGGAAGTGGAATGGGGCCGCGCCGAAGTGATCCGGCTGATGTCGGCCACTTAGGGCGTCACTGAAAAGCCTTTCGATGCGATACTAGTGC
>JBEKLS010000096.1:0-16710 GCA_050010075.1 Binatus sp. (SeqCode) | reverse complement strand
GCCCGCTCACCGCGAGCAACCGGCGAGGCCCAATATCAGCACGGCGCAGGCCGCTCCGATGATACCGCCGCCAGCCAAAAAGATGGTCGAGTCGTCTGTTCCCGCAGGGGCGTTGCTAGGCTACGGCACGAAGGTCATCGGCCAGTTGCACTTTGAGGGTTCAGTGCGCATCGACGGTAACGTCGATGGCGAGATCGACGGCAAGGAAATCACGATTGGCGAGACCGCGGTGGTGACAGCGCAGATTCGCGCGGATTCGATCGTCGTGTGCGGCAAGATCGAAGGCGACATCACCGCGACGCAGCGAATCGAGATTCGATCAACCGCGAAAGTCTCAGGCGACATCACGGCCCCCACGCTTGTCATAAAGGAGGGCGCGACCTTCGAAGGACGATGCTCGACACAGGGCGAGTCCTACCACGAGGTTCCGCGCCTCTTTCTACCGGAAATCGTGACAGAAACCGACTGGCGAGAGCTCGATGCGCAACCGCGCGATCTGACTGACTAGCCGAAAGCCAAATATGGTGGCCGCACCTGGACTCGAACCAGGGACCTCGATCGCGCAGTGAACTTCGTCCGGCGAAGTCAACTTGCGGTTTCGCCGTCCCGGAGTGATCCGACTCCGGACCTGAGCAGTTTCCACATCTCGCCGATTCTGACGCTGCTTTCTACCAACGCTGTGGATTTTTGCTAATCCTCGACCCCTCGCAAGGTTAGAATTCGTGCTTTCGTAACAATCGACTCATCATGTCGTAACGGTGTCTCTCTACTTTGCCCCTGCCTTCGGAGGGAGGACGCCGATTCTCGTTAATCGAGGCTGGCTCGTGCGTCCTGCAGGTTCTCGCCGGTTCGGCTCGGCGAACGATTTGGATTTCGCATCGTGAAGAGTCCAGGGAGGACGATGATGAGACGAACGATACGAATGGTTGCGCTGTCGATGCTGGTCGCGGCGTTCTCGCTCGGCGCCCTCATGATCACCCCGATGCCGGCGGGCAGCGAGGAAGTGCAAGCAATCACGCTGTACAGCGATCCGACTACCGGCCAGGTTTTCACCAAGCGGTGCCGGCGCTGCGTCAGGCTCGGCGAATACGTCCCCGCCGGATCGACTGCGGAGATAGAGCAAAAGGTCCACCAGCAGACCCAGCAACAACTTGACCAGCAGCGCGCTGAGATGCAGGCCGAGATGGCGCAGCGACAGGCTCAGCAGCAAGAGTGGAATGCGGAGATGGCGAAGCAAGTATCAACGATACAGCCATTTGCGCAGGAATTTGGCGATCGATGGTACAAGAAGATCTCGATCGGCACCCTGGTGTACGCATACTGGGGCGATTGGACGCATACCGGATTCGGCCCACAATTTATGGACGCCAACATGCAGTGGCCGGGCCCAGGGAACAACTCGTTCAACCAATTTGCCATCAACCGTACCTATATAGATCTCAAGTTCACACCGAATGACGACGTTTCGTTCCGGCTCACGCCAGATATGTACGCGATGATCAACACCGGGACCACATGCACGGCGACCACCACGGTCACCGTTCCGCCCGGCGGCAAGGCAACGACCAAGTGCACCGCGAGCAGCGGCGACCATGTCGGCCTCAACACCGGATACGCGCAGACCGACGACGGAAACCTGGGACTCCGTATAAAGTATGCGTATCTCGACTACAACACGTTCTTCAAGAAAGTGCTGCAGTTCGAACCGATGCAACAAGATAAATTCACCTTCGGCCAGCAGCAGAATCCGCTTGTCGATTGGGAAGAGAATCTGTGGGGCTTCCGCTACACGGCACTCACTCCATGGAACTATCTGAGCTTGAGCTCGGCACAGGTCGGCGTCGCGATGAAGGGTCCCATCAAGTATGACGAGACCCAATACGCCGACTACGACTTCGGCGTTTACGACGACGCCAGCTACCATGCCCTCGAGCAGAGCGCCTATAAGCAGTTTATGGGTCGCGTGACTGTCAATCCTTTGGGCGCACAGTCGCGCTACGACAACCTCGGGCTAACTGCCTTTTACGACTACGGCTACTCACAGAAGTGCACGCCGGACGAGAATGCCTCCAACTCGGTCTGTGGACATCTCACGCGCGTGGCGATGCTGGGTTCCTACACTGCTCAGCACTGGGGTTTCATCGGCGAGTGGGATTACGGCCACAATGCCTTCACCACCGCTAACCTGTACTCGGGCAGCGGACCCTCTGATGCGGTCGGTTTCGCCAGTCCTGGCGGGTTCGCGGCCTGGAACAAGATGGCCGGCAATATCCTTAACACGCGGTCGATACAGGAGGGCTGGGACTTCCTGGGCCATGTAGATATTCCGCATACGCCGTTTACAGCCTTCGGCCTGTTCCAGCAGTTTCTGCCGAATACGAAGATCGACAAGGATCCGCTCGACTTCCAGCGTTACGACCTGGGCGTGCAGTGGTTGATCAACAAGTATCTGCGCGTGGCGATCGACACGCAGGCCATCCAGTACTACCACAACCAGTTCACGTTCCCGGCGGGGGAGACGTCGAAGAAGTCGCCAGCCGTTCCGTTCTCGGTGGCGCGCGACACGCACGCGTTCTTACTGAACCTTGAGTTCCGTTACTAGTCGCTGAACGACAGGGCCGGTGCGAGCATGCGAAATGCTCGCACCGGTTTTCTTTTAAGAGGCCGACGCGGAAGTCAGTAGGGCGTATCGATGTGCTTCAGGGCTTCTGCGAGGTCATCGCGCGATACTGGCTGACCGGCTGAGATCCTTGCGATCAGGTGACGGTCCTCTCTTTCCTGAACGTAGTAATCTTGCTGAGTCAGTGGTTCCTGCGACCAGAACTTGGCCTTCAATTCGTCAATTTGCTCCTGCTTTTGAAGCTTACTTATCACAGCCGCGCCGTCACTCGGGGAGTCTGGCTGCGGATAGACAGGCTGAGCTAAAGCAACGGCAGGAAACAGCAACCCGGCGACGATTGGAATAAGTGCAAAAGCTCTAACTTTCATGACAAGCCTCCATAGCGATCTTTAATTGCAGGCCATAAACTTCGACGCTCGCGCTATTCGTGAGCCTTCTCTCTTCCGACTGTCAGAAGTCGCGATGCTGAGGCGGATTGGCGTTATAGAGCACCGAGTCGCGATTATCCAAGGCCTGGAAAAGCGCGATGTCACTTATCTGATGCCCTTCTTCTTCCTGCAGAATCAGGTCATGTGCTTGCAAGCCCTTGGAAAAATAGTAGGTTCCAAGCTTTTTGTTCGACTCTTCACAGCCGATACCATTCGTAAAGTCGTCGTACTCAGCCGCTCGTAGCTTCTGTAAGTCGTCGACTTGCTTTGCAACTTCCTGCGGAACTGACGAATTCTGCGCGGACGACTCTACAGAACACCCGGCCAGCGAGATGATTGCAATCAGAAAGATTACCAGACGGCCGACAAACATCACTTCGGATTTCATTACAATTACCCTCACCTATCGAATAGGTGCCTTACGGAGCTCCTATAGAACTCCGGCAACAGTCGACACTAGCCAGCCGCGTATCTTGCGAGAGCGCAGAGCTGGCCCGATCGCCGAGTGTTATGGCTAGCTCAGTGGGTCTGAGCCGCCCGAGGGTCTGGGCGCGGGCTTAATACGTAGCAGGAATCGGGTTGGCAGAACTTCCGAAACGACACGAACGTCTTCGAGGGGCGTGGAGAAAACCGGCGTGACGAGTACAACCGGCACGCTTGGAGCAACTTTCGCGTGCACAATATGCTCCGCGCCAGTGACTTCAGGTTGAGCCAGGAAAGTGCTTCTCGCGATCGCGCGGCGTATCTCCGGCGTGCGAAAGTGAGCTTCGAATCGATGAGCTTTGTTAACCGGAAACGAGAGCAACATCGCGACACCAATGAAGGTGAGCAAAGCACGAACGACTGCGGACGTTTCTATTCTCATTTTTGTTAACACGCCCGTCACACTTTCTACAATTGTACCATCTTTGAACCAAGTCAAGACGGCACTCCGACCGACCTCATCGTTAAACCAGCACCGTGGTCGAGGTGGTGTGGTGTAATACCAGCACGGGACAAGGAGCTTCGCGAATTACGTGCTCGGTGACACTGCCCAAAACCCAGTGCTCGAGGCCGGTGCGCCCGTGCGTCACCATTACAATCAGGTCCACTGCGAGATCGCGCGCGGCTCGCACGATATCAAGGTCAGGCACGCCCGATCTTATCTCGATGACAGATTGAACTTCGGGCTTGAGGGTCTCCTTGACGATCTGTACGAGCCTGGACCTGGCTTCCTTCTCCCAGCGCGGATCGGCATCAAAGGGGAGGGGAACGTCCATGTCCTGGTTGGGCACTCTGGCGATGTGCAGTATATAGAGCGTCGCGTTGCTTTCCTTTGCGAGCGTGCCCGACAACAGCAATGCCGCCGTCGAATTGCCGTCGAATTCGAACGCGCACATTATCTTTTTGTAATTCAGCATAGCTTGACTGGCTTTGCGTCCTCAGAACTCCGCCAGCGATCGACCCGTAGCTCTGTCGACGGCTGCCTTGGTGATGGAGAATCCGTAAAGGGCGTCGGCGTACGCGGCATCGTCCTCAGTATAGCTGCGTTGCGCATCTTCCAGTTCGATAATATTTGTCAGACCGGCTTCATAGCGCTTCTCGGCGAGCTCCAATTCCGCGCTCGAGGCAGCAAGCGTCTTTTCCGCGTGGTTGATGCGTTGAAGAGAAGCCTGCCAATTCAGAAACGCAGTATGGACCTGTAGAATTATTTCCTGCCGTAGGTCTTCAATCGCGCCCAGGATCGCATGTTGACGAAGTCTGGTCTCCGCGATTTGATCGGTCGTAAGAAAGCTGTTGAAGATTGGCCAGGTGATTACGATTCCGGCGTTAAAATTGTTTGCCGCGGGAGTTCCCGTTCCCAACGCCGAGTATCCAGCTACGGCGCCGGCAGAAGGATAGTAATCACTCTGGTACTGGACAATTTCAGCTCCCATCGCCTTTGCTTGATCCTGTAGCGCTGCGAGGTCGGGCCGGGTCCGGAAAGCAGTATCGAGCAAGACCTGCAGTGAGTCGTTGATCGTATGGTAGGTCAGGATGTCCGCAGGTTCGTAAGCGGGCGCGGAGTCAGATAGACCCATGGCATTGTCCAGGCCAACTCTCGCATCTTCGTCATCATTGCGCGCATCGACGAGATGCAATTGCGCTCGCTCGACCTCGGCTTCCGTGACATAGGTATCGAGCTGCGGCCGCAGCCCGGCATTAGCCTTAACCTGGGCCTCGTGGAGGTGATATTGGCGTTGCTCCACGGCTTTCTCGTAAACCGTGATCAATCGTTGCGCCTGCAGCAACGCAAAGTATCGTTGAGAGACTTCAAAGATCAGATCAAGCTCGGTTAGTCGTTGATTGGCAGCCGCGGCCGCGGCCTCGAACTGGCGCTGCGAAACAAATCCATGCCGGCGGCCGAAGTCGACAAGAAACTGGGAGAGCGTGACGCCGCCCATGTAATTATTGCTGGTATCCCAACTTTGCGAGGTGTCATTCGATGGTAGGTTGTGATTCGTGCCCGTTATTCGCGGGAACGCCCCGTCTGCATTGTAGTAACTCGCGTTGCCGATGCCGTTTTCGGTGCTGCGCAGATATTGTGCGGAGCCAAACAGTTGCGGTCCGAGGTATGATCGCGCCTGCCCGATCTGCTGCTGTGCGGCCCTGGTGTCGTCCTCGGCTTCCTGGAGTCCAGGATGGTATTTTAGAGCGATCGCGATAGCCTGCTTGAGCGTTAACTCTGAGTCCGGCGGAATTGGCCCTGCATTTGAGTTGGCCGGCACCGATTGAGTCGCCAGGTTGAGAGTAGACGGGTTAATAGTTGACGGCGTTCCTACCGACCACTTCTCTCCCATGGCGGATGGCGTCGCACCAGTTGATGCCGCAATTTGCGTATCGCTGGGTAATACGGTCGTAGGACCGGCCGCGTCAGCGATTCGATTGGTCGAGAGGAGCACACACGCGAGGAGAGTCAGGATTCGCGAATATTCCATTGTTGTTAGCCTGCCCAACTGTTCGAGCTTTGATTTCGCGTTGACAGTGACTTATGCCCTAGTCCGAACTTTGAGCCGATGCTGTGGTAGCTTGCACAGCTCCGTTCAGGACCCTGCAATCCACCTGCTGTCCCGGAGTGAGAGTGCTGCTATAGGTAGCAACAACTAGAGCGTTGGCGGTCAGGCCGGAGGTTATTTCGACACAGGAGCCATTGTCGATCCCGGTTTGCACCGGAACTTCGACGAGTCTGCCGTTGTCTACGATCAGTACGCGCGCCGAGCCGCCCGCGCCCTGAATTGCTGAGGTTGGGACACTCAGAGCGTCAGAATGGCGGACGAGTTGGATGGTGACGTGCGCATAGCTTCGCGGGTAAACCAGCCGCTTCGGATTATCGATGTCGACCTCGGTCAGCATAGTGCGGGTTGCGAGGTCGAGCGATGACGCATACCTGGCCACCGTTCCCTTGAATATCCGCTCGGGAAATTCTTCAAAGGTAAGACTCGCTGGAGTACCTATATGGATGAACGGATACGAAGCTTCCGGAACGTAGATATAGATGCGCAACTTATCTATGTCGGCGAGAGTCAGGATCGGGCCGCCGCCCTCGCGATGCCCTCCTGCTCCCTCAGTAGCTCCTGGCGAAATCAACCCCGACGTTTCGTCAACTCCAATATCACCGCCGCCCGCGCGGATTAGCGCTCCGGGATCCGCGAATCGCCCCGTAATCACCCCGTCAAAAGGCGCGATGATTTTTGTATACGCGAACATGGTCTGCAAAGTCGCCACGGCTGCCTGGGCTTCGCGGTACTTCGCATAGGCCATATCGACGTCTTGCTGTGAGATTAACCGTGAATCGCTCTGCTGAACCTTCTTGAGACGATCGTAAGTTATGCGCTCGATTTCGAGACTCGCCTGCGCGCTCATCAGGTTCGACTGGAGTTCTGGCACTTCGATTTCGGCCAGCACTTGACCCTTCTTAACCGAGTCGCCTTTGTCGACACTGATGCTCTTCAAGTAGCCGGTAACCTTCGAGTGAAGTGCAGCCTCGTAAAAGCCTACGACGTCGCCTGGAAGGTCAATAGTCCTGGCTATCTCCCCCTGGCGCGGATGGACAACATCCACCGTCGCTCGTTGAGGAGTAGTCATAGGAGTAACAGGCGTATCGCAAGCGGCCGCCCACAAGAGCGCGATCGATAGGACAGTTGCCAGGCTGATTTGCAGTCTAAACATCGGCATCAGTTTTCGACCAGCGCCGGCGCGGTCGCTCCGCCCTCGAGCCTTCGATAGAAGAACTCATAAACGCAAGGCACCAGGAACAGAGTGAGTACGGTGGAGACGATAAGACCTCCCACTGCGGCTCGTGCAAGGGGAGCCGACGCTTCGGAGCCCTCGCCCAGCTTCATCGCGATTGGCATCAGGCCAGCTACCGTCGCCAGCGCGGTCATCAGAATTGGCCGCAGCCTGATGCGTGCGGACTCGACTGCCGCGCGTCTTAGCTCCTGTCCCTGGCGGCGTCGTTCGTTGGCGAAGTCGACGAGCAAGATCGAGTTCGACACAACGATGCCGACCATAACGATGATCCCCATGAACGACTCGATGTTAAGCGTCGTTCCAGTCAGCCACAGCGTCCAAATGACTCCTATCAACCCCATTGGAACCGCGAACATAATGATCAGCGGATCGAGGAAAGAACGAAACTGGGCAACCATCACCAGATAGAGAAGGATCACCGCCAGCGAGAGTCCGAAACCAAAGCTGGAGAAGGATTTCTGCATCGAGGCTACCGCGCCGCGGTACCTGACAGTGACTCCCGGCGGCAGAGTCATCTTGCTCACCTCGTCCTGGATCTTCGCCTGGGTTCCACCCAGATCTTCGGTGCTGGGCGCGACTAGCAGATCGACAATTCGTTGAAAGCTGTAGTGATCCGCTTCGGATGGGTGGAATTCAGGAGAAATCGACGCTACATCGCGTAGCAACAGGCTTTGTGCGTGCCCGTTTTCCCGGCCCACGGTCTCGATTGGAATGTTCCGCAGCACTTCCAGTGAGTCAAAACCCTTGTCAGAGCCGGGATACTGCACCGTGAGAAAGTAGTCGTCCTTGTTTGCGCGATCGATCCAGATCGACGGCTTGATATACAGGTTTGAATCGAGCGCCGTGATGACGTTCTGTATGACTTCCTGCTGCTTGACGCCCAGGCGCGCTGCTCTCACGCGGTCGACCTGTATGTTCAGTGTTGGATAGTCTGACTCTTGCGCTATAAAAGTCTGCGAGACCTGCGGCAGACGGTTGATCTTTTCCTGAAGCTCCTTTGCCGTCCTATTCAGCTCGCTAAAACTGTTACCGGCAAACTGCACATCGATCGGAGCCATCATCCCCAGATTTAGAACGGAGTCGATTATACTGCCCGATGAAAACAAGGTCCGGGCGTCCGGAAGTTGCGCGGGTAGAACATGCTTCAACTCACTTACATAGTATTTGGTCGGATGCCGATGACCGGACTTGAGAGCAACCTGAATAAAACCTGAATCCTGGGCCGCGTTGGGCGAGTAGATCGCGGATAAGCTGGGCGCAATTCCGATATTCGAAACGACCATGTCGAGATCGTCTGGCGGAATCACCTTCCGCACGATGGCTTCGATTTGACGCGCCATATCCGTAGTCAGTTCGATGCGAGTACCGGCTGGCGCGCGAAAATTGATCGTGAAGGTTCCCGCATCGGTCGCGGGAAACAACTCAGTACCTAGACGCGGATACATCGCAAGACTTACGACGAACAGAATCGTAACCGCGCCGACGACCATAGCCTTGTGGTTCAGCGCACTTTCAAGCAGACGTTCGTAACCGGTGGCAAAGCGCTCATAGGCGCGATTGAAGATCCCGAATACTCCCGATGCTTCGCCGTGCTCCGACGCGACCGCCTGTTCGGTAGTAAGAAAGCGCGCACAGTAGAGCGGGATTATGCTCATCGAGACCAGATACGATGCCGCCATCGATAAGACCACAGCCAGCGCGAGCGCACTGAACAGATACTTCGCGACGCCAAACAGAAACATGACCGGGAAGAAAACGATGCAGGTGGTTATAGTCGATGCCAGAACGGGAAGGGCGACTTCCTCGGCGCCTTGGCGCGCAGCCGCATGCGGTTCCTTGCCTTCTGCCAGATGGCGATTGATGTTCTCAAGCACGACTACCGAGTCATCGACCAGCCGGCCGATCGCGAGCGCGAAACCGCCGAGCGTCATGATGTTGATGGTCGAGTTATTCATGAAGAGACCAAATCCGCCGGCCAGAATGGAAAGCGGGATCGACAGGAAAATCGCGAAGGTCGATCGGAAACTGCCGAGGAATATGAGAATTACCAGTGAGGCGAGAACGGAACCGGAGATGGCCTCATGTTCAAGGCTATCGACCGCCTGTCTCACATAAATGGATTGGTCGAAGATAGTTTTGAGTTTCATCCCGGCTGGAAGGCCAAAGACCTTAGGCAGCAATTCCTTGACGCCATCCACCACCGAGATGGTATTTGCGCCGACCTGGCGTAACACGGGGACATATACCGACGGTTGCCCATTGATGAGAACCTGGTTGTACTGAATTTGTGATGAGTCAGTGACCTTCGCAACATCGTCCATCAGCACCGGTGCTTGACCGCGTCCGATCTTCACGGGCACCTGACCTATATCCGGGACCTTTTCGATCATGCTGTTCGAGTAGATGTAGTAGTCCTTGGATCCAATCTTGACGTCGCCTGCGGGCAAGATGAGGTTGGAGGTGTCGAGCGCCTGGACGACGTCCATCAATGACAGGCCGCGAGCTTGCAGCGCCTGCGAGTTTGCATACGCCATAACCTGGCGAAACCGGCCGCCGAAGGGTATCGGTGCGGAAGCACCCGCCACGGTCGCAAGCTGGTTGCGAATGTTGTATCGAGCTTGATCCTCGAGTTGAGTCTCGTCGTAGCCCCTACCCTCGAGCGTGACTAACACCACCGGCAGAGAAGACGCGTCAAACTGCAGCACCAGCGGCGGGAGCGTGCCCGGAGGCATGATTCCGAGATCGGCCATCGCCAGGGTGCCCATCTGCGCAGCGGCGGACTCGATGTTAGTGCCTGGCTGAAAGAACACCTTGATGATGCTCACGCCCGACAGCGAACGCGATTCGATGTGTTCTATGTTGCTGCCCAGCGTGAAAAATCGCTCGTAGCGGAAGGTTATGTTGTCTTCCATGTCCAGCGGTGGCATCCCCTGGTAGAAGGTGGCCACCACGACCGCGGGAATCTTAATGTCCGGAAAGACGTCTACCGGCATCCGCGAAAACGCAGTTGCGCCCAGGATAATGATCACCAGCGCGCCGACAATGATTATGTACGGATTGCGCAGCGAGAAACTTGGCACGATGCAAACTCCCAATCCCGGCCAGGTACATGCGCCGGCGGATTGATTTGTAACTCGATCACAACTGCCCGCGAACATTTGTTCGCGTGCCTGGCGAATTGCGAGTGTAAAGTTTGCCTAGAGCGGGTCTTGGTTCTCCGCGCGCGACGGGAGCAATTTGGGTGGTCTGACTATCGGTTGCGCGGAAGGGGTCGTAAATCCGAAACTCGTCAAAAGTTTGACGTTTTGGTCGTACGAAATCAGTTTCAGATCCTGCAGTAGCGGAACGACATTCACCTCATAGCTAGCTTTGAGATCGGGCGCGCGAGACGAATCGTCGGTGAAGCGCTGCGGACCGCTGAGAGCTGTGCCCTCGGTCGAACTGCAGGAGAAACGTACGCGCGGATGCAGCACCCGAGGAGTGAAGGCCACAATGCTCATCGCGACAAGAATCATCGCGACGAGCTGCGAGTGTCGGCGAGAGAGCATTGTACTAATCGATCCCGATTGTATCACATTTTGAATGAAAGCGAAGCCACTGCAGTAATTCTCGTATAGCACCTGGTTGAGCTGCGTTCAGAACTCGAGCTTGGGTAGCAAGAGTGTGACCTGAAAGTTCAGGGTGAACTGCTCGGATTGAGTCGAAAATTGTCGATAGACCATCCATTCGCCGGACAGCGACGTATCGACCGACGTTCCATTGGACAGTTTCCACACCTTGCCGAATCCGGCGCTTAGCGGCATCGTCGTCGACGTTTTGTGACGTAAATTAAACGTCCACGTGGCATCGGCGGATTTCAGGTACCAGTCTCGTCCCAGTTGATAGCTGAGAATCGGCTGAATCGTGAGAACCGAGACCGGCACGGAATGCGACGAGGTGTAAGCAAACGACGTAGCTTGTTGCAGTAAGCTCGAAATATTCAGCCCGGGTATTCCACGATACGAGAATGCGGCTGCCGGCCCCATCTGCCATGCGCCATTTCCGGTGAGATTACTGGTCGAGGTGGGAAAGACGAAGTACGGACCGAATCCCCATCGAAATAGCGTTTCTTTGGAGTTCGGCCAGGGCATCACGAACAAGTCGAACAACTGCATGTCGTCGTAGGCGGTAGTGGTCGGCGAACCCTTGCCGTTGGGCACCGTCACCACCTTGAATGTGGGTCTGATGAGCTGTTCGAACGGGAACAATGAAAAAGGAGAAATCGACAGTATCGAGCGGAATTGAATCGCGTTTACCTGCGCGTTGGTGCCGTATTCCGCCGGCGAATATATGTCCTTGATCTGAAACTGGGTGAGTGAGGCAGTCGGATCATAGGCCTTCTCCGCGATCGGTTCGTCCGCTTCTGCGGCCGCCGTATCGGGCCCCTGTTGCGCGATTGCGAACGACGCAGAGCATGCCAAAAGAATGAAAGCCAGCGCAAAAACGCGAACCGACCCGGACGGTAGCAGGGCGCCGTTTCGACGTTTCAATTTTCGACGGCCGGCAAAGCTGTTGCACCACAAATGTTCGATTCCTCGAAACTGGCTATCGGGACCCTTGGAGGATGAGGTTCTCGCGTCTTTTTAACATTGCAACGGTCAGATTGACAAATTCCAGGCATCTCAGGATCCGCAGTTGGGGCAATGCGTCGTAGCAACGGAGTATCGGCGCCCCATAACGGCCAACGCGAGGCACGTACGCAATACTGCTTGGGATCGGCGCACCACGGCGCGTTGTCGCGTATGGAGCACCAGATATGAGCTGAAAAGCGCGAGCACGGCGGTGCGGCGAGACTCGCAAGGCCTCGTCGGAGACCTGGCTGACGCGATCAGCGCGACAGATCGGGAAGCGCTTGCACCCCGTTCATTACCCGCCTGGCCGAGAACCCCAACGTCAGCGAAGAAACGATTCGATCGCTAGCCGGGCACGTTTCCCGGAAGATGCTCGAACGTTACAGTCACATTCGGATTTCCGCCAAACAGGCCGCGATCGCGTCCCTCGATCAGGCGGTTTCCGCCGTTGGAGCGGAAGAGCACCAAACGAGCGGGGCACAAAATTGGGCACAATCCGCTGCGGTCGGTAAACGAGATCTTCCTAACTAGTTGATTTAATTGGTGGACGCACCTGGACTCGAACCAGGGACCTCTTGCATGTGAGGCAAGCGCTCTAACCGGGCTGAGCTATGCGTCCACCGGAGCATCGGATTATCGCGCCGCGCGCGCGGGCTCGCAAGAGCGCGGATCTACTTCAGTTTCGATGAAATCGTCACACGCTGCGGTGCTCGCTCTCATCGCTGGCGCCCAGCGCGCCTTGTCGCATTGTACCAAGGTACAGTATCTGCCCGTGCGGGATCGCAGTATTTACACTCCATCATCAACTCGGCCCCGAGCAGTTGACGGATTCGAACCGAAAGCTTATTGCGGAGCGACTAGCCGCAGCGAAGGATTAGTTGTATTCACTGTCGCAATCCGGGGAGCGTAAAACCTGATAGGGAGGAACTGAAAGATGGTGTCTCAAAAGTCTGGCTCGAAGGCACAAAGGATCGCGAAGCGTGCGATCGCGACGATCGCCGTGCTGGGATTCATGACGCTCGGTGGATGCTCGTCATCCGAACCTTCTGCGACTACGCAGGCGAATCTGGCACAGACCGAGTTGCATTTCGATCTCAACCAGTGCCAGGACCTCGGCGGCGGGTTATACAAGTGTCCTGCTTCCGACAAACCAATTTGCAACCCTGCTTACAACGGCACCGTAGAGTGTGTGCGGCTGGGACCCAAGGGCAGCGTGTTCGTATCGAGCCCAGTCTCGAACTAGCAGAGGCGCGATCGCACGCTGAATCGACGGTTCTGGTGCCACTCAAAGGCGGTGGGCGGCTAATGTTACCCTACCGACCCACCGCCTGAACGAAGATGGAAAGGGTTCCGAAGGCAACCCGAGATGAAATTCTTCAAGTGGCTGGCCGAGGAGATCAGGAAGCTCTTCCCGATCACATTGTTTTTCTTTGTCGGGTTCGGGCTGATCCTTCTAATCATCAAGCTCGTCCTGCAGGACTATTCGGTACAGGTTGGAGTGCTGTCGCGGGCGATGTTGTTTTCGCTGGTCGCTGGCAAGGTCGTGCTGCTCCTCGAAAACGTCCGCCTCGATGAGCGCTTTCCAAACTGGCCACGTTCGAGCCTCATCGCGCTCAAGACTGGCTTCTATACCATCGGAGCGATATTCGCGGGCGCTATAGAAAAAATTCTCGAGCACTACAGTTCTTCGGCAGGGTTGGCTGACGCAACGCGCGAGGCATGGCTGCATTCCAGCGGCAGCCGATTCGCGGCGACGGTGCTATGCATGTCCCTGTTGTTCGCGATCTACTTCACCTTTCAGGAGGTAGATCACGCGCTGGGTAACGGTGAGATTTTCGCGCTGCTCTTTAAACGACCCCGGACCGCGCCGACAATCTAAATTGGTCTGCGACTGAGCTGCGCGATTTGCGTACCTCGGGCGGCGGCGGTATTGGTGTCGCTGATCGCACAAATCCAATTGGAGCACATCAATCATGGGACGTTTGCGCCAGGTCAGTAAGGCTGAAGCCACACCGGAAATCCGCGAACTCTACCAGCAATTTTTCGGCGACCGCGATCCGGTGGCCGCGCCGGGCACTGCGACCGGAACTCCCGGCGATTACTGGACGACGTTTGCGCTGGTGCCCGACCTGCTCTTCCAGGCGCGCAACTCGCTGATGGCGCTGATGCAGCCCGGACGCAAGCTGCCGGCGAAACTGCGCGAGCTGGCGATTGTTCGCACCGGCATCGTCGGCGATTCGCGCTTCGAGTTCTCGCAGCATCTGAAAGTCGCGCGCATGGTCGGCGTGTCCGAAGACAAGCTGGCTGCGATCAAGGGCTGGGCGACGAGCGGTCTTTTCACCGACGCCGAGCGCGCCGTGATGCAGGCGACGGACGAAATTGTCGGGCGCAATCTTGTTGAAGATGAAACCTTCGCCGCGCTGAAGAGTCATCTCGCCGACGAACAGATCATGGAGTTGTTCTACGTGATCGGACTGTGGCGGATGCACGGCATGATCGTGCGCGCACTGCATCTGGAGTATGACGCCGACACGACGGCGCGCATGAAGGAAGTACCCGCGCCGCCGGCGCAGAAGTAAGCCGCGCGCGCCGCGATGAAGCTGTACGACGAGCTCGCCGAATGGTGGCCGCTGTTCTCGGCGCCCGCCGACTATGCCGAAGAAGCGGCGTTTTTCGCGCAGGTGCTTAACGACTCGTGCAAGCCTCCGCCGCGCACAGTACTCGAACTCGGATCTGGCGGCGGCAACAACGCGCTCTATCTCAAATCGAAATTCGAGATGACGCTGCTCGATCTGTCACCGCAAATGCTCGCCGTCAGCCGCAAGCTTAATCCCGAATGCGATCATCGCGAGGGCGACATGCGCACGGTCAACCTCGGGCGCACCTTCGATGCGGTCTTTATCCACGACGCGATCGCCTACATGACGAGCGAAGCCGACCTGCGCGCCGCGATCAGCAACGCATACCGGCACTGCCGCGCCGGCTGCGTCGCGCTATTCGTACCGGACTGCGTGCGAGAGACCTTTGCCGCAGAAACCAGGCACGGCGGCCACGACGGCGAAGGCCGCAGCCTGCGCTATCTAATGTGGACGACAGATCCCGATCCCACCGACACGACCTACCGAACCGACTTCGCGATCATGCTGCGCGATCAAAGCGGCGAAACGCGAGTCATACACGATTGGCACATCGAGGGCCTCTTCCCACGCGCCAACTGGATGCGCCTTCTGACGGAAGCAGGATTCCATCCAACAACAAAGACCGACAGATGGAATCGCGAAATCTTCATAGCGAAACGCCCGATCTAATTCTGCGTCCTCTCCCTGCAAGGAGATCTATGCATAACCTGATCGAGGTTCGGTCTCCTCTCCCTGCAAGGGAGAGGATGACTCTGATCCCTCGCCCGTTATTTCACGGGAGAGGTTAGGTGAGGGTTCTGCGGCTCAATCACAACGGCCAGCATTGTAGAAATGCCTCTCTTCATCCGGTCCCCCTTCCACCAGCGGAGGGGGTTAGGGGTCAGGTCGCCCGCATCATTCGCGATCCCCGCCCTTCGCCCCTACGCATGCGGACCTTTGATGGCGCTCTATCCGAGCGTCGGTATTTTTCTTAGCTCCTTACTTAGGCGATGAACGGCCTCCCAAGCGTCATAGTCCGCTTGCATCGCAAGCCAAATGCGCGCGCCATTGCCGACGAGCTTACCAATCCTCGCAGCCATGTCGGGACTGATGCCGATCTCGCCGACGGTGACCCTGTGCAGAGTCTGTCGGCTCACGCCCAGGAGGGTCGCGATCTCTCCTACCGTCCGCTTTATCCGCAATTCGGGCAGAACCTCTTCGGCGAAGATGATACCAGGGTGTACAGGCTTGCGCGCAGCGACTTTTTCACTGTCAACAGGATATTCCTGAGCCATATATTTAAAATCTTCCCTTATAGCGTTCGAGCGGGGACTTGAACTCCTGCTGTGACTATCTAGTGATACTGCTCTAAATCTACGCCGTAGGCGTCTCCTCGATCGAATTGAAAGGTGATTCTCCAAGGTCCATTCACTGAGATTGCATATCGCTGCGGAGCGGTATTCAGCGGATGCGTGCGGAAGCCAACGCCGGTAACCTCATGAATACTCGCAGCGCGGTTCAGCACAGTCATCTGATTAAGGCAGCGCTTCGCCAGGTTCGCGGGCACCTTCGCGCTCTTTCCGGACTCGAACAATTCCTTCAACCCTTTATGCCGGAACGTCCTGATCATGCCCAGAAGCGAACGTAGCATGCTCTGCAACATTTGTAAAGTAACTTGCAACATTTGTAGATGGTCTTGCGACGTCGCCGGACGCGCGCGTCTCGCACTAGTATCGCATCGAAAGGCTTTTCAGTGACGCCCTAAGTGGCCGACATCAGCCGGATCACTTCGGCGCGGCCCCATTCCACTTCCGCGCGATGCCGATTTGCCATCGCCGTCAGATACTCGTGGATTGCGCCCTCTGCCGGCGCGAGCGCGAGCGCGACTTCAGTCTTGCGCGCGGCCCATTCCTGGCCGCGCGACAGCAGGTTCAGGCGATCGCGAATCGAATCGAGCGCCGCGACCTTGCGCGCGAACGGCCCGACCCCGATGGACGGCTTGCCGCCGTTGCCGCGAATCAGCGCCTCGAGTTCCTCAGCGTTGCGCTGTTCCATCGCGCGCGACCCGGCCAGGAACTTCTTCAGCTCGTCCTGCTTGACGTCGGCGATGAGCTTCTCGAGCGCAATCACGCCCGCGCGCTCGGATTCGAGCAAAAGGTTGAGAG
>JBEKLS010000095.1:0-16712 GCA_050010075.1 Binatus sp. (SeqCode) | reverse complement strand
CGTGAAGCAGCAGAACCCCATTAGTGATTGCGCCACTCGCGTCGCGTCGCGGTTTTCCGAGGGTTAGATAGTGCAGCTTCAGCGATTGCAGATGCTCGCCATCGGCAAAAACGAAGTCGCGCACAACGGCGTCGTTGGGGTTGGGCTGCGATCTAGCCGCCTGGGTACTTCCCTGCTGCGTGGCGGCAGCCGCCTGCGTTGCCAGCATCGGCACCAGCAGGATCGTCTGCATTAAACCCAGGATCGGTCTGCGATTCATTAGATTCTCCGAATTGCGGGCGTGTACGAGAAAGGGCTTGCCGGCGTATGTCGGCAAGCCTTCTGCTAGGCTGCCACCGGTAGCACAGCGGGGGTGATCAGACCGGTATCGGATAGACCCAGGCGGAATATTCTGTTGCTGGTCTTCCAGAACACGAGTTCGCGCTCGGCCGGACTCGGAAGCACGTCTTCGACGATCTGCACATGCTCTTTGATCCCGTAGGGCACCGGACCGAAGTCCGTGCCGAACACCACTCGGTCCACACCGCACAGCTCGATCGCGGCGCGTACTCCAATTGCGTTGAACCCCATGGTGTCGAGCAGGATGTTGGTCTTGCAATAGTCGAATGGCGACCGCTTGTTCGTGTAAGGCTTGCCGGCCGGCGGGTTCTTGATCCCGTTGTAGTTGAGGTGCCAATTGAATTCGAGGCGTCCAACGATCGACGCGAGTCCGCCGCCCATGTGGACGATGAGCACCTGCAGCTTCGGATGGCGATCGAACACGCCGGAGGCAATCATCCGGGCGACGTTAACGGTCGAGTCGAAGGGCCGGCCAACCGCCTCGTTGAGGCGGTATTGCATGAGCACCTCGTGTCCGATCGACTGCATCGGCGGGTGAATATGCACCACGATGTCATTCGCTTCCGCAAACTCCCACAGCCATTCCGCCTTCGGGCTGTCGAGGAAGACGCGATCCACGCCGTCGCCGTAGCTGGACGAAACCGCAATCGCCTTGGCGCCGCCCTGTCGGATCATCTCCTCAACAACGGGCCGACAGGCCTCTTCGAGTGCGTGTGCGTCGGCCGTCGGTACGAACTCGCCGGGATAGCGATTCATGATATCCACGTATTCGTCGTTCAAGTACTTGAGGCCCTCGACCGTGCTGACCTGGAACAGATCCTGCGCAATCCAGGGCACCTCGCCGCCGTTGGTCATGAGGCTGAGGGTGATGCCGCCCTAGCGCTGGATAGGCATGGCGTAGTCCAGATCGAAAACCTCGCGATAGCCCATCAAGTCCAGAGCGTTGGTCTGCGGGAATCCTTGTTTCGGGTCGAGCAGGCCTCGCTCCTCGAGTCCCGGATTCGGCGCTTCTTCTCGTCAGTCCAGCGCTCTCAAAACTCCACCCGCAAAACCTTCGCGGGCCGGACGATCCCGTCAGGTGGCGAGGACGTAGTGCCCTCATCGGTCGTGAAGTAGGCCACCCGGCCATACTCTCCGGGCCCCCGCCCCCAAGCGCCGCTTGAAGGACCGATCAGCTGCTCGGTGAAGGGTTCGCCGGCCACGCAGCACCTTGCCTCGCTGTTCCCGCTCGGCTCCAACGACACGCGCCGACTAGAAAGATTCCCAATCGTCAAGGAATAACCACGCATGCCGGACAGAGCTGCACCAGAGTGGAACCAGCTTTTGAGCCGCAACTGATTACATTCTGATTACATTTAAACAAACCGAATCCCTCGGCGAATGAGCCAAAGGAGAGGCGTAAGCTTTAACTTACTGATTTTGTTGATATTTTAACTGGAGCGGGTGATCGGTTTCGAACCGACGACCTCGTGCTTGGCAAGCACGCGCTCTACCAACTGAGCTACACCCGCTCTCCGAACCGGTAGATCGAATCCACTTGATTATCCGGCGCGAGCGCGCCTGTCAAATCACCGCGCGCTTGCCCGCCGCCGCGACCGGTTTCGGCCGCAGCTCACGCACCACGCGCACGTAGTAGTCCACGCCCGACCACACGCTCACCGCCATCGCGAGCCACAGGATAAACATTCCGGCAGCGAAAAAATCGACGTGCAGGTACGTGTAATGAATCAGCAGGCCGTGAATCGCGATCGCCTGCAACACCATCTTGTACTTGCCGAGCTCCTCGGCGCCGACGATCAGTCCCTCGGCCGCCGCGACCGCGCGGAGTCCCGTCACCATTATTTCGCGCGTCACGAGCACCACCACCATCCAGGCCGGCACATGCGGCGATCGCGCCATCCCGGCCAGCATGATGAGCGCCGTGGTCACGACCAGCTTGTCGGCCATCGGATCGAGAAATTTGCCGAGCGTGGTGACCGAGTCGTAGCTGCGCGCGAGGTAACCGTCGAAATAGTCGCTGACGGTCGCGATGAAAAAGACGCCGGCCGCCAGCCACGACGCTTCCGGCCCGGTGTGAAACAAAATCCAGATGAGCACCGGCGCCGTTGCGATGCGAAACAGCGTGACAATATTTGGCGGCGTCATCGGCACGGGCTTGGCCTTCAGCCTGTAGACGAAATCATCGAGCTTCGGTTTCGTTCTGCGCCATCAAGATTATTTGAATCGGCTCAAGGGGGCAAATCATAGATGCTCGATCGCCTTGACTGGCCGAGCGCATACCGAGTAGCGTCAAATTGACACAACGCACGTATCGCGATTCTCTCCGCGAACGTGACCGAGGCCAACCTGATGAGGCATAACGCACAACTGTTCAGCGACTTCCTGGTAATCGGCGGCGGCATCGCGGGCCTGACCTTCGCGCTGAAGGCGTCCGAGGTCGGCACCGTCACCGTGCTCACCAAGGCCGGCAGCTCCGAGGCCAACACCGCGTACGCTCAAGGCGGTATCGCCAGCGTGTGGAGCGTCGACGACTCGTTCGAATCGCACGTCGAGGACACCATCCGCGCGGGCGCCGGACTATGCGATCGCGCGGCGGTCGAGACGATAGTGCGCGAAGGTCCCGAGGCGGTGCGCGAGTTGATCCGGCTCGGCACCCGCTTCACACGGGTTGAGGCCGGCGGCGTGGACGACACCGAACTCGAATACGACCTCGGCCAGGAAGGCGGTCATAGCCATCGACGCGTGCTGCATGCGCAGGACCTCACCGGCCGCGAGATAATGCGCGCGCTGACCGAGGCCGCGGCCGCGCGCCCTAATATCCGCACGCTGGAAAATCACGTCGCGATCAATCTGCTGGTCGAGACTCCGAGCGCCGGTAAGCCCGGCGCGTGCTGGGGCGTCTATGCGCTCGATCGCAAAACGCACGAAATCCGCAAAGTGATTTCGCGCGCCACGATGCTCGCCACGGGCGGCGCCGGCAAGGTCTATCTCTACACCACGAATCCCGACATCGCGTCGGGCGACGGCGTTGCGATGGCGTATCGCGCGGGCGCGTCGGTCGCCAACCTCGAGTTCTACCAGTTCCATCCGACCTGCCTGTACCATCCCGCGGCCAAGTCGTTTCTGATTTCGGAGGCGCTGCGCGGCGAGGGCGCGATTCTGAAACTGCCCGACGGCACCGCCTTCATGAAGCGTTACCATCCCGACGCCGAGCTGGCGCCGCGCGACGTGGTGGCGCGCGCGATCGACTCCGAGATGAAGCGCCACGGGCTCGACTTCGTGTATCTCGATCTCAGCCATCGCGAGGCCGATTTCATCAAGAAACGGTTTCCGAATATCTTCAAGCGATGCTTGAGCTTTGGCTACGACCTGACCAAGGGGCCGATTCCCGTCGTGCCAGCCGCTCACTACATGTGCGGCGGGGTGCAGACCGACCTCGACGGACGCACCTCGATTCCGCGGCTATACGCGGCTGGCGAAGTCGCGATGACGGGACTGCATGGCGCCAACCGGCTCGCGTCGAACTCGCTGCTCGAGGCAGCCGTGATGGGCCGTCGCGGGTTCAACTCGGCGCGCGAGATCGTCACGTCAGGCGGCGGCGCGCCGCCTGAGTTTCCCGAATGGGATCCCGGGCGCGCGATTCGCAGCGAAGAGCGCGTGATGATCACGCAGAGCTGGGATGAGATTCGGCGCCTGATGTGGAACTACGTCGGCATCGTGCGCAGCGACCGGCGCCTCGAGCGCGCGCTGCGGCGAATCCTGATGGTCAAGGACGAGATTCACAGCTACTACTGGGACCACCTGCTCGACGCCGACACCATCGAGCTACGCAACCTCGCAAAGGTAGCCGAGCTGGTAGTCCGCTCAGCAATGAGCCGCCAGGAATCCCGCGGCCTCCACTACAACATAGATCATCCAGAAACAGGCGGCGCTGAGTGGGTGCACCCGACGGTACTGCAAAAGCCCGCCGATGCTATCTGACGATCGCAAGCGGCGGGAACCGCGCTTTCCGCTGGCCCAACGGTGTGCCATGGAAAAACGCGTGAGTTCGAATCGCAAGCTTGGGTCTGTTGTGGCTTCAAGAACTCTTACGGAAGACGGCCAACGCGGCAATCGAATCGAAATAGTTCTGGGCGCGCCCCGCCGACTCGGCACCGATTGGGAATGTTCCTTCTCCATCCGCGGCTTGGGCGATGGAAGCGTTCAAGCGATCGCCGGGAGTGATTCGCTCCAAGCGTTGCAACTGGCGATTCAAGCGCTCCGGGTACGTCTAGAAGAGACCGGACGGAGATTCCTTTGGAGTCATTGTGACCCGGCCTTTGGCTCAGAATAGCGCCGGAACTACCCTTGGGTCTTGGCGCCGGTTTTGAACGCCGAGCTAAGCGATTTATCGAACGCGAGGTAAAAGTTTGGGTCGCCCGCCGCAAGGCAGGAGAGCGACGCCAGCAAAAGAGGGCGCCGCAAAAGAAAACGCTCAGCGCCTCAGTGAGCTCGAAGCTTCGCACACGCAAGTCAGAGAGCGATTAGACGTAAGGGGATCGCCGCTACACTGGCTCACGCGACTGGCGCTGGCTGCCTTGTTGGATTTGGCCCGTGAGTAAACGCCACTTGTCCTCGTCGAGGTCCGCTGTCGCCTGATTCCCTCCTCCCAAGCGGGAGGAGGCTTAGGGTGGAGGACCATTTGCGGCGCGATTGTCTGTTGCGCCGCAATTCTGCCAAGTACAAGCAGATGGCTTACGAGCCAACACTCCCGCGCGATACGGCTCGGCGACTTCGCAGCAACTCCACGGAAGCCGAGCAGAAATTGTGGTCGCGATTGCGCAAAAGGCAGCTTTACGGGTTTCAATTCCGCCGGCAGTTCGCAATCGGACCATTCTTCGTCGACTTCGTTTGCCTGGAAGCAATGCTGGTCATTGAAGTCGATGGCTCTCAGCACGCAGACGAGGAAGATCACGACGAACGCCGCAGCGCGTTCCTGCGCATCAACGGATATCGCGTGCTCCGATTCTGGAACTTCGATGTACTGAACGATCTCGATTCCGTAGTTGAGCGAATAGCGGAAGTGCTACGGCAAACGCCGCGAGCCAGGCCGGGGAGATAATGCGTGCGGCGCGTCGGACAATCGCGCCGCTAATGGTCCTCCACCCTGACCCTCCTCCCTCGTTGGAGGAGGGAACCAGATCCGATTCCCTCCTCCCAAATGGGAGGAGGGTTAGGGTGGAGGACAATCTGTGGCGCAATTGTCTGAAGCGCCACAACTCCGCCAAGCAATACAGATGACCTGCGAGCCAACGGAACTTTGAAACAAAGAGCGACTTCGATTCCGTCGAGCAGACTGCTGAGAGGCTGCGGCGGAATCCGCAAAACCGATAGGAGGGAATTAAAGCGCGGCGCAACAATCGCGCCGCCAATGGTCCTCCACCCTAACCCTCCTCCCACGTGGGAGGAGGGAATTCGGAATTAGCTTAAGCGACGGTCGCTGGCTGCCTTGCTGGATTTGGCTCGTACGTGAATGCCAGCTTGTCGCCATCGAGGTCTGCTGTTGCTTTGCCGCCTTTTGTCAGCTTGCCGAACAGGACCTGGTCTGCCAGTTCGCGTGCGATCTCGTTCTCGATCAGCCGTCCCAGTGGACGTGCGCCGAAGCGTGGATCGTGACCGTGTTCTGCCAGCCATTTCTTGGCCGCCGGCGTCACCGTCAGCGTGACCTTCTGCTTGTCGAGGCGTTCCTGCAGCTCTGCGATGAACTTGTCGACCACGCGCACCATGACCTCCGGGCTCAGCGGCGCGAACTCGATCGTCGCCGACAGCCGGTTCCTGAACTCGGGCGAGAACATCCGCTCGAGCACGCTCTTCGGATTGCCCTGCCCTAAGCCGCCGTGGAAGCCGATCATCGCCCGCGACAGTTCCTGCGCGCCGGCGTTGGTGGTCATCACGAGGATCACGTTGCGGAAATCCGCCTTGCGCCCGTTGTTGTCGGTCAGCGTCGCGTGATCCATCACCTGCAACAGAATGTTGAACAAGTCGGGATGCGCCTTTTCGATTTCGTCGAGCAACAGCACGCAATGCGGCGTCTTGTTGATCGCGTCGGTGAGCAGGCCGCCCTGGTCGAAGCCGACGTATCCGGGAGGCGCGCCAATCAGCCGCGAGACCGTATGCCGCTCCATATACTCGCTCATGTCGAAGCGGATGAACTCGACGCCCATCACCTTGGCGAGCTGGCGTGCGACTTCGGTCTTGCCGACGCCCGTCGGTCCCGCGAACAGAAACGCGCCGACCGGCTTGTCGGGATGACTCAGCCCCGAGCGCGCAAGTTTGATCGCACGAGCGACCGAGTTGATCGCTTCGTCCTGACCGAAGACCGCCTGCTTCATATCTTCGTCGAGCGTCTGCAGGCGTCCGCGATCCGTCGCCGACACCGTGCGCTCGGGAATCTTGGCCATGCGCGCGACCGTCCGCTCGACATCGCGCGTGCCGACCGTCACTGGCTCGGTCGTACCGGTGCCGCGCAAATGTCCTGCGACGCCCGCCTCGTCCATCACGTCGATCGCCTTGTCAGGCAGGAAGCGGTCGTTGACGTAGCGCGCCGACAACTCGACCGACAATCTGATGGCCGAGTTCGTGTAGCGGACGTTGTGATGCTTCTCGTAGTACGACTTGATGCCGTTGAGAATCTGTACCGCCTCGTCCTGCGTCGGCTCGACCACGTCGATTCGCTGGAAGCGCCGCGCGAGCGCCTTGTCCTTGTCGAACGAGCGCTTGTATTCCTGGTAGGTCGTCGATCCGATGCAGCGCAGGTCGCCCGACGCGAGCGCCGGCTTAAGCAGGTTGGACGCGTCCATCGTCCCGCCCGACGCCGCACCTGCGCCAACGATCGTGTGTATCTCGTCGATGAACAGAATCCGCTTCGAGTCGCCGACCACCGCCTTGATGACGGCTTTCAGCCGCTGCTCGAAGTCGCCGCGAAAGCGCGTGCCCGCGAGCAATGCGCCCATATCGAGCGCGTAAATCTCGACGCCCTTCAACGCGTCGGGCACGTCGCCGTTGTGAATCGCGAGCGCGAGTCCTTCGGCCAGCGCAGTCTTGCCGACTCCCGCCTCGCCGACGAACACGGGATTGTTCTTGCGCCGGCGCAGCAGCACATGCACGGCGCGCTCGAGTTCTTTCTTGCGGCCGACCAGCGGATCGATCTTTCCGTCCGCCGCGCGCTTGGCGAGGTTGATGGCGTAAGTATTGAGCGCTTTCGACGGCGACAGCTTGCGCTCGCCGTCCTCGTCGCCGCCTTCATGCTCATGGCCGTCGCGTTCGACCGAGTCCTTGCCGTCGGATTCCTCGCCGTCGTCGTCTTCTTCCGCGCCCGACTTCGACACGCCATGCGAAATAAAATTGATCACGTCGAAACGAGTGACGCCCTGCTCCTGCAAGAAGAAAATCGCCGGCGATTCGGTCTCATGGAACATCGCAACCAGCACGTTGCCGCCCGTGATTTCCTGGCGCCCCGCCGATTGCACGTGCAACGCGGCGCGCTGCAGTGCCCGCTGCACGCCGATCGCATAGCGCGGCGAGACTTCCTCGCCCTTGGGCATCCGCTCGACCTGCTCGTCGAGGTAATGCGCGAGCTTGCGCCGTAGCGCATCGAGATCGGCGCCGCAATTTTTCAGGATTGTGGTCGTCGTCACGTCGTGGAGCATCGCAAACAGCAGATGCTCGAGACACACGAACTCGTGGCGCCGGTTAACTGCCTCGGTCATCGCGAGCTGGAGCGTTACCTGCAGCTCGCGGCTGATCATAATATTGTTATTCGATGAAGCCATCGATGGGTTGCCCCGTCACTCCTTTTCCATCACGCATTTCAGCGGATACTCGGCCTGCCGCGCGAGTTCCTCGACGGTATGCGTCTTGGTCTCCGCGACTTCATATGGATACACGCCCGCGACGCCCATTCCGTTCTGATGAACGTGCAGCATGATTCGGGTCGCGTCGGCATGCGGCTTGTGAAATACCGCTTTGAGAACTTCGACCACGAATTCCATCGGCGTATAGTCGTCGTTGAGCAAAATCACCTTGAACAGCGGCGGCTTGGCGGTCTTGGACTTGGTGCGGGTCTTGCGCTCGGTAACGATATCGCCGCCGCCGGTGCGGCCGTCGCCATCGCCGTCACCGTCGGTGCTTCGCGCCGAAGTTTTGCGCACGAAATCCGCCATCGCACCTCTGTCGCTCGGAGCGCCTCGCCCCGTCTGCTAAATATAATAACAAATTCGCGGATGCCTAGTGAGCATCCGAAGAAATCGGTTAGGTTGCGATAAGTCTGATATTTTGAGCGATGGAAGTAAGAATTGAGACTTTGCCGTGAATGAAGCTGCACCAAAACTCGACGTCGCAATCGTCGAGGGCATCGACAAGATTTCCCGCGACGCATGGGACGCGCTGCTCGCGCCCGACGACTCGCCGTTTGTCGAATGGGACTGGCTGCGCGCGATGGAGCAGTCCGGCTCGGCCGCGCGCGACACCGGATGGGCGCCGTATCATCTCGTCGTTCGCCAGGGTCCGAAAAAACATATCGTCGCCGCGTGCCCGCTCTACCTCAAGACCCACAGCATGGGCGAGTTCGTTTTCGATCATGGATGGGCCGACGCTGCCGAGCGCGCGGGCCTGCGCTACTTTCCCAAGATTCTCGTCGGTGTGCCGTTCACGCCGCATACAGGGCGGCGATTTCTCACGGCGCCGGGCGCCGATCGAGCCGGACTGATCAACCTGCTGGGCCTCGCGCTCACGTCGATTTGCGAGGACAACAAGCTGTCGTCCGTGCACGTGAACTTCTGCGAGCCTGACGAGGCGGCCGCGCTCGCGCCGATCGGATTCATGGAACGGCTCGGCTACCAGTACCATTGGCATAATGCAGGCTTCGCGACCTTCGACGACTACCTCAACCGCCTCAAGCACAAGCGGCGCACGGCGGTCCGCCACGAACGCGCCGCGATGGAAGAGCAAGGCGTCCACATCCGCGTGATGGCCGGCGAGGAAATCCCGGACAAGATGTTCCCCGAGATGTACCGAATCTATTGCTCGACGATCGAGAAGCTTTACTGGGGGCGCCAATATCTCAGCGAGGAATTTTTCGACCTCATCCGCAAGACGTTCAAGCGCAACATGGTCTTCATCGGCGCGTACGCGGGCCGCGAACTGGTCGCGGGCGCCGTCAACCTGGCCAAGGCGAACGTGATGTACGGCCGCTACTGGGGATGCTTCCGCGAGGTCCGCTTCCTGCACTTTAACGTCTGTTATTACGCGGGCATCGAGCACTCGATCCTGAACGGCATCCAGCGCTACGAGCCCGGCGCGGGCGGCGAATACAAATGGCTGCGCGGCTTCGATCCCGCGGTGACGCGGAGCATCCACTACGTCTCGAATCCGGATCTGAAACGCGCCATCGCAGGATTCCTTAAGCGCGAGCGCAATGAAGTCGAGCGATGGATAGTCGCGGGTAAGGAACGCAGCCAGCTGAAACCGCCGCCGCCGTCAGATCAGGAATCTGAATAAAATTCCCTGTCGCGGCTCGCAGCTCATCATCTTTGAAAGACGGCGCTTCCTTCGAAGTATGTCGCCAACACTTTGGTTTCGGCGATCGTTGTTGGTGCGATTTCGAAAAGATTGCGGTCGAGCACAATGAAATCTGCCGACTTGCCTTCAGCGATCGAGCCAGTGACGGCCTCCAGGCCCATCGCGCGCGCAGGATTCAGCGTGTACGCCTGGATCGCCAACGGCAAATCGAGCGCCTGCTCGGGCCATAGCGCGCCGGCGAATTTGCTGTCGGGGTTCCGCCGCGTGATCAGTCCCTGCATCCCGGACCACGGATCAGGATTTGGAATCACCGGCCAATCGGTGCCGGTCGCGATCAAAGCACCGGCCTCGACGAGACTGCGATTCGGCCAATACTGGCGGACTCGTTCGCCCACCGCCTGTTCGATGCCGTCGATGATCTGATTGGGGTACCACAGGATCGGCGAGAGATCGGCGACGACGTTCAGACTCCTGAAGCGGGAGATGTCGGACGAATCGACGAAGCCTGCGTGCGCAATCTGATGGGTCAGCGTAGTCGGTCCGCGGAGTGAACGAATCACATCGATCGCATCGAGCGCCATCCTCACGGCGCCGTCGCCCGCCGCATGAATCTTGACGGCCAGGCCCCGCTCTTCCTGCCGTGCGATCAAACGCACCAACTCGGGCAGAGTTTTCGTCGTGTTACCGCAGAAACAGCATCCATGTGCCTGATCCTCCAGATACGGCTTGATGAAGGCCGAGGTTCGCGACATCGGGACGCCGTCGAGGAAGATCTTCACGTAGGTGGTGCTGATGTGCGGACCGGCAAATCGATCGCGCCCTTCGATCAGCGTGTCGCCGGTGGTGCCGCTCAGAAAAGCGGTCGGATCCGCCACCAGCGAAGTAACGACCCAGGCTGAGAGCTTCGATTGCCGATCAAGGTTCGCATAGGCTGCCAGCACGTCACCGCTGACCGCCGCGTCCTGCAGTCCGGTGACGCCATACGAATTGAGAATCTCGAGCGCCCGCGCCAGTGCGGTGGAATCGGTTTCAAGCGTATCCGGATGAGCCTCACGGGCGACGCGCTCGACATGATGGGAGGCGGCCTCGAACATGAGCCCGACCGGAGCCCCGCTGGCCGGATCGCGGACGATAACACCGTTGTCGGGATCGGGGGTGTTGGCGTCGATCCCGGCCAGTTCGAGCGCGCGGCTGTTAACCCATCGATTGTGCACGCTGTCATCGCGCAGCAGCACCGGATGGCCTTCACTCGCCGCGTCGAGAGCACGCAAAGTCTCCAGGCTGGACAAGGCAGTCGTAAAATTGCTGCCCCACGACCCGCCGATGATCCACGCTCCCGGCTTCGTTTTGCGCGCCGCTGAGTGGATCACTTCCAAAACTTCCGCCAGCGACAAGGTTGGCAGGAAAGTCGTTTCGTACAGTGCGGTCCGGCCGCCGAGCAGAGGATGGACGTGAACGTCGTTGATTCCCGGCAAAACCATCCGCCCGTGAAGGTCGATAACTTCGGTCCCCGCCGATGCGAGCGCCTTGATCTCTGCCGAACTGCCGACTCGAAAGATCCTGCCGCTGCGAACGGCGAGAGCCTCCGCCCAGGGCTGTGACGGATTAAGGGTGTAGATCCTGCCGTTGAGAAAAACTTGTTCAGGGGCGGAGGTGCTTGCCATGCGAGCAATCTTAAGCGACGCGCCTCGCGCGACTCAACTTGCTACGCGATTTCCCGCACGTTGCTCGGCGGCGCCGGGAAATCGAGTTCGGGCGCCGGCTCGCCCGTCAGTCCCGTCACGCGATTGCGATAGCGCGTCAGATGCTTGTTGGCGACTTCGAACGCGTCCTGCGCCTTCGCCAATGACTTCCCGAGCGCCTCGAACTGATTCTCGAAATGCCCGAACAAGTTCTGCGCCTTCTTCAACTCTTCGGTCGCGCGCTCATGCCCCTTCGCGTACTCGTACATCTTGAAGACCATCTGGATCGACTGCAGCGTCACAATCAGCGTGTTCGGCGAAACCGGGTACACGCGCCGTTTGTTGAGCCAGTCGCTCAGCTCGGCGTTCAGCACCGCTTCCATGTAGAGCGTCTCGCTCGGCAGATACATCAGCGCCATGTCGGTGGTGCCGCTCTCCGGCCTGATGTAAGTCGCGATTCGCTTGGCCTGCTCCTTCATCACGCGCTCGAACTCGACGCGCGCCTCGTCAAGCGCATTCGGATCGTTGGTCTCGAACAGCGCCAGCACCTGCTCGCGCGGAAACTTCGCGTCGATCGGCAGCATCCGGTCGGGAAACTTGATGACCGCGTCGGCGCGTCCCGAACCTTCGCCGCCGGGCGACGCCTGCAGGTCGTACATATGACGCGGCAGAAAATCCTCGAGCAGGCGCTCGAGCCCCTGCTCGCCGAAGCGTCCCCGCAGATGCGGCATTTTGAGCAGATTGTTCAGGTCGTTAATCGACGCGCCGATCACCCCGAGATTTTTCAACTGCTCTTGGGCTTCGTTGAGATGATTCTGGACTTTTTCGAACTGCGCGAAGCCGTCCTTGATATTCTGATCGAGCTTCACCTGCACCGTATTCGTGATCGCGGCCAGCTTGTCGCCGACGTCCGAGCGAATGCCCTCGATGCTTTCGCGGGTCTGCGTGGTCAGCGCCGCGATCTCCAGCTTGAGCGAATTCGCCTGCTCCTGCCGCCCGGCGGAAAGCTGCTTCTCCAGCTCCGCGTTGAGATTGAGAAATCCCGCCGACAATCGATCCGCGGTCGCGAGGCTGAGATCGCCTTGCGCCTGCTGCACGCGACCAGCCAGGTCGGTGCGCGTCTGCGTCAATTTTTCATCGAGGTTGCGCGCGATCGAGTCGAGCCGCTCGGCCAATTGCGCGAACGAATCATTTGCAGGAAGCGAGCGCAGTTTCGCGATTACGATGACCAGCCCCGCAATCGACAAAACACCCAGAACAAGCAACGCCACAACCGTCTCCGGCTCCATCAAACCACCTCCACGCCATCCGCTTCAGATTCTAACCTTCGATAGCGGCGGCGTCGAACTCACCGCAGACAGCTTAACGCCCCGCGATGACAACGGCTGTCTCGCAGCGCAGCTCGAGGCCAGCATCGGATTACGGTGCATCAGGCGCGATACCGCCGCCTAATCCTTGCCCTGGAGCTTCACATCGATTGGCTCTTTCTGGTTGGGGTCGTTAGCGGTCGCCCCCACCCTAATCGAATCGCTCTTCTCCTTTCTCGTCGTCGAGCTCGTCGGCGAGTACACAATCGTCAGCTGGTAGTCATCACCGGGGCCGATTGTTTGGCTTCCGCCTCCGGACTCTGAAAATGGCGGGGCATGCTTCGGCCCGCCGATGTTCACGGTGACCTGGCCCGCGCCCGTGTTTTCGATCGTGATGCTGGCTGAGGCGGTCGCATTCGGCTCCGCCTCCAAGGTCAGTTTGGCCGGGATCACCTTGATGTGACCCGGCGTCGGCGTAGCCTTCGGCGTCTTCGTCGGCGTTGCGGTGGGCGTCGCGGTGCTGGTTGCGGTCGCAGTAGGAGTCGCGCTCGGCGTCGGAAGTGACGGACTCACTTCGAACACCGTGCCGTTGCCATCGGCACCGCCGTCATCAGTGGTGCCATAGAAGTTGCCGTCGCTAGCCTGGATCACGCCGGCGTACGGATAGTTACCGTCGAGGCAATTGTCATTGCTCGGGTCGAAGACACTGCAGAACAAATAGAGGAAGGTCAGCGTGCCCGAAGGCGTGATTCGGAACACACTGCCGTCACCATTCAGTCCGCCAAACTCAGTGGTGCCATAGAAGTTGCCGTCCCTTCCCTGGATCACGCCGTTAGCCGCCTGACCGTCGACGCAATAGCCTGTGCTGTGGTCGACCACGCTGCAGAACGAGTAGAGCGTGGTCAACGTGCCCGAAGGCGTGAGCTTGAACACGGTGCCGTACCCTTCCCCACCGCCGGCCAGAGTGGTGCCATAGAAGCTGCCGTCGTTGCCCTGGATCAGGCCGGGATAAGGCCGCACGCCGTCCTGGCAACCGGCCCGATTGCAGAACGAGTAAACAGTGGTCAGCGTGCCGGAAGATGCGATCCTGAAGACCGTGCCGTAGAATCTCCCATTTGTGCCGCCCCAAAGAGTGGTGCCATAGAAGTTGCCGTCGCTGCCCTGGATGACGCCGCCGTAAAGATTGTCGCCGTCGAGGCAATAATCATCCGAGCCAGGGTCGGACACGCTGCAGAATGAGTACAGGGTGGTCAGCGTGCCGGAAGGTGTGATTTTGAAAACCACGCCGCCGTTAATCGTGCCGCCGTACTCGGTGGTGCCATAGAAGTTGCCGTCGCTGCCCTGAGTCAGGCCGGCGTAGGGCCACTCGCCATCGACGCAATAGCCGGTGCCAGGGTCGACCACGCTGCAGAACGAGTAGAGGATGGTCAGCGTGCCCGCGGGCGTGACCTTGAAAACGGTGCCGTTGCCGGCAGTGCCGCCGTAGTAAGTGGTGCCGTAGAAGTTGCCGTCGCTGCCCTGGATCACCCCGGCTAGCGGATCTGCGCCGTCGGCGCAACCGGGCTGGCCGCAGAACGAGTAAAGAGTGGTCAGCGTGCCCGCAGGCGTGAGCTGGAACACGGTGCCGTGGTGATTTGGGCCGCCTCCCGAAGTGGTGCCATAGAAGTTGCCGTCGCTGCCCTGGATCACGCCGGCCTGAGGCTGGAAGCCGTCGGCTCCCTCGAAGGAATGCAGCACCGCCGCACCCCAGGACTGGGCGCGAGCCGCTGGCGCGTATATCGCGAACGAAACCAGAAATAGAGCGAGAACCGGAAAGATTACCGAGGCGAATCGGTTTTTCATCGGCTCAACGTTCCCGCAAGATCGAGAGCAAGCTGGTTTCCCGAAGGTCCTCTTTGAACACCCGCGGTCGTATTCCGGTAGCAAACTGCTAGCTCCGGCTCAAGCTTCCCTTTTCTTTTAGCCGACGTGTAATGACCTGGGCGTTGCGGAGGCTGCTGGCTTTCGTGACAGAGTCCGCTTTAACGGTTCGAATGCATCTTGGCCGATGCGCCTGCTATCTTTGCCGTTAGAGGCGCCGATACTTGAAAGACCTGCTCAGCAAAGGCTCGATTCCGATTTTGCTTGGAACCGGCGGCGTCGGTAAGACCACGATTGCTGCCGCGCTCGCGCTCGCCGGCGCATCCGCCGGTCTCAACACGGCGGTTATCACCGTCGACCCGTCGGAGCGGCTGCGCGACGCGCTCGGCCTCGCGCGGCTGGGCGGCCAGCCGACTCGTATCGGCGCGCGCCAGCTCGCGGCGGCCGGCCTCGACTCGCACCTTCAGCTGTCCGCGATGATGCTCGACGTCAGCGGCTCGTGGGACGCGATCATCGAGCGCTTTGTCGCCGACCCCGCGACGCGCCGCGCAATCTTCAGCAATCCGTTCTACAAAAGCCTCACGGCCGAGTTCGCTGGCTCCGATGCCTTCGCCGCGCTGCAGCGCCTTTACGATCTTCATCAGACCGGGGCCTTTGAACTTGAAGTTGTCGATACTCCTCCCGCGTCGCATTCGTTCGAGTTTCTGCAGACGCCGGCGCGGATGATTCGCCTGCTCGATTCGCGCACCGCGCGATGGCTGTTCACACCCTCGCTCTCGGCCGGGCGGATTGCGATGAAGGTGGCGAGTGAGGCGGCGCGATTTGTCGTGCGCGAGCTCGAGCGCTTTGCCGGCGGCAACGTGCTCTCGACCATTTCGGATTTTTTCGCCGCGATGGCGGAGAGTATGGACGCGATCGTCGACCGGCTGCATAAGACCGAAGCGCTGCTGCATTCGCCGGTCGTGAAATTCGTGATGGTCACGACGGCGGAGCCCGACCGCATCCGGCAGGCGCGTGAGCTGCTTGTTCAGATGGACTCCGAGGGGCTGAAGCTATCGGCGATTGTGATCAATCGGTTCCTCGACGAGCGAACTTGGTCAGCGATAGCGGATTCCGCCGGGCGTCCGCTGGGTCATCTGGCGGAGATTTCGGAGTTGCGCGCGTCGATGGCGAAAGACGGCGCCGAGACCAACGGCGTCGGCCGGCTGGTCGATCACTTCGAGCAGTATCGCGACCGCACGCTCGCTGAAATCGAGCGGGTGGCAGCGTTTGCGCGCGATTTGCCGAGCGGAGTGAAGTTGGCGATCGCACCGGAGATCGAAGCAGGCGTGCGCGATTTGGCAGCGCTATCGCGGGTCGCGCGTTATGTGACTTCAGGGGTTGGGATATTGAAGCCGTTGGAATTGGCGGCGCGCGGAGTTGCTGCGCGTGGGGAACCCAACCCCTAAGCTCGCGATACGCTCAAACGACTTCTGAGCACTGAGGCGCTCTTCTTTTCAAAAATTGACTATGCACAAGAACCCATGCGCTTATTTTTTCGCATTGCGACGGCGTATCTCTTCCCAATCGACTGCAATTTCATTGGCCTGCCTAAGCATTTCGATAGCACTTGGCGGTGTGGGAGGTTGTGCTTCTGCGTGCCAGATCGCACGAAATGAATCCCAATTCGGCATGATATATTTTTCTCCAACGTGAAACTGTGGCGGATTGCACTCCAACACGCTTAGGACAGTCCCCTTTCCTACTCCTGGCGCACGTTCAGCCAACATTTTTGCTTCGCAAGCGCGGTAGATGAGTTGAAGCCGCTCAGTTACCGGCAGTGGACTTCGCAACAAGGAACTCAGGGCAGCAACAGTTCCGCTGCCAATCAAAGCAAAGCCATCTATGTCGTGATGGTCGATTTGAACTTGGAGTTGCCCCATACGTGTCCATGCTTGATGTGCCGTGAATATGTGGCCTGCACCGC
>JBEKLS010000094.1:0-17913 GCA_050010075.1 Binatus sp. (SeqCode) | reverse complement strand
ATTGCGATCCTCTGTCGCCTATTCTGCTAAAGGTGCTTTCAGTCCCGCATTTCGAGCATCGCATCGAAATCCCCGCCTTGCGATGGCCGAGTATCGCGATTGGCCGCGCGAATTAATAGTGCGGGTAACGGACAAACTCAGTGCCACGGACCAGCTGAGAAAATGGTGACGCGGGCGTGGCGAACGATGCGGGCGACCTAACCCCTAACCCCTTCCCCTGGTGGAAGGGGGACCGGATTTAAAAGATTCTCTACGTTAATTGCTCAGGTCGTCGAGCAGGGATTTGGCCTCTTTGAGGTCGTGCGTGTCGAAGCCTTCGGTGAACCAGTTGTAGATTTCGGCGAGCATCGTGCGCGCTTCGTTGCGGCGGTCGGTACTCTTCAGCATTCGCGCGAGAGAGGTCGTCGCGCGCAGTTCGAGCGATTTCGCCCCCTGCTGTCGGGCCTTCTTGAGCGCGTGCTCGACCGATGCTCTCGCCAAAGCGGGATCGGAAGGGCTCTGAGCCAGGAGCAACTCGCCGCGAAGACGATCAATTTCCGCTTCCCAGAAACATTCGCCGCTGCGACGGACCAGTTCGAGGGCGTCGCCGATTGCCTTCAAACCATGCTCGATTCGTCCGGCTCTCAGGCAGGCGTCGGCGAGAGTCGCGAGACAGAGCGTGAGCCACAACTCCTCGCCGTTGGCCGAGAGCGCATCGGTTTCTTCGCTTATCTGCCCTACTCCCTCCTCCGCTCTTCCAAGCTCGGTCAGGGCCCAGCCTTTGATAACTCGCGCATGGCGCAGAACGTAGAGGAACCCCACGTCCTCCGCTTTGTCTATCGCGGCTCCGGCGATTTCCAGCGCAAGCTTCGGTTCCCGCGTCATGTGATGAACGAGTGCCGTCACGTACAAGGCGAAAGCTGCCGAATTGGCGTCTTCAAGTTCATTCGCAAGTGAAACGGCCCGCTCAGCGCATCGCCGCGCCGCATCGGGACGACCGCGCAGCCATGACAGCTGCGCGTCCCATGCATGACCGCACACGGCCGGATGATGAGCGCTGTAGAGCGGGACGGCAGCCGAACGAAGCTTCGACTCGAACAGGTCGAGCCCGCGCTCGACGTGGCGTTGCGAGGACTCCAGTTCACCTGCGGAAAGCGCCACCGACCAGTCATGATGGATCGCCTCGAGAAGGAAAACCGGATCGGGGTGGCGATCGACGAAATCCCAGATCGGCTTCTGCCGTTCGCGGGCTTCGCTCAAGTTGCCGCCGACGTAGAGCAGTCCAAACAATCCAACCAGTAGCGCGAACTGCTGCTCGGGCGTGGCTCCTGTCTCGGCAAGCAGCTCGGCGCGAAGATAGGCCCTCTCGGTTTCCGGCGCCGCCCACCCTTTGGTGGCCATCAGCGCGGGACCAAGGCTGGTTTGGAGCGCGAATTCGCGCCGGTCCCGCTCGGGGGTAGATGACGTGCGTTCAAGTAATTCCAAGGCCGCGGCCAGGTTCCGCATCGCCTCGCCGTACGCCAGTCGCCGAACGGCTCGGAGACCTGCGCTTTCGAGATAGTCGAGTGCCTTCGCGGAATTTCCGCTGCGGCTGTAATGATGGGCCAGTTCGTCGAGATGATCGTCGATTGAGCTCCGGTAGAGTTGCTCGATTGCGCGCCCGATACGCTCGTGCAAAAGCTTGCGCCGCTCCTGCAGTATCGAGTTGTGGGAGACCTCCTGCGTGAGGGCGTGTTTGAAGATGTATTCGATACCGCCAGTGGCCGGTTGCTCGTAAATGAACTCGCCCAGTTGCAGGTCATCGAGCATGCGGCTGAGTTCGTCCTCCGATTTCGGAACCACCGCACGAATCAACGACAGCGAAAATTCACGGCCGATGACCGCCAGCGTCTGCAACAGGTCCTTCGCATCGACGGGCAACCGATCGATACGCGCCGCCAGAATCCCCTGTACCGTCGGCGGAATCTTCAGATCGCCAAGTGGCCGCGTGAGCCTGGCGGAGCCGCCATCGCGGACCAGCGCCCCCTCATCGAGCAGGACCTGCACCGTCTCTTCCATGAAGAACGGATTGCCCTCGGTTTTCTCGACGATCAGGCGCTTGAGCGGTGCGACTGCAGTGCTGTCGCCGAGCAGGGCCGACAGCATCGCCTCGGCGCTCTCCCTGCCCAGCGGATCGAGCCGCAGTTGCGTGTAGTAAGTCTTGCTATTCCACTGATGCGAATACTCAGGGCGGTAGTTCACCAACAGCAGAATCTTCGCGGTGCCCAGTGAGTCGGCGAGCAGATTCAGGAACTCCTGCGTCGCCTCGTCGATCCAATGCAAGTCCTCGAAGATCAGCATCAACGGCTGATTGAGCGACTCGCGCAAAAGAATCCGTTTAATCGCCTCGAGCGTCCGCCGCTTCTTAACCTGCCCGTCCATCTGCACCAGCGGATCCTCGCCTTCCACGATTCCCTCGAGGCCGAACAGGTACGGCAGCGTATCCTCCATCGAGCGGTCGAGCGCGAGAATGCGGCCGGTTAGCTTCTCTCGCCGCGTTCGCTGATCGTCCTCGCCGACGATTTTGAAATAGCTGTGAAGCAAGTCGAGCAGCGGCAGATATGCACTGGCCTTGCCGTGCGAGACTGAGAACGCCTCGAGCACCATCCAGCCCGATTGCGAAGTCGCTTTAAATTCGAAGTACAGCCGCGATTTCCCGGTGCCCGCTTCCGCCATCGCGGCGACGATCTGGCCGTGGCCGGCCTTTGCCTGGTCGGCGGCCTGCCTGAGCGCCTCCATCTCGCGCTCGCGCCCGACGAACCTGGTCAGTCCGCGGCCGGCCGAACGCTGCAGACGCGTGCGCAACGGCCCGAGGCCGGTGACCTCATAGACGTTGACTGGTTCCGACAGGCCCTTAATCCTCGTCGGTCCCATCGGCTTGAGTGCGAAGTAGCCCTCGCACAACTTGCGCGTCGGTTCGGCGACCGCGATCGATCCAATCGGCGCGACTGCCTGCATGCGGGAGGCGAGATTGGTGGTATGGCCGATGGGAGTGTACTCAGTGTGTCCGCCGCCGGTTGCGATTGACCGCACTACTACCTCGCCGGTGTTGACGCCGACGCGGCATTGCAGCGGATTGCCGCCCTCGGCGACCAGCTTCGTTGAGTAGCGTCGCAGCTCTTCCTGCATGCGCAGGGCGGCGTAGAGCGCGCGTTGCGGATGGTCCTCGTGCGCGACGGGCGCGCCGAAGAGCGCGACGATCACGCGCGCTTCCTCGGGATCGAGATCCTGCTCGAGCTCGGTCGAGCCTTTGATGTCCGCGAACAGCGCGGTGACGGTCTTGCGCTCGCCCTCGAGATTTCAGAGGCAGGGGTATCGACTACTCGAATCGGCGAATGATTCGATTTCTCTGGCGAGGCAGCGGCTGTCACCAGAGGCGCGCCGCAGTCTTCGCAGAACTTTGCTGTCGGACTGTTGTCGGCTCCGCACTTTGCGCAGCGACTGGAGAGTGGCGTGCCGCATTCCGCGCAGAACTTTTTGCCGGTGGTGCTTTCAGTCCCGCATTTCGCGCATCGCATCGAAATCCCCGCCTTGCGATGGCCGAGTATCGCGATTGGCCGCGCGAATTAATAGTGGCGGTATCGGCCAAACCTCAGTGCGGCGGGTCGGCGAGACAATGATGATGCGGGCGTCGCGAAGGATGCGAGCGACCCAACCCCTAACCCTTCCCCTGGTGGAAGGGGAACCGGAAAGGAGCGGGCACTTCCTGCGGGGAAAAGGAGACCGGATTTTTTAGGAGGCCCCCTGCGCTGGAATGGTGACCGGAACGTTGGTGCTGATTCGGTTTGATTCGGATCGACGACCCCGGCGTGCAGGCGCTGGTTAAGCTGATAGTTCCTGACGATGACCGGGTGAACTGGATAGTCAGCGAGGCGCCGTAAGATCCGCAGGCTGATCGTTTGTACAGTTCATACGCACTGCGGTATCCAATTCGTGTGCGGTAGGCGGAATCTTGAGTCGCGCGCAAAATGGCGCGCTGGACAAGGACCCTCACTTCATCCTCTCTCTTGCAGGGAGAGGAGACAGACGGGAGAGATGCTGTGATCAAAACTTCTGAGGAGACGATTAACGTTGCGGGGGCTCAGCTGGCCATCGTCAAGGGCGGGTCGGGGAAGCCGCTGCTGATTTTTCACGACGAGCTTGGCTATCCCGGCTGGATGACGTGGAACGAGACGATTGCGCATGACCGGACGCTGTTCATTCCGCTGCAGCCGGGATACGGCAAGACACCGAAGCTGGACTGGATAATGAATTTTCGCGACCTGGCGGGATTTTATTCGCAAGTCGTGCGTGAGTTGAAGCTCGATCCGGTCGACGTCATCGGCTATTCGGCCGGAGGATTTATTGCGGCCGAGATGGTTGCGGCCGATCCGCGAATCTTCTCGAAGATGATCCTGGTCGCGCCGATGGGAATTAAGCCGGCCGCAGGCGAGATCCTGGATATTTTTCCGATCACTATGCGCACGCATTTGCGGGCTACCGTTGCGGATCCCGCTGGCACGCCTGAGTTTCTCAAGCTGTACGGCGGCGAGATGACGCCGGAGCAGTTCGAGGCGTTCGAGGATGCGCGCGCGGAGTCGGCGCGAATCGGATGGGAACCGTACATGCACAATCCCGCGCTGCCGCATCTGCTGCGCGGCACCAAAACTCCGACCCTGCTGGTGTGGGGAACGAGCGACGGCGTCGTCCCGCGCGGATGTATCGACGCCTACAAGCAGGCGATACCGGGAGCGCAGGTGGCGACGATCGAAAAGGTTGGCCATCGGCCCGAAATTGAAGACTCAACTGAGTTTGTGAAAATAGTCAGTCGTTTTCTCAGTGCGTAGCAACTCGCAGGAGCCATTATGAAAGTAGGATATTTCACCGAACGTCCGGCGCGCTGGGTACCCGAGGAAGCGATACTGCGCAACGGCGGGCATTTCGCAGTCTCGAACAGCTACTTCGATCGCGAGCGCGCGGCCGAAGACTACAACTATTTCATCGACGAGAATTTATACGCCGAAGAACTCGGCTTCGACATAATCGGGTTGAACGAGCATCATGGCAATCCGTTCTGTATGGGAAGCGTGATGAACGTCGAGG
Source organism: Binatus sp. (SeqCode) (assembly GCA_050010075.1). GTDB lineage: Bacteria > Desulfobacterota > Binatia > Binatales > Binataceae > Binatus. The sequence goes on along the minus strand of JBEKLS010000094.1, from coordinate 12,813 downwards.
CCGGCATCCTGGCGCGTCTGACCAAGAAGGCGCGCATCCTGCTGATAGGCAACCCGCTGCCGGTGATAAAGCATCCGCTGCGGATGGCTGAAGAGCTGGCGGAGATCGATCTGATCTCGCGCGGACGCATGATCACGGGATGGGTGCGCGGCGCGGGCAGCGAGCAGTTCTTCAACAACGCGAACCCGTCGTACAATCGCGAGCTGTTCGAGGAGGCGCACGATTTTATCGTGCAGGCGTGGACGCGGCCGGGACCGTGGCGCTACGAGGGCAAGCATTTTCACTACCGCCACGTGAATCCGTGGGCGCTGCCGTATCAGAAACCGCATCCTCCCATGTGGATACCGGGGACGCTCAGCCCCGAGACGGTGCGATGGTGCGCGGAGAAGGCGTATCCATATTTTGGCCTGGGCACCTCGCTCGGCCCCACCTGCGACTTGTGGGATTACTACGCAGACGAAGCGGCCAAACATGGATACGTGGCGGGATCGGAAAATTTCGGCTACGTGCTGCCGACCTTCGTGGCCGAGACTGAAGATAAGGCGCAGGAACTTGGCAAGGGCTTCCTGTTTGGCGGCGGCCAGAACTCATTCGCCCGCCCCGAGCATACGCTGCCGCCGGGATACAACTCGAAAGAGGCGATTCGCAAGCTCGCCAAGCAGCCGCAAGGCAGTTGGCTCGGAATCAGCGGCGACAAAATGCGCGGGCATGCCGAAGAGCAGGTGATCGATCCCGAGGCAGTGCGGCAGAAGCTGATGCCCGGTTATCAGAAGGCGCAGAAGACGCTGAACCTGGTGATCGGCAGCCCGAAATCGGTGTTGCCAAAACTAAAGGCAATCCTGACCGTGCTGCGGCCGGGTGCGCTGGTTATATTCAGCGTGCAGGGGCCGGTGCCGAATGAGGATCGTCAGACCAGCATGCGGCTGATCGCGCAGGAGATAATTCCGGCGCTGAAGGAGCATGCGAAGTCGATCGATTTGGTCGATGCGCTCGAGCGTACGCCCGGATCGATCAAGCTGACGCCGGGCACCTCGCGAGGGCCGGTGTCGGATCGAGGGCCGCTGAAAGAGCTGGGGTTGGCGTAGCCTGTCGATCATGAAGAAGGTGTTGATGGTTTGCACCGGGAATAAGGATCGCAGCCCGACGGCCGCGATGGTGCTCGCGGAAATGTGCGCGCCGATGTGGGTTACGTCAGCGGGTACCGAGCCGTGGGCGAAGAACCAGGTGAGCCGGGAATTGGTCGAGGAAGCCGACGTGATCTGCGTGATGGAGGAGGCGCATAGGCGGCATATTCGCGACCGCTTCGGCGACGCGCATGCGGAGAAAGTCGTGGTGCTCGACGTACCCGACAATTATGTGTGCTGGGAAGACAAGCTGATTCACATTTTAAAAGGGAAGTTGCGGGCGGCGCTGGGACTCACCACGTCGCAGAGGTAGGAACAGGAGGCTACTTTATGTTATGTGAAGCTCCCCATGGGTTTTCACACTCCCCTGGGAAGGAGGTGACCCCCGGCAGCCGGTATTAGGAAAGAGAAAGATCTAGAGGCCGTATTCTGCTAGCAGAGCCTGGCGCAGTTTCGTGTAGTAGACGAGGCCGGCCTGGTACTGGACTCTCTGCTGCTTCGGCAGATTGCTGAGATCGAGGCCGTAGCGGTTGGCGAGGCCGCGGACGGCATGTTCGCCGGCCAGAGATTCGGCGCATGATGCGCCCTTCCTGGCTGGAGGTGCGTCGAACAATCTCACCGCCATCTCGTGAGGGTAAATCCCGAGGCTCACGAGTACGTCGGCCGAGAGCTCGCGCGGGTCGCAGAGGTGCGCTTCGTATCCGGTCTGGCGCGAAAGCTGGACCAGGTCGTTGCGCGTGGAGAAGAGATCGGCAGTGACGTGATGCCCTACTTCGTGCAGGAACGCGACGGCGACCGCGGCCGGATGATGAGCGCCGTTGAGGCAGATGAGCGGACGCTTTTCCAGGCCGGAATCCTTGCCGAGGTAAAAGCCGAACACGGCCAGCCCCGACTTCCACGGCATCCGGGCGATTCGGAAATCAGCGCCCAGCGACGATGCGCGCTCGGCAAATTCCCGATTCGAACCGAGGCGCACGGGCGAGTCGTTCAGATGCGGCCAGGCCTTGCGCTTGCCCTCGGCGGCGATTTCGCGCACTTCTGCCCGGCTGAGACATCCGCGCAGGGCATGGCCGTAGTCGCGATTCCAAAGCCGCTGGATCTCGTCCGCCCGAGTGGGATGCGCCCGTTCGCGTTCGTTCGAAGCGGTTTTGGCAGTGCTGACAATGTCCTTGGTCAGTCCGACCATTCGCGAGATACGTTTTTTAACAGTCATGGGTCAAATCGCCTCAATGGCAAATTATAACCAAAAGTACAGATTTAATGCTAGTTAGGCAACAACCGGTCGATTTCCCCTTTTGTGAGGCTATAGCGCGTTGCGTCCACAACCCCTTCCTGTGTAAAACCCGCTAGCACTACAAATTGGCGTATTTCTAACCTCGGAGTAAGGGTTTGACGACCAATTTTCAACCACCACCATCGGCGTGTAAGCCGTTTTATCCCCCGCAGCGGAGTTACAAAGTGCCGCGTTCACCCCCGCTTTCCTGCGCTTCAGAGTGTCAGAACGCGCCTATGTAAATCAAGATAGGCCTCGCCACGAATTCAAGACTGAAAAAGGAGCTACCTAATGGAACTACGTTTGCTGTCCACCGAAACCGAACGAAGGATTTTCGCCGCGCGCACCGAGCAGATTCGGGCGAAACACGGCGCCGGCTTCAAAGAGCGCCCGCGCTCGCGCCTGGCCAGAATTCATCTGACTTTCGGCAATCTTTACGCGCTGTTTGAAAACGACGGCGACCCGGCCGAGCGAATGATCGCCGGGCTGGTGATGCATGACCTCGAAATGTTTCCGCAGACCTGCCCGCAGCCCGACCTGTCGCATCTGGCGCCGCGATCGGTGCTGGAGATAAGCGAGCTGTGGTCGTGCGCGATCGGGGCGGGCGCGCTGGCGCGGGCCGGAGCGGCGATCATGGCGGGGCTGCTCGATGCGAAGGCAATCCTGGCCTACCTAGGGGTCAAGCCGTTTGACGGTACTCCGTTCTACCGGGCGGCGGGCTTCGTCAATGCGGGCGAGCCCGTCGAGTACCCGTACCTGGAGACGCTCAAGGGCGAGCCGATTTGGGCGCAGCCGATGATTCTGGGCGGCGAATCGCTCGCGAAACTGACGCGAGTGTTTTCGCAACTGATAATCGAGGCCTCGCCAGACCACACTGTCCTGCGTTTCAGGAATTTCCTGAAGGGAAGATCAGCGGGTGGCCGTCCGGTGTTTGTGGACGACGATGCGCCGATGGCGGCTGCGCGGCCCGTGCATGAAGAGAACGCGGCGTCGATGCAATGACGCAAAATTCTGTCCGCGAACGGAATCGGATTGTGCAAAGTGCTCGAGGGGAACAATGAATTACGGATCAGCAGTAGAGACATCACAGGAGCCGGGCCGCCACGGCGACATCGGCATCAACGTACCCGTCAAACTCAGCAAGGAAGAGTTGCGTGAGCTGTCGACGGTCAAGCCCGCGCTCGCATGCCTGCACATACTGGCAGAGTGGGGATTGATCGCGGCTACCATTTATCTGTGCCAGCGTTTCTGGCATCCGGCGCTCTACGTTTTCGCGGTCGCGTTTATCGGATCGCGGCAACACGCGCTGCTGGTGCTGATGCACGACGGCGTCCATTACCGGCTGCTGCGCAATCGGCGGCTGAACGACTGGATGACGGAAGTGGTGCTGGCGTGGCCGCATCTGGTTACCGCGCGACAGTATCGCAAGAATCATTTTGCGCATCATAAATATTTGAATACGGCTCAGGACCCCGACTTGAAGCGCAGAAAAGGCGATCCGGCGTGGGTATTTCCGCAGGCGATTCCCGATATCGCGAGAACGTTGGTCCGGGACGTGACCGGATTGAACGCGCCCGCGATGCTCAAGCTGGCGGCGTCGGTCGCATCGGCGGATTCGGTGCCGGCGGGATTTCTCGCGCTACGCTACGGATTTTACGCGGCCGCGCTTGGCGTCATCGCTTATGCCGGCGGTCTCGGAAGTTTCGCGCTGTACTGGATCGTGCCGATGTTCACGTGGCTGGTACTGATCATGCGTATCCGCAGTATCGCGGAGCATCACGCGATCGACGAACCGCAGGGCGGCGAATACCCGCTGACGCGGACGACAGAGGCGACCTGGCTCGAGCGGATTTTCCTGGCGCCCAAGAACGTGAACTTTCATATCGAGCATCATTTTTTTCCGAGCGTGCCGTTCTATCGGCTGCCTGAGCTTCACGAGCTGTTGCTGACCAAGCCCGGATTTCGCGAAGGCGCTCATCTGACGCGCACGTACTGGGGCGTGCTGGAAGAGTCGGTGGGACGGACGCCAGGGAGTAGCAGCGGGGACGGTCCGGATCTCGGGCGTATCGCGCGCGTAGCGGAGGCAACTGGCTGATAGGCCGCTATAAACTACTAGACAACTTTCATTACTACTTCTTGCATACTGCGGGCGTAGACTTGTAGAGTTGCGCCCGGGCGCGAACACGCCAGCGACAGCCGGGACGAGTGGATTTCGGCTGGCGGCAGATTTCGGTCCGGTCGTGAATGGCTGCTATCCCGATAACCTACAACCTTCGAAGTCTGATGGTGCGGCGCACAACTTCGCTGATGACCGCGCTGGGCATCGCGCTGGTCGTGATGGTGGTCGTGATCCTGCTCAGCTTCGTCAGCGGGCTGCGACGCAGCCTCGAGCTGGTGGGAGAGCCGGGGCATTGGATCGTGCTGAGCCGTGGCACCGTGTCGGAAGGCGAGAGCTATATTCCTCGCGAGCAGGCGGACATATTGCGGACGCGGCCGGAGATTGCGACTGACGCGTCGGGCGCCGTGCTGTTTTCTCCCGAGATGGTGGTGCCGTTCAACGCCGCGGTGAAACGGCCGGCGATTCAGTTCAAGCCGGCGTCGCTGCGCGGCGTGTCGCCGATCGCATACAAGATGCGTCGCGGGCTAAGGCTGATACAGGGGCGGTGGCCGGCGCCGGGTCGCGACGAGATGGCGATAGGACAAAAGCAGGCGGCGCGATTCCCCGAGCTGAGCGTGGGCACGACCTTCAGATACGGCCGGCGCACCTGGACGATCGTCGGAATTTTTGCCGATCGCGGCAGCGCGCTCGAGTCGGAACTCTGGACCGACATCGACGTCCTGCAGCAGGATGCGCGCTTCGAGAATGGGTACTCGTCGTTTCACGTCGTGCTGAAGCCGGGCACTGAAGACGCGTTTCGCGACGCGCTCACCCAGGATGCGCGGTTGACCGTCGACGCGATGAGCGAGCGCGAGTTTTTTGCCGAGCAGGCCAAGGTCGCCGACCGCCTGCGCGAGCTGGTGCTGATCGTCGGCTTGATCGTGGGAACGGGCGCGGCCTTCGGCGGCATGAACACGATGTATGCGGCGGTGGCGCGGCGCACGCGGGAAGTCGGAGTGCTGCGCACGCTGGGCTTCAGCCGCGGATCGGTGCTGACGTGCTTTCTGGTCGAGAGCATTATTCTCGCCGTGGCCGGCGGCATCGTCGGCGATCTGCTGGCGGTGGCGCTGGGGATAGCGGCCGGCCTCAATCATCGGCTGATGAGCGTCGGCGCCGTCGTTTTCTCGTCGGTCTTCACTTTGAGCGCGCTGTGGGGCGGAATCGTGGCGGCCCTGCTGATTGGAATCGCCGGCGGACTGTTGCCGGCGTGGCGCGCGGCGCATCTGTCGATCGTCGAGTCATTGCGCGAGGCCTGACGCGGATGCAGACACTCCATCTCGTCTTCCGCTACCTGATTCGACAGCCGCGGCGCTCGATTCTGACGATGCTCACGTTCGCGGTCGCGACTTTCATCTTCACCGTGCTAGCCGCGATACCCGGATCGATCGACATGATCCTCAAGAGGACCTCGGAGACTCTGCGCGTGTATTCCTACAACGCCGACGGGCGCTACCTTGGGGTGCCGGCGCGCGATTGCAGGACGATCGAAAAAATCCCCGGCGTCGTCGCCTGCACGCCGATGGTCGTGCTGCGCGCGAGCTATCAGAACGCCTCGGAAACAGTGCAGGCGTTCGCGCTCGATGCGGACAAAGTGGCGCTCCTCTATCCCGATTACGATCTTTCGCCGGAGGTGCTCGAACAATTCTCGAACAATCGTACCGCCGCGGTCGCGGGGCGCCTGCTGATGCACAAGCATGGCTGGAAAGTCGGCGACGTAGTGACGCTGCGCGGCGATTCCAACCGGCTCGATATCCGGTTCACCCTGGTCGGCGAGATTCCGGCGGACAATTATCCCAATTTTTTCATGTTCCGGCGCGACTACCTCGTCGACGCGGAAAAGGCGATTGGAATTCCCGAAGAGAAGCATCCCGCAGGATTCCTGGTGACGCGGGTCGACGCGGCCGCCCACGTGCCGTCAGTCATTCATGAAATCGACAGCGCGTTTCACAACTCCGACTTCGAAACTGCGTCGATGACCGAGAGCGAAGCGGTCTCGGGCCTGATGTCCACGGTCGGCGATATCCGCGACATCGTCTCGGCAGTGTCCGCGGTGATTGCATTGACGATTTTTCTGATCGCCGCCAATTCGATGTCGATGATTGTGCGCGAGCGGCTGCGCGACGTCGCGGTCTTGCGCGCGCTGGGCTTTGCGCCGCTGTACGTGGCGCGGATTCTGTTGGGCGAGTGCGCGTTGATCGGGACCGCGGGCGGCGCGCTTGGATGCGGGCTGGCGCTATGGCAGTTCGGCAACGGCACCACGCTGCGATCGGTGCTGGAGAGCGCGGGCTACCTGACGGTGACTTACGGCGCCGCGCTCGAGGCGCTGTCCGCGGCGATTGCGATCAGTGTGCTGAGTGCCTTGATTCCGGTGCTGGGCGCGATGCGGGTGACGCCGGCTGACGCCTTTCGGAAGACGATCTGAACTCTACCTGCCGACAGCGTGGCGGACGGTGTTGAGGATATAGATGAAGTCCCGCGGCGAGCGCACGTCGCCGAGCAGCGCGACCCGCTCGAGCATTTCCATTTCGTCGCCCGTGATGTTGTGGATGCGCCTGATCTGATCGTCCTTGCGGAAATCTTCCCATGCCGACTTTGCATCGCTGCCGGGCTCGGGGTTGAGAATCGCATGCGCACGCGGGTTGGCGAGGAAGAACAGTTCGCGCCGGTCAAGGCCCAGCACTTCGGCCAACTTGGTAACGATCTTGTCCGACGGATGGCGCTTGGCGGATTCGAGGTGCCCGATGTAAGGGGTCGACGTCTTGATCCGGCGCGCGACCTCCTCCTGCGTCAGGTCGAGCTGGCGTCGGCGATCGCGAAGTACCTGGCCGAAGCTACGTTCCTTGATGCGTGCCATTGATGTGGTCCCCTTGAGAAGTTACTGCGGGCTTGGGCAACGGCGTTCCTAACCGGTTGGGTATGATTAGACGCTGCCAGTTTGTAGCATCGAAGCGCCTGTAAGGCAAATTCAGCGGGGTGCCCGGCGGCACTTCCGCCTCCTCCAGGTCACCGCCCTTGACCAGCGTCGACCACAAATCCTTCGGATCGCCGAACACGAGGTCCGATTTGGCCGGCACGATGTACCACGCACCCGCCATCACTTCGCCGTAGAGCTGGTCGCGCAGCCACTGGGCCTTGCCCAAAACGACGCGCAGGTCCGTTATTCGCGGATCTTTCAGGACCGCAGCGACGGCGTCGTGGCCGCTGGCGAAGTAGGTATCCCCTAAAACCCTGGTCGAGGATCCAATTGCCGACGACGCGCGAAAGACGACCGACGCCTCGTCGGCGTCCACCGGCCCACCGAGGTACACCGTTTCGCCGTCGCCCTTGAGTTGCGGTGCTTGCGGGAACACATCCTGAAGGCGCTGCTTGCCAGGAGTATTAATGATGACGCCGACCAGCAGCGGCGGCTCGGCCGACGGCACCATCAGGACGACAGACTTCGCAAAGTTCGGATCCTGCAAATCGCGCGTGGCCACGAGGAATGATGGGGTCGTCAGGTCGGTGCTCTCCGCTTTTTGCGCGGCGGCGAGCACCGCAACGAGCGCCGCGAACACGAGCGGGAGCTTGAGGCTGAATCGCCGCATACTCAGGTTACATACCGTCAACCCGAACCGGCGTTCAACGATCCCGATGCGCTATGCGGCGATGCCGACGTCGTCCAGATATCGACGCAGTGCTGCCAACTCGCCGGACGATACGATCGCTCCTATATAGCCGTCGGGTCGGACCAGTACCCATTCGCAGGCCGAGAGGCTGTAGGCATCGCGAAGGTGGCCGCTCTGGTCGATGATGTCGCCGCGGACGCCGACCGTGTGGATGTGCAAGTTGCGGCGCGGCGCGATCGCCTCGCGATCGACCTGGTAGCCGAGCAATGTCCAGTGCGGTCCCTGGAACAGCTTGAAGAGCCGCGTCGGTTGCCCCGCCGCGCCTCTCACAGGAGCGTCCGGCGCGCGGTCCCCCGCGATCACGCGCTCCGGGGAGCGAGCCGGTTGGTTGAGCGACAGGCTCGATTGGGGATAGCCCAGATCGAGCTGATGCGTCTCGCGACCGCGCCTCCTACCAGCACGATCCTTGGCGGCTTGCAGCAGTTTGGTCGAGAGGCCGAGCATCTCCGCCGCGATCGGGCGCCGCTCCTCCTCGTATGTCGCGAGCAGTTTCTCCGGCGCGCCGTTGATTACGGCCGCGAGCTTCCAACCAAGGTTGTACGCGTCCTGCACGCTCGTGTTGAGCCCCTGCCCTCCCGTCGGCGGATGGATGTGCGCGGCGTCGCCGCCAATGAAGACGCGGCCGACCTGGTACTTGTCGGCCATGCGTGCGTTCATGTTGAAGGCGGAAGCCCACAGGACTTCGCGAATCACTATGTCCGTTCGGCCGGTGCGCGCGGCCGCCCATGCCGTCAGCCCTTCGGGGGAAAGATCGATGTCGCCCTCCATCGGGATCGGCGCTTGCAACTGGAACATGTCGGTCCCGCGCAGCGGACAGAATGACGTCTGCGTTCCCATCGAGCCTTCGTTGAACCGATGCCACGCGTCGGTGCCGAGGCCCTCGAGCCGAACGTCCGCGACCACGGCCCGAACGCCCAGCGTCTTGCCTGGGAATTCGATGTTCAGCTCGTGGCGCACGTAGCTCCTGCCCCCGTCCATGCCGACGAGATAGCTAGCGCGCACGGTCTCCTCGCCGTCAGCGGTAACGACATGAGCAGTCACTCCGTCGGCGTCCTGCTCGAACGCCGTCAGCTCGCAGCCGAAATGCGGACGGTGGCCGAGCTCCGCGAGGCGCTCGCGCAGGATCGCTTCGGTCAGGAACTGCGGCACCATCAGCGCGATGAGATAAGGCTCGTCCGGCGTGGGTTCATGTTGTTCCGTCAACGGCGAGTCTTCATAGCTGCCGTCGTCCCGGTATTCGCGCTGCGGCGGATAGGTTCCGCCGACGGCCACGAGCCGGTCGATGACGCCAAGATCCTCGAACACTTCCTGGCTGCGCGGCTGTATGCCCTTGCCGCGCGATCCCGCGAACGGGCTGGGCAGTTTGTCGATCAAGCGAAACGCGACGTTGCGGCGGGCCAGATCTATTGCCAACGTCAAGCCGGCGGCTCCCGCGCCGGCGATGAGAACCTCGGAGGTAAACTGCTTTTTCATTCCAGGAGCTCCTGCATTTCAATTCAATTATGTGTATTATACACATAATACCGCGTCATGAACAAAGAGATTCGCCATCTGCACCATACCCTCATCGACTTGATCGGGATGATGAACCGGCCGCAGCGCGACACGGCGCTTATCCGCGAAGCCGGCATCGCGCTCGACCGCGCGCTGTTCCCGCTACTGGTCGGCATCGAGCGAAAAGGGCCGATCGGTGTCGGCGAACTGGCGGACGGCGTGGGGCGGGATTACACGACCGTCAGCCGCCAGGTGGCAAAGCTCGAAAGCTTGAGACTCGTCGCGCGCCGCGCATCCAAAGGCGACAAGCGAGTGCGCGAAGCGACCATCACGGCCAAAGGGCGCGCGATGACGGACGCTTTGGACGCAGCGCGTGAACGCCTCGCGTCGATGCTGCTAGCCGACTGGAGCAAGCAAGACCTTCAGCAGCTTGCCCGCCTGATGCGCCGATTTGCCGACGATCTGCTGACGTGGCGCGCTTGAAATACTTTGCGGCTTACGGAAATCTCGCCGAAGCAAACCAGGAGAGAGAAAAAGATGGCGAACGAGAACACTGTTGCGCGGCCGGGCGCGAATCCGATTTCTATTTTGCAGGGAGCGACGGGCGCGGCGGCGATGAAGGCGGCGCTCGACCTCGAAATCTTCACGCACATCGCCAACGGCGCCGACACCGCGGAGAAGATCGCCACGGCCAAGCATCTGCCGGAGCGCTCAACCCGAATCCTGTGCGACGCGCTGGTGGCGCTGGACGTGCTCGGAAAATCCGGCGGACGCTACTCGCTGCCGCCGCTATCGCAGGCGCTGCTGGTCAAAGGTTCTCCGACGTATGTCGGCGGGATGGCGGGAATCGTTGGCAACCGGGCTTTGTGGAACGAATACGGCCGGCTCACCGAGGTCGTCAAGGCAGGACACACGCTGCTCGATCAATCCGCCGAGACCGATGACAATCCGTTCTGGCAGGATTTTGCGCGCGGCACGCGCCAGATGGCGCAGACCGTCGGGCCGGTGGTTGCGGAGATTGCGGCGGAGTCGTTCAGGGGCGGTGAAGGGCCGAGGAAAATCCTCGACATCGCGTGCGGATCGGGATTTTACGGGATCAGCGCGCTCAAGCGTTTTCCCGGCGCGCGCCTCGTGCAGGTCGACTGGCCGGGTGTGCTCAAGCACGCAGAGGTGAACGCGCGCAACGCCGGCGTGGCAGACAGAGTCGAGTTCCGTCCCGGCGATATATTCGCCGACGATCTCGGCAGCGGCTACGACCTGGTGCTCGCGGTCAACATCTACCATCACTTCAGCATCGCAAAGAATATCGAGCTGTCGCGCAGGCTCGCAGCGGCAGGGGCACCAGGCGGTACGCTGGTGATCATCGACCTGGTGCCCGACGAGGGGCGCGAGCATGAACGATTCGCGCTGATGTTCGCGCTCACCATGCTGATCTGGACGCATGAGGGCGACACTTTCACGCTCTCGGAGTACAAACAGATGCTCGAACCGGCCGGCTTTCGCGATATCGAGCTCAAAGTGGTTCCGGGACCGATGACGACGCAGGCAATTGTCGCGCGGAAGTAGCGACGTCGGCGAAGACCGAGGCGCAAGTTCCGGATCTCCGATGCGTAGGACATCGGGTCACTCCTCGCCGAAGAAGCGCCGCCTGACTGCTTCGTCCATCGGCAGGTCCGGTCCGCTGGCGAGATAGTCGGGAATCCGAGTCGGATCTTCGGCGATCAGCGGCATCGCTCTCGCCCGGCGCGCACCTGCCTGTTCACCGCGATCGTAGAAAAACGACGTGATCCCAATCCTCATCCGCGAGCAAAAAATCTCGCAGCACGCGGATGTCGCGGAGCGTGAGCGACAGTCCCTGTCCCCAACATGGATCGGTGGCGGCTGCGGCATCGCCGACCAGCGCGATACCTGCGTCATAGGGTTGCGCGACCCAGGTGTCTGCCCCGTTGAAGGAGGCCAATGGCCCGACAGCTTCAGCGCCTGCGAAAAAATCGGTCGGCATTCCGGATCGGATGGCCTCATCGATGAAGCGCGGCAGAGAGTCCGGTCCTTGCATTCGCAGCTCAGAGTCGCATCGATAAGCAAGATATGCGCGAAAGCGGCGATCGCCCTGCGGCACGATAAATGATGCTTGTGAAATCGGCGGGTTGAACATGAAGTAGGCGGCATCCTCATGGTAACTGCTGCCACCCTCCAACATCACTCCCGCGATCATCAGTCGATCTCGATCGCGGCTGACTTCGAAGCCGCCCCACTTGCGAACGTTGGAGGATCGGCCGTCGGCACCAACGACAAGCCGCGCCGAAACCGATTCGTTTGCGCCGCCCGACTCGAATTCGACTACGGGAGACGCGCCGGGCGTGATCGATTTCACTTTGGCGCCGCGACGAATCTCGGCGCCCGATTCTGCAGCAGCGATGAGCAACGCTTCCTGCATCACCGGATGAGAAAAGCTCAGAGCCGGCAATCCCTGCGGCGTCGAGGAAACCAGTTCCCGATCGGGACCGAATCCGACTACCCAGGGCGCTTCATTCGCATGCGCCGCTTCGAAGGGTTCATCGAGACCGAGCCGCTTCAGCTCGGCGACGCCCCACGGATTCAGATACTCACCGCGCGCCGCGTTCGGCCATCGCTTTCGCCAACGCCGATCCGCCGAGACCACCACCGACAGTCACTATGTCGTAGGTAGCACCGGGCATAATGTTCTCCCCTTGGCCCGCTGTTATTTGCCGTTTTAGGAACTGACCCGGCTTGCGTCAAGTGCTATTGCTGTGGGGTTGCAGTTGGGATGAGCTTGAATCGAAAAGCGGACGTGGCGATCGTCGGCGCCGGAATCGTCGGCCTCGCGCATGCTTACTTTGCGGCAAAACGGGGGCGATCGGTCGTGGTCTTCGAGCGCACGCCTCGCGCACAGGGAGCGTCGGTGCGCAACTTCGGCATGATCTGGCCGATCGGGCAAAAGGCCGGCGTCGTGCATCAGACAGCAACGCGCAGCCGTCAAATCTGGAATGAGATCCTCGACGCCGCCGCGTTGCCGTATCGACCGACCGGCTCGCTGCACGTCGTCTATCATCACGATGAAGCGAGCGTCGCGCGCGA